>NZ_CP062253.1:5537500-5875000 GCF_014863585.1 Pseudomonas gozinkensis | reverse complement strand
GGTGAGTTGAGAAGCTTGCTGGAGGTATCAGAAGTGCGAATGCTGACATGAGTAACGACAATGGGTGTGAAAAACACCCACGCCGAAAGACCAAGGTTTCCTGCGCAACGTTAATCGACGCAGGGTTAGTCGGTCCCTAAGGCGAGGCTGAAAAGCGTAGTCGATGGAAAACAGGTTAATATTCCTGTACTTCTGGTTATTGCGATGGAGGGACGGAGAAGGCTAGGCCAGCTTGGCGTTGGTTGTCCAAGTTTAAGGTGGTAGGCTGAAATCTTAGGTAAATCCGGGGTTTCAAGGCCGAGAGCTGATGACGAGTTGCCTTTAGGCGACGAAGTGGTTGATGCCATGCTTCCAAGAAAAGCTTCTAAGCTTCAGATAACCAGGAACCGTACCCCAAACCGACACAGGTGGTTGGGTAGAGAATACCAAGGCGCTTGAGAGAACTCGGGTGAAGGAACTAGGCAAAATGGCACCGTAACTTCGGGAGAAGGTGCGCCGGTGAGGGTGAAGCACTTGCTGCGTAAGCCCACGCCGGTCGAAGATACCAGGCCGCTGCGACTGTTTATTAAAAACACAGCACTCTGCAAACACGAAAGTGGACGTATAGGGTGTGACGCCTGCCCGGTGCCGGAAGGTTAATTGATGGGGTTAGCTAACGCGAAGCTCTTGATCGAAGCCCCGGTAAACGGCGGCCGTAACTATAACGGTCCTAAGGTAGCGAAATTCCTTGTCGGGTAAGTTCCGACCTGCACGAATGGCGTAACGATGGCGGCGCTGTCTCCACCCGAGACTCAGTGAAATTGAAATCGCTGTGAAGATGCAGTGTATCCGCGGCTAGACGGAAAGACCCCGTGAACCTTTACTATAGCTTTGCACTGGACTTTGAATTTGCTTGTGTAGGATAGGTGGGAGGCTTTGAAGCGTGGACGCCAGTTCGCGTGGAGCCATCCTTGAAATACCACCCTGGCAACTTTGAGGTTCTAACTCAGGTCCGTTATCCGGATCGAGGACAGTGTATGGTGGGTAGTTTGACTGGGGCGGTCTCCTCCTAAAGAGTAACGGAGGAGTACGAAGGTGCGCTCAGACCGGTCGGAAATCGGTCGTAGAGTATAAAGGCAAAAGCGCGCTTGACTGCGAGACAGACACGTCGAGCAGGTACGAAAGTAGGTCTTAGTGATCCGGTGGTTCTGTATGGAAGGGCCATCGCTCAACGGATAAAAGGTACTCCGGGGATAACAGGCTGATACCGCCCAAGAGTTCATATCGACGGCGGTGTTTGGCACCTCGATGTCGGCTCATCACATCCTGGGGCTGAAGCCGGTCCCAAGGGTATGGCTGTTCGCCATTTAAAGTGGTACGCGAGCTGGGTTTAGAACGTCGTGAGACAGTTCGGTCCCTATCTGCCGTGGACGTTTGAGATTTGAGAGGGGCTGCTCCTAGTACGAGAGGACCGGAGTGGACGAACCTCTGGTGTTCCGGTTGTCACGCCAGTGGCATTGCCGGGTAGCTATGTTCGGGAAAGATAACCGCTGAAAGCATCTAAGCGGGAAACTTGCCTCAAGATGAGATCTCACTGGAACCTTGAGTTCCCTGAAGGGCCGTCGAAGACTACGACGTTGATAGGTTGGGTGTGTAAGCGCTGTGAGGCGTTGAGCTAACCAATACTAATTGCCCGTGAGGCTTGACCATATAACACCCAAGCAATCTGTAGACTCGAAAGAGACCAGATTGCGGTGTGTGAAGACGCAATGAACCGAAAGTTCGACGCTCACAAAACACCGAAAACTATCCCATACCCAATTTGCTGAAGCGAGGCCATCTGGTCACGAGTCAGTACCCGAATTTCTTGACGACCATAGAGCGTTGGAACCACCTGATCCCATCCCGAACTCAGAAGTGAAACGATGCATCGCCGATGGTAGTGTGGGGTTTCCCCATGTGAGAGTAGGTCATCGTCAAGATTAAATTCCGAAACCCCAATTGCGAAAGCAGTTGGGGTTTTGTTTTGCCCGCAGGAAAATGGATTGTTTGAATTCTATGCAGCGGCCCGGTGCATGGCTATTATTCGGGCCTCATTCTGAGGCGAGACCTGCATGCTGACGTTGTTGAACCTTCTGAAGGATGGTCGATTCCATTCCGGTCAGGCTCTGGGTGTTGCCCTGGGCATTAGTCGAAGTGCGGTGTGGAAACAGCTTCAGCATCTGGAGGCTGAGCTTGGGTTGTCCATACATAAAGTTCGAGGGCGAGGCTATCAATTGGCCTCGCCGCTGACATTGCTCGATTCGCTCAAGATAGAGGAAAGTCTTGCTGGCTGGTCTGTCAGCGTTTTCGATTCCATCGACTCAACTAATGCTGAATCGTTGCGTGCGGTAGATCGAGGTCGGGTGGCGCCCTTTCTAGTACTGGCCGAGCGGCAGAGTTCCGGGCGCGGGCGTAGGGGGCGTAAATGGGTAAGTCCGTTTGCCGAAAACCTCTATTACAGCCTCGTGTTGCGTATTGATGGAGGAATGCGTCAGCTTGAAGGGCTAAGTCTCGTTGTGGGTCTCGCGGTCATGCAGACCCTGCGCGCTCTTGGGGTGGCAGGTGTGGGGCTGAAATGGCCCAATGATGTTTTGGTCGGGCGAAAAAAAATTGCGGGCATCTTGCTGGAGCTCGTCGGAGATCCGGCAGATGTTTGTCATGTGGTTTTGGGCGTGGGCATTAATGTGAACATGCAAGCTACAGACGAAGTTGATCAGCAATGGACATCTATGCGGCTGGAGTCGGGAAAACCTAGTGAGCGCAATGCTCTGGCGGTTGAACTGAGTAAACAGCTACAGCTCTATTTGCAGCGTCACCAATCCGGCGGTTTCTCCGTGCTTCAGGCGGAGTGGGAGGCAAACCATTTGTGGCAAGGGCAGCCCGTCTCTCTCACTGCTGGTGTCAATCAGGTGGATGGAGTGGTGTTGGGGATCGATAATCAAGGTGCGCTCCGGCTGAAGGTAGATGGTATGGAAAAAGTCTTTAGTGGTGGTGAGCTCAGCTTGAGGTTGCGTGATGATTCTTGAGCTTGATTGTGGAAACAGTTTTATCAAGTGGCGGGTGCTGAGCTCTGAGCGGGGTGCCCCGGTTGCGGAAGGTGTAGTCGACTCCGATTTGGCATTGGTCGACAGTCTTCGGTCACTTGAAAAATTGACTCTCGGTAAATGTCGCCTTGTCAGTGTAAGAACTGAAGAGGAGACCGGTTTGCTGATTGGTTTGCTTAATCGTGAGTTCGGCATTTCCGTCATCTGTGCGACGCCTGCGCGCGAGATGTCAGGGGTCAGAAATGGATACGACGACTACGAGCGGCTTGGTCTCGATCGCTGGCTGGCAATGCTAGGTGGGTTTCACATCGCTAAAGGGGCTTGTCTGGTTCTTGATTTCGGAACGGCAGTGACCGCCGATTTCATCTCGGCGGACGGTGAGCACTTAGGAGGCTTCATTTGTCCTGGCATGCCGCTAATGCGTAATCAGCTGCGTACCCATACACGAAAAATCCGCTATGGAGATCTCGCGGCGGAGCGGGCGTTGATGAGTCAGGCTCCGGGGCGCAATACGGCTGAGGCTGTAGAGCGTGGCTGTTCGTTGATGCTCAGAGGATTCGTCTTGACGCAGTTGGGGATGGCGCGTTCCTACTGGGGTGATGATTACAGTGTATTCATTACAGGCGGTGATGCTGAGCTGGTCTCGGATATCGCACCTGAGGCGCGGGTCGTTTCCGATTTGGTGTTCGTGGGCCTAGCTATGGCGTGTCCTTTGTCCTGAGGTTTGTATGCGTTGGTTGTTTCTTCTGCTTCTGGTACTCAATGTGTTTTATTACGTCTGGCATCAGCAAGAGGCCCCGCTACGTGCAAAGGATGTCACGCCGCTCAGTCTTTACCGTGGCTCGCAACAGGATATTCGCCTGTTGAGCGAGTCTGGTGGTAATGCCCTCCGTGAAAAAAGGACTGGGGGAAAGTCTGATGGGCAGTGCCTATATATAGGTGGTTTGAGTCGCCCTGAGTCTGCCCAGGCCTTGGAGCAGCGTTTGACTGAGCTCGGGGCGAAAGTACTTCCTTTTTCGAATGGCTCTTCCGACGGCTTATATTGGTTTCAGATTGCGCCCGACGCCCAGCGTTTGCTGGGGGACGCTCAGCTTCAAAACCTTTCCAAGGAATTCAATGAGTTAAAACATAAAATAATGCTATGCGAGGGGGTTGCACCTGCTGAATAGTTTGCATAGAATGGCGCCCGCTCCACAGCGAAGACCTGAAAAGGTTGGTGCGGTAGAGTGATGTCGATGCATGTAACCTCAGGTTTTTAAATGAGAAAATGCTTGACAGGGGTTTGGCATAGTATAGAATGCCGGCCTGATTAGGAGGGGTTCCCGAGCGGCCAAAGGGATCAGACTGTAAATCTGACGTCTACGACTTCGAAGGTTCGAATCCTTCTCCCTCCACCAGATTTTAGCGTGAGCTGCAGGCTCCGCGGGTATAGTTTAGTGGTAGAACCTCAGCCTTCCAAGCTGATGATGCGGGTTCGATTCCCGCTACCCGCTCCAAGTTTGCAGGTTGTGCAAAGTGTTACGCTCTTGTAGCTCAGTTGGTAGAGCACACCCTTGGTAAGGGTGAGGTCAGCGGTTCAAATCCGCTCAAGAGCTCCATATAACAAGGCAGATATGAAAATATCTGCCTTTGTTTTAATGGCTTGTGTTGTTTGCTCATTTTCTTCTGTTAGGGGTGATATCGATGGCTAAGGAAAAATTTGATCGTTCCCTGCCGCACGTCAACGTTGGGACCATTGGTCACGTTGACCACGGTAAAACCACGCTGACCGCTGCTCTGACTCGCGTCTGCTCCGAAGTTTTCGGTTCGGCCGTAGTTGAATTCGACAAGATCGACAGCGCTCCAGAAGAAAAAGCTCGCGGTATCACCATCAACACCGCGCACGTTGAGTACAACTCGAACATTCGTCACTACGCTCACGTTGACTGCCCAGGTCACGCTGACTACGTGAAGAACATGATCACTGGTGCTGCGCAGATGGACGGCGCGATCCTGGTTTGCTCGGCCGCTGATGGTCCGATGCCACAAACCCGTGAGCACATCCTGCTGTCCCGTCAGGTAGGCGTTCCGTACATCGTGGTTTTCCTGAACAAGGCTGACCTGGTAGACGACGCTGAGCTGTTGGAACTGGTTGAGATGGAAGTTCGCGACCTGCTGTCCACCTACGACTTCCCAGGCGACGACACTCCGATCATCATCGGTTCGGCTCGTATGGCGCTGGAAGGCAAAGACGACAACGAAATGGGCACCACTGCTGTTAAGAAGCTGGTGGAAACTCTGGACAGCTACATCCCAGAGCCAGAGCGTGCTATCGACAAGCCATTCCTGATGCCAATCGAAGACGTGTTCTCGATCTCGGGTCGCGGTACTGTTGTAACTGGTCGTATCGAGCGCGGTATCGTTCGCGTTCAAGACGCCCTGGAAATCGTTGGTCTGCGTGACACCACCACCACCACCTGCACCGGTGTTGAGATGTTCCGCAAGCTGCTGGACGAAGGTCGTGCTGGCGAGAACTGCGGCGTTCTGCTTCGTGGCACCAAGCGTGACGACGTTGAGCGTGGTCAGGTTCTGGTTAAGCCGGGTTCGGTTAAGCCGCACACTAAGTTCACCGCAGAAGTTTACGTTCTGAGCAAGGAAGAAGGCGGTCGTCACACTCCGTTCTTCAAAGGCTACCGTCCACAGTTCTACTTCCGTACTACTGACGTGACTGGTAACTGCGAGCTGCCAGAAGGCGTTGAAATGGTAATGCCAGGTGACAACATTCAGATGACTGTTACCCTGATCAAAACCATCGCGATGGAAGACGGTCTGCGTTTCGCAATCCGTGAAGGCGGCCGTACCGTTGGTGCTGGCGTCGTAGCCAAGATCATCGAGTAAACAGTTGTAATGTCTTTTTCAGGCCGGCATAATGGTCGGCCTGATTTTGTTTTAGGTCAGTAGCTCAATTGGCAGAGCGACGGTCTCCAAAACCGTAGGTTGGGGGTTCGATTCCCTCCTGACCTGCCAGATTCACTTGGTGTGTCTGGCTTTCTTTTCACAGGATCTTCATAGATGACTCCTAAAGCTGAAGCTCAAGGCTCTCGCTTCGATTTGCTCAAGTGGCTCGTCGTAGTCGCTTTGGTAATTGTTGGCGTTGTCGGTAATCAGTATTACGCTGCTTCGCCGATCCTGTACCGTGTACTCGCATTGCTTGTCATTGCTGCTGTAGCTGCCTTTGTAGGCCTGCAGACTGCCAAGGGCAAGTCTTTCTTTGTACTGGTTAAGGAAGCTCGCACCGAGATTCGTAAAGTCGTATGGCCAACTCGCCAAGAAACCACGCAGACCACGCTGATTGTAGTGGCTGTTGTCCTGGTTATGGCGTTGCTGTTGTGGGGGCTTGATTCCCTGCTCGGCTGGCTTGTTTCCTTGATTGTCGGCTAAGGGTGTCCCGTGGCTAAGCGTTGGTACGTTGTGCATGCTTACTCGGGTTACGAGAAGCATGTCATGCGTTCGTTGATCGAGCGCGTAAAGCTGGCTGGCATGGAAGATGGCTTCGGCGAAATTCTGGTTCCCACTGAAGAAGTGGTTGAAATGCGTAATGGCCAGAAACGCAAAAGCGAGCGCAAGTTCTTCCCAGGTTATGTGCTGGTTCAGATGGATATGAACGAGGGTACTTGGCACTTGGTCAAGGATACTCCTCGGGTGATGGGTTTTATCGGCGGTACTGCTGATAAGCCAGCGCCAATCACCGATAAAGAAGCTGAGGCGATTCTGCGTCGCGTTGCCGACGGTAGCGACAAGCCGAAGCCGAAGACGTTGTTCGAGCCAGGCGAAACTGTTCGAGTCAATGACGGTCCGTTTGCAGATTTTAACGGTGTTGTTGAAGAAGTTAACTACGAAAAGAGCCGGATCCAAGTGGCGGTGCTCATTTTCGGACGCTCTACTCCGGTAGAGTTGGAGTTCAGTCAGGTCGAAAAGGTCTAGCTGAGCAAGCATCCCAACCCCGCAGCCCTAGGCTGTGGGGTTTTGTCGTCACTGGGATAAACGCGCAAGTAACCGGGGAGCCTTTCGAGGCGTTCGAACCCGTAATTGGAGTGCCTCATGGCCAAGAAGATTACCGCTTACATCAAGCTGCAAGTGAAGGCCGCTCAGGCTAACCCAAGCCCACCTGTTGGTCCTGCTCTGGGTCAGCACGGCGTGAACATCATGGAATTCTGCAAAGCTTTCAACGCCCGTACTCAGGGTCTGGAAGCTGGTCTGCCGACTCCAGTGATCATCACTGTCTACAGCGACCGTAGCTTCACTTTCGAAACCAAATCCACCCCTGCTTCGGTTCTGCTGAAGAAGGCGGCCGGTCTGACCAGCGGTTCCGCTCGTCCGAACACCGTTAAGGTTGGCACTGTTACCCGTGCTCAGCTGGAAGAAATCGCGAAAACCAAAAACGCGGATCTGACTGCAGCTGATATGGATGCAGCCGTGCGTACTATCGCCGGTTCTGCTCGTAGCATGGGCCTTAACGTGGAGGGTGTGTAATGGCTAAGCTGACCAAGCGTCAAAAGGCTATCGCCGGCAAAATCGAAGCAGGCAAGGCCTACAACATTGTAGACGCCGCTGCGCTGCTGGCCGAGCTGTCGACTGTCAAGTTCAGCGAGTCGTTCGACGTAGCTGTAAACCTGGGCGTAGACCCGCGTAAATCCGACCAGGTCGTTCGTAGCGCTACTGTGCTGCCACACGGCACTGGCAAGACTGTTCGCGTTGCTGTGTTCACCCAGGGTCCAGCTGCTGAGGCCGCTCTGGCTGCCGGCGCTGACCGTGTAGGTATGGATGACCTGGCTGCCGAAATGAAAGGCGGCGACCTGAACTACGACGTAGTGATCGCATCCCCGGATGCCATGCGCGTTGTAGGTCAGCTGGGTCAGATCCTCGGTCCACGTGGTCTGATGCCTAACCCGAAAGTCGGCACTGTTACCCCAGACGTCGCTACCGCGGTTAAAAACGCCAAGGCTGGTCAGGTTCGTTATCGCACCGACAAAAACGGCATCATCCACACTTCCGTTGGCAAGATCGGCTTCGATGCCGTCAAGCTGAAGGAAAACGTTGAAGCCCTGATCGCTGATCTGAAGCGTATCAAGCCAGCTTCCTCGAAAGGTATCTACGTCAAGCGCGTTACCCTGAGCACCACTATGGGCCCAGGTCTGGTCATCGACCAGGGCTCGCTGGACGCGTAAGACAAAAATTGGCGCAGTTGACTGCGCCAATTGAAAGATTGGGGTCCCTGCCTGGCGGGGGCTATCCAAGACCGTAGGCGACGCAAGTCTTAAACCTCAAGCCTACGCAGATGGTGCTCCCGGTTCCTTACCGAATCAGACACCAAAACGACATTCGGTTTCGATCGAATGAAACGGTAACAAGCAGGAGTTAAACCCGTGGCAATTAATCTCGAAGACAAGAAGGCCATCGTCGCTGAAGTCAACGAGGCTGCCAAAGTCGCTCTGTCCGCTGTCGTGGTTGATGCCCGTGGCGTAACAGTAGGCGCAATGACCGGACTCCGTAAAGAGGCTCGTGAAGCTGGCGTTTACGTACGTGTTGTACGTAACACCCTGCTCAAGCGCGCTGTTGCTGACACTCCTTACAGTGTCCTCAATGACGTGTTCACCGGCCCGACCTTGATCGCATTCTCCAACGAACACCCGGGCGCTGCTGCTCGTCTGTTCAAGGAATTTGCCAAGGGTCAGGATAAGTTCGAGATCAAGGCAGCTTCGTTCGAGGGCAAGTTCCTCGCAGCGAATGAGATCGACGTGCTGGCAAGCCTGCCAACTCGCGACGAAGCTATTGCGAAACTGATGAGCGTGATTCAAGGCGCTACCAGCAAGCTGGCTCGTACTCTGGCGGCAATTCGCGATCAGAAAGAAGCAGCTGCAGCCTAAGGCTGAGCGTTTCCACTCTCGCGTATTTTTGTTTATTTCGACGGCCGTACAGGCTGTCCACCAAATCAGGAATTGAGTCATGTCTCTGACTAACGAACAAATCATCGAAGCAATCGGCCAGAAAACCGTTCTGGAAGTTGTTGAGCTGATCAAAGCAATGGAAGAAACCTTCGGCGTGACTGCTGCTGTTGCTGCTGCTGGTCCAGCTGCTGCTGCCGCTGTTGTTGAAGAGCAAACCGAGTTCAACGTTGTTCTGCTGGAAGCTGGCGAGAAGAAGGTTAACGTGATCAAGGCAGTTCGTGAACTGACTGGTCTGGGCCTGAAAGAAGCCAAAGAGAAAGTAGACGGCGCTCCTCAGGTAGTAGCTGAAGGCGTTTCGAAAGAAGCTGCTGAAGACGCTAAGAAGAAGCTGGAAGAAGCAGGCGCTAAAGTCGAGCTGAAATAAGTATCGACTTTGCTCCTCCAGCCCGAGCGTCAAGCGACAGGCTGATGGCTGGTGGCTCTTGCCACCGGCCTTTTTCCGTTATTGGCAGCCGACTGGGTCGGTGCTGATAACGAGCTGTAACCACCCGATGCGGTGGCGCAAACCATGGGGTTTGCACGATTTTCTGGCTGCTCCCGTCGGGAGGGGCCAAACAAGCAGGTGACCAAGCTGGGGAACGCTGATGGCTTACTCATATACTGAGAAAAAACGTATCCGCAAGGACTTTAGCAAGTTGCCGGACGTCATGGATGTGCCTTACCTCCTGGCCATCCAGCTGGATTCGTATCGTGAATTCTTGCAAGCGGGAGCGACTAAAGATCAGTTCCGCGACGTGGGCCTGCATGCGGCCTTCAAATCCGTTTTCCCGATCATCAGCTACTCCGGCAATGCTGCGCTGGAGTACGTCGGTTATCGCCTGGGCGAACCGGCATTTGATGTCAAAGAATGCGTATTGCGCGGTGTAACTTTCGCCGTACCTTTGCGGGTAAAAGTGCGCCTGATCATTTTCGACAAAGAATCGTCGAACAAAGCGATCAAGGACATCAAAGAGCAAGAAGTCTACATGGGTGAAATCCCATTGATGACTGAGAACGGTACCTTCGTAATCAACGGTACCGAGCGTGTTATCGTTTCCCAGCTGCACCGTTCCCCGGGCGTGTTCTTCGACCACGACCGTGGCAAGACGCACAGCTCCGGCAAACTGCTGTACTCCGCGCGCATCATTCCTTACCGCGGTTCGTGGCTGGACTTCGAGTTCGACCCGAAAGACTGCGTATTCGTGCGTATCGACCGTCGTCGCAAGCTGCCGGCCTCGGTACTGTTGCGCGCGCTCGGTTATACCACCGAAGAAGTGCTGGACGCGTTCTACACCACCAACGTATTCCACGTGAAAGGCGAAGGCCTGAGCCTGGAGCTGGTGCCTCAGCGCCTGCGTGGTGAAGTTGCTGTTCTCGACATCCAGGACGACAAAGGCAAGGTAATTGTCGAGCAGGGTCGTCGTATCACTGCTCGTCACATCAACCAGCTGGAAAAAGCCGGGATCAAAGAGCTGGACGTGCCTCTGGACTACGTCCTGGGTCGCACTACCGCCAAGGTCATCGTGCATCCGGCTACCGGCGAAATCCTGGCAGAGTGCAACACCGAGCTGTCGACTGAAGTCCTGGCGAAAATCGCCAAGGCCGGCGTCGTACGCATCGAAACTCTGTACACCAACGACATCGACTGCGGTCCGTTCGTCTCCGACACGCTGAAGATCGACTCCACCAGCAACCAATTGGAAGCGCTGGTCGAGATCTATCGCATGATGCGTCCAGGCGAGCCGCCAACCAAAGACGCTGCGGAGACCCTGTTCAACAACCTGTTCTTCAGCCCTGAGCGCTATGACCTGTCTGCGGTCGGCCGGATGAAGTTCAACCGTCGTATCGGTCGTACCGAGATCGAAGGTTCGGGCGTGCTGTGCAAGGAAGACATCGTCGCGGTACTGAAGACTCTGGTCGACATCCGTAACGGTAAAGGCATTGTCGATGACATCGACCACCTGGGTAACCGTCGTGTTCGCTGCGTAGGCGAAATGGCCGAGAACCAGTTCCGCGTTGGCCTGGTACGTGTTGAGCGTGCGGTCAAAGAGCGTCTGTCGATGGCTGAAAGCGAAGGCCTGATGCCGCAAGACCTGATCAACGCCAAGCCTGTGGCTGCGGCGGTGAAAGAGTTCTTCGGTTCCAGCCAGCTTTCGCAGTTCATGGACCAGAACAACCCGTTGTCCGAGATCACCCACAAGCGTCGTGTCTCTGCACTCGGCCCTGGCGGTCTGACTCGTGAGCGCGCGGGCTTCGAAGTTCGTGACGTACACCCGACTCACTACGGTCGTGTCTGCCCGATTGAAACGCCGGAAGGTCCGAACATCGGTCTGATCAACTCCCTGGCTGCTTACGCTCGCACCAACCAGTACGGCTTCCTTGAGAGCCCGTACCGCGTGGTGAAAGAGGGTGTGGTTACCGACGAGATCGTGTTCCTGTCCGCTATTGAAGAAGCCGATCACGTGATCGCGCAGGCTTCGGCGACCATGAACGACCAGAAAGTCCTGATCGACGAACTGGTAGCTGTACGTCACCTGAACGAATTCACCGTCAAGGCGCCTGAAGAAGTCACCTTGATGGACGTTTCGCCGAAGCAGGTAGTTTCGGTTGCAGCGTCGCTGATTCCGTTCCTCGAGCACGACGACGCCAACCGTGCGTTGATGGGTTCGAACATGCAGCGTCAAGCTGTACCAACCCTGCGCGCTGACAAGCCGCTGGTCGGTACCGGCATGGAGCGTAACGTGGCTCGCGACTCCGGCGTTTGCGTCGTGGCTCGTCGTGGCGGCGTGATCGACTCCGTTGATGCCAGCCGTATCGTGGTTCGTGTTGCTGATGACGAAGTTGAAACCGGCGAAGCTGGTGTCGACATCTACAACCTGACCAAATACACCCGCTCGAACCAGAACACCTGCATCAACCAGCGTCCGCTGGTGAGCAAGGGTGATCGCGTTCAGCGTAGCGACATCATGGCCGACGGCCCGTCCACCGACATGGGTGAACTGGCTCTGGGTCAGAACATGCGCATCGCGTTCATGGCATGGAACGGCTTCAACTTCGAAGACTCCATCTGCCTGTCCGAGCGTGTGGTTCAGGAAGACCGCTTCACCACGATCCACATTCAGGAACTGACCTGTGTGGCTCGTGACACCAAGCTTGGCCCAGAGGAAATCACTGCGGACATCCCGAACGTGGGTGAAGCTGCACTGAACAAGCTGGACGAAGCCGGTATCGTTTACGTAGGTGCTGAAGTTGGCGCAGGCGACATCCTGGTAGGTAAGGTCACTCCGAAAGGCGAGACTCAACTGACTCCGGAAGAAAAACTGCTGCGTGCGATCTTCGGTGAAAAAGCCAGCGACGTTAAAGACACCTCCCTGCGCGTGCCTACCGGCACCAAAGGTACTGTCATCGACGTACAGGTCTTCACCCGTGACGGCGTTGAGCGTGATGCTCGTGCACTGTCGATCGAGAAGTCCCAGCTGGACGAGATCCGCAAGGATCTGAACGAAGAGTTCCGCATCGTTGAAGGCGCGACCTTCGAACGTCTGCGTTCCGCTCTGGTAGGCCACAAGGCTGAGGGCGGCGCGGGCCTGAAGAAAGGTCAGGACATCACCGACGAAGTACTCGACGGTCTTGAGCATGGTCAGTGGTTCAAACTGCGCATGGCTGAAGATGCTCTGAACGAGCAGCTCGAGAAGGCTCAGGCCTACATCGTTGATCGTCGCCGTCTGCTGGACGACAAGTTCGAAGACAAGAAGCGCAAGCTGCAGCAGGGCGATGACCTGGCTCCAGGCGTGCTGAAGATCGTCAAGGTTTACCTGGCAATCCGTCGTCGCATCCAGCCGGGCGACAAGATGGCCGGTCGTCACGGTAACAAGGGTGTGGTCTCCGTGATCATGCCGGTTGAAGACATGCCGCACGATGCCAATGGCACCCCGGTCGACGTGGTCCTCAACCCGCTGGGCGTACCTTCGCGTATGAACGTTGGTCAGATCCTTGAAACCCACCTGGGCCTCGCGGCCAAAGGTCTGGGCGAGAAGATCAACCGGATGGTCGAAGAGCAGCGTAAAGTCGCTGAACTGCGTACCTTCCTGGACGAGATCTACAACCAGATCGGCGGTCGTAACGAAGATCTGGACAGCTTCTCCGATCAGGAGATCCTGGATCTGGCGAAGAACCTGCGTGGCGGTGTTCCAATGGCCACTCCAGTGTTCGACGGTGCCAAGGAAAGCGAAATCAAGGCGATGCTGAAACTGGCAGACCTGCCAGAAAGCGGCCAGATGCAGCTGACCGACGGCCGTACCGGCAACAAGTTCGAGCGTCCAGTAACCGTTGGCTACATGTACATGCTGAAGCTGAACCACTTGGTAGACGACAAGATGCACGCGCGTTCTACCGGTTCGTACAGCCTGGTTACCCAGCAGCCGCTGGGTGGTAAGGCGCAGTTCGGTGGTCAGCGTTTCGGGGAGATGGAGGTCTGGGCACTGGAAGCATACGGTGCTGCTTACACTCTGCAAGAGATGCTCACAGTGAAGTCGGACGATGTGAACGGCCGGACCAAGATGTACAAAAACATCGTGGACGGCGATCACCGTATGGAGCCGGGCATGCCCGAGTCCTTCAACGTGTTGATCAAGGAAATTCGTTCCCTCGGCATCGATATCGATCTGGAAACCGAATAACACGTGACGCGATCGAGAGCGGGGCAGGATTGCCCGCTCTCTGCTCCGCCAGGAGGAAAGGCCTTGAAAGACCTACTGAATTTGCTGAAAAACCAGGGTCAAGTCGAAGAGTTCGACGCCATCCGTATCGGATTGGCCTCGCCTGAGATGATCCGCTCGTGGTCGTTCGGTGAAGTTAAAAAGCCGGAAACCATCAACTACCGTACGTTCAAACCCGAGCGTGACGGTCTGTTCTGCGCCAAGATCTTTGGCCCGGTAAAGGATTACGAGTGCCTGTGCGGTAAGTACAAGCGCTTGAAGCACCGTGGTGTGATCTGCGAGAAGTGCGGCGTTGAAGTTGCGCTGGCCAAGGTTCGTCGTGAGCGCATGGCGCACATCGAACTGGCTTCGCCGGTTGCCCACATCTGGTTCCTGAAATCGCTGCCGTCCCGTATCGGCCTGCTGATGGACATGACCCTGCGTGATATCGAACGCGTTCTCTACTTCGAGAGCTATGTCGTTATCGACCCGGGCATGACCACCCTTGAAAAGGGTCAGCTGCTGAACGACGAGCAGTACTTCGAAGCGCTGGAAGAATTCGGTGACGATTTCGACGCCCGTATGGGTGCCGAAGCTGTCCGCGAGCTGTTGCACGCTATCGACCTGGAGCACGAGATTGGCCGTCTGCGTGAAGAGATTCCGCAAACCAACTCCGAAACCAAGATCAAGAAGCTGTCCAAGCGTCTGAAGTTGATGGAAGCCTTCCAGGGTTCCGGCAACCTGCCAGAGTGGATGGTGCTGACCGTTCTGCCGGTTCTGCCGCCGGATCTGCGTCCACTGGTCCCGCTGGATGGCGGTCGTTTCGCGACTTCCGACCTCAACGATCTGTATCGTCGAGTGATCAACCGTAACAACCGTTTGAAGCGCCTGCTCGATCTGTCCGCTCCGGACATCATCGTGCGCAACGAAAAGCGTATGTTGCAGGAAGCTGTCGATGCACTGCTCGACAACGGTCGTCGTGGCCGCGCTATCACAGGCTCCAACAAGCGTCCTCTGAAATCCCTGGCTGACATGATCAAGGGTAAGCAAGGTCGTTTCCGTCAGAACTTGCTCGGTAAGCGTGTTGACTACTCCGGTCGTTCGGTAATTACCGTAGGCCCGACCCTGCGTCTGCACCAGTGCGGTCTGCCGAAGAAGATGGCTCTCGAGCTGTTCAAGCCGTTCATTTTCGGCAAGCTGGAAATGCGTGGTCTGGCGACCACCATCAAAGCCGCCAAGAAAATGGTCGAGCGCGAGCTGCCAGAGGTTTGGGACGTTCTCGCTGAAGTGATTCGCGAACACCCGGTTCTTCTCAACCGTGCACCGACCCTTCACCGTCTGGGTATCCAGGCGTTTGAACCGGTACTGATCGAAGGTAAGGCTATCCAGCTGCACCCTCTGGTCTGCGCCGCGTACAACGCCGACTTCGACGGCGACCAAATGGCCGTGCACGTACCGCTGACGCTGGAAGCCCAGCTCGAAGCGCGTGCGTTGATGATGTCGACCAACAACATTCTGTCGCCAGCCAACGGTGAGCCAATCATCGTTCCGTCGCAGGACGTTGTATTGGGTCTGTACTACATGACTCGTGAAGCGATCAACGCCAAGGGCGAAGGTCGTGTGTTCGCGGATCTGCAGGAAGTTGACCGTGTGTTCCGTGCCGGCGAAGCCGCACTGCACGCCAAGATCAAGGTTCGTATCAACGAAACCGTGAACGATCGTGACGGCAACAGCGTGAACAACACCCGTATCGTCGACACCACTGTCGGTCGTGCGCTGCTGTTCCAGGTTGTGCCAAAAGGTCTGTCGTTCGACGTCGTCAACCTGCCGATGAAGAAAAAGGCGATCTCCAAGCTGATCAACCAGTGCTACCGCGTGGTTGGTCTGAAAGAGACCGTGATCTTCGCTGACCAGTTGATGTACACCGGTTTTGCCTACTCGACCATTTCCGGCGTTTCCATCGGTGTTAACGACTTCGTTATTCCGGATGAAAAAGCCCGCATCATCGGTGCCGCCACCGACGAAGTGAAAGAGATCGAGAGTCAGTACGCGTCCGGCCTGGTAACCCAGGGCGAGAAGTACAACAAAGTGATCGACCTTTGGTCGAAAGCGAACGACGAAGTCTCCAAGGCGATGATGGCCAACCTCTCGAAAGAGAAAGTCATCGACCGTCACGGCGACGAAGTCGAGCAAGAATCTTTCAACTCGATGTACATGATGGCCGACTCGGGTGCGCGGGGTTCCGCAGCACAGATTCGTCAGCTGGCCGGTATGCGTGGTCTGATGGCCAAGCCGGACGGTTCCATCATTGAAACGCCGATTACTGCGAACTTCCGTGAAGGTCTGAGCGTACTCCAGTACTTCATCTCGACTCACGGTGCTCGTAAAGGTCTGGCGGATACCGCGTTGAAAACTGCGAACTCCGGTTACCTGACTCGTCGTCTGGTAGACGTAGCGCAGGATCTGGTTGTGACCGAGATCGATTGCGGCACCGAACACGGTCTGCTGATGACTCCGCACATTGAAGGCGGTGACGTTGTAGAGCCGTTGGGTGAGCGCGTATTGGGTCGTGTCATTGCCCGTGACGTATTCAAGCCGGGTACCGAGGACGTCATCGTTCCTGCTGGCACCCTGGTAGACGAGAAGTGGGTCGAGTTCATCGAGCTGAACAGCATCGACGAAGTGATCGTGCGTTCGCCGATCAGTTGCGAAACCCGCTATGGCATTTGCGCCAAGTGCTACGGCCGTGACCTGGCTCGTGGTCACCAGGTGAACATCGGTGAAGCGGTCGGCGTTATCGCTGCCCAGTCCATCGGTGAGCCGGGTACCCAGCTGACGATGCGTACGTTCCACATCGGTGGTGCGGCAAGCCGTACTTCCGCAGCCGACAGCGTTCAGGTGAAGAATGGCGGTACCGTCCGTCTGCACAACCTGAAACACGTTGAGCGCGTGGATGGCAACCTGGTTGCTGTGTCCCGTTCCGGTGAGCTGGCAATCGCTGATGACTTCGGTCGTGAGCGCGAGCGTTACAAGCTGCCGTACGGTGCCGTGATTTCGGTTAAAGAGGGTGACAAGGTCGACGCCGGCGCTATCGTGGCCAAGTGGGATCCGCACACTCACCCGATCGTTACCGAAATGAAAGGTACCGTGACCTACGTAGGCATGGAAGAAGGCATCACGATCAAGCGTCAGACTGACGAATTGACCGGTATGACCAACATTGAAGTACTCGATGCCAAAGACCGTCCGGCTGCCGGCAAGGACATCCGTCCTGCGGTGAAGATGGTTGATGACAACGGCAAGGATCTGTTGCTGCCAGGCACTGACGTTATCGCTCAGTACTTCCTGCCAGCCAACGCCCTGGTCGGTGTTGCGGACGGTGCGAAGATTGCGATCGGTGATGTTATCGCTCGTATCCCGCAAGAAACTTCGAAAACCCGTGACATCACCGGTGGTCTGCCGCGTGTTGCCGACCTGTTCGAAGCCCGTCGTCCGAAAGAGGCGTCGATTTTGGCTGAAGTCAGCGGCACCATCGCGTTCGGTAAAGAGACCAAAGGCAAGCGCCGTCTGGTCATTACCCCGAACGACGGTAGCGATCCGTACGAAGAGCTGATTCCGAAGTGGCGTCACCTGAACGTGTTCGAAGGCGAACAGGTAAACCGCGGCGAAGTTATCTCCGACGGTCCGAGCGATCCGCACGACATCCTGCGTCTGCTGGGTGTGAGCGCGCTGGCCAAGTACATCGTCAACGAGATCCAGGACGTTTACCGTCTGCAAGGCGTGAAGATCAACGACAAGCACATCGAGACCATCCTGCGTCAGATGCTGCGTAAAGTTGAGATCTCCGAGTCCGGCGATTCCAGCTTCATCAAGGGCGACCAGATGGAACTGACTCACGTTCTGGTAGAGAACGAGCGTTTGAACGCGGAAGACAAGTTTGTCTCCAAGTTCACCCGCGTTCTGCTGGGTATCACCAAGGCGTCGTTGTCGACCGAATCGTTCATCTCGGCGGCTTCCTTCCAGGAAACCACCCGCGTACTGACCGAAGCGGCCGTAACCGGCAAGCGCGATTACCTGCGCGGCCTGAAAGAAAACGTGGTCGTGGGTCGTCTGATCCCGGCCGGTACCGGTCTGGCTTATCACAGCGAGCGCAAGCGTCGTCGTGATGCAGACAAGCCGTTGCGCGTAAGCGCCAGTGAAGTGGAAGCTGCACTGACCGAAGCGCTGAACTCGAGCGGTAACTGAGTTCTGCGAAAAATGAGCTGAGGCCCTGATCAAGCCGTTCATCGAATCGAGACAATTTGTCGAGGTTCGACGAGCGGGGAGGTCGGGGCCTTGCCTTGACTGGGGGCAAGATCCTCTTTAGACTCTTGATCCCCTAAATTTGGCGGGAATTCGTTCCTGCCATTTTGCTTTTCTTGCAAGACAATAGCGTCGCAAGACAACAGTGGAGCTAGTAGATGGCAACTATCAACCAGCTGGTACGTCAGCCGCGTAAGCGTATCGTCGAGAAATCCGACGTGCCTGCGCTGCAGAACTGCCCGCAACGTCGTGGCGTGTGCACCCGTGTGTACACCACTACGCCGAAAAAACCTAACTCGGCACTGCGTAAAGTATGCCGTGTGCGTCTGACCAACGGTTTCGAGGTTTCCTCGTACATCGGTGGTGAAGGCCACAACCTGCAAGAGCACAGCGTGGTACTGATCCGCGGCGGTCGTGTAAAAGACTTGCCAGGTGTTCGTTACCACACCGTTCGCGGCTCCTTGGATACTTCCGGCGTTAAAGGTCGTAACCAGGGTCGTTCGAAGTACGGTACCAAGCGTCCGAAGTAATCGGCCGTTTTGCAGATTTTCATTTTATTGAGTCGATAAGAGTAAGGTCGGGCGCGCATCCACTGGATCTGTCCCGAGCTAACCTGAAGACCGTTTGAGGGCTTATCAATGCCAAGACGTCGCGTAGCAGCAAAGCGTGAGATTCTGGACGATCCGAAATACGGAAGCCAAATCCTCGCCAAATTCATGAACCACGTTATGGAAAGCGGCAAGAAAGCCGTTGCCGAGCGTATCGTTTATGGTGCCCTGGAAACCGTTGCGGCTCGCAAGACCGGCACCGATCCCCTGGAACTCTTCGAAAAAGCACTCGACGCCATCGCTCCGCTGGTCGAAGTGAAGTCGCGCCGCGTTGGTGGTGCTACTTACCAGGTTCCGGTCGAGGTTCGTCCGTCCCGTCGTAACGCTCTGGCAATGCGCTGGTTGGTAGACTTCGCCCGCAAGCGCGGCGAGAAGTCTATGGCTCTGCGCTTGGCTGGCGAGCTGCTGGATGCTGCTGAAGGTAAAGGTGCTGCTGTTAAGAAGCGTGAAGACGTGCACCGTATGGCCGAAGCTAACAAAGCTTTCTCGCACTACCGCTTCTAATTTTAGCTTCACTAATTTTGCGAGGGCTTTATGGCTCGTACTACTCCGATTAGTCGCTACCGTAACATCGGTATCGTCGCTCACGTGGATGCTGGTAAAACCACCACCACCGAGCGCGTCCTTTTTTACACTGGCAAAAGTCACAAAATGGGCGAGGTGCATGACGGCGCCGCGACCACAGACTGGATGGTTCAGGAGCAGGAGCGTGGTATTACCATTACTTCTGCTGCCATTACCGCCTTCTGGAAAGGTTCCGAGAAGCAGTACCCGCACGAGCATCGCTTCAACGTAATCGATACCCCGGGCCACGTAGACTTCACCATTGAAGTAGAACGTTCCCTGCGCGTACTCGACGGCGCTGTCGTTGTGTTCTGCGGTACTTCGGGTGTTGAGCCTCAGTCGGAAACCGTATGGCGTCAGGCCAACAAATACGGCGTTCCACGTCTTGTTTACGTAAACAAGATGGACCGTGCTGGTGCCAACTTCCTGCGCGTGATCGGTCAGATCAAACAGCGTCTGGGTCACACTCCGGTGCCGATCCAGCTGGCTATCGGTTCGGAAGACAACTTCCAGGGCCAGATCGACCTGATCAACATGCAAGCTGTCTACTGGAACGACTCTGACAAGGGCATGGTTCCAGTTCGCAAGGAAATCCCTGCGGACATGCTCGAGTTGGCTGAAGAGTGGCGCAACAACATGGTTGAAGCCGCCGCCGAAGCCAGCGAAGACCTGATGAACAAGTACCTGGAAGGTGAAGAGCTGTCGATCGCTGAGATCAAGGCTGCTTTGCGTGCACGTACTATCGCCGGCGAAATCGTTCTGGCTGTTTGCGGTTCTTCGTTCAAGAACAAGGGCGTTCCCCTGGTTCTCGACGCCGTTATCGACTTCCTGCCTGCTCCGACCGACATTCCTGCTATCAAGGGTTCCAACCCTGATAACGAGGAAGAAGAGATGGAGCGTCATGCAAGTGACGACGAGCCGTTCGCGGCCTTGGCGTTCAAGATCGCTACCGACCCATTCGTGGGTACCTTGACCTTCGTCCGCGTTTACTCGGGCGTGTTGAACTCCGGCGACGGCGTGATCAACTCGGTTAAAGGCAAGAAAGAGCGCGTGGGTCGTATGGTGCAAATGCACGCAAACGCCCGTGAAGAGATCAAGGAAGTACGCGCTGGCGACATCGCGGCCCTGATCGGCATGAAGGACGTCACCACTGGTGAAACCCTCTGCAACGCTGACAAGCCAATCATCCTGGTTCGCATGGACTTCCCGGAGCCGGTTATTTCGGTTGCCGTAGAGCCTAAGACCAAGGATGACCAGGAAAAAATGGGTATCGCTCTGGGCAAACTTGCTCAGGAAGACCCGTCTTTCCGCGTTAAAACTGATGAAGAGACTGGTCAAACGATCATCTCCGGCATGGGCGAGCTGCACCTGGACATCCTGGTTGACCGGATGCGCCGTGAGTTCAACGTCGAAGCCAACATCGGCAAGCCACAGGTTTCGTACCGTGAGCGCATCACGAAGAACTGCGAAATCGAAGGCAAGTTCGTTCGTCAGTCCGGCGGTCGTGGCCAGTTCGGTCATTGCTGGATTCGCTTTGCTCCTGCTGACGAAGGTCAGGAAGGTCTGCAATTCCTGAACGAAGTAGTGGGTGGTGTGGTTCCTAAGGAATACATCCCGGCTATCCAGAAGGGTATCGAAGAGCAGATGAAGAACGGCGTTGTTGCCGGCTATCCGCTGATCGGCCTGAAGGCTACCGTGTTCGATGGTTCTTACCACGACGTCGACTCCAACGAGATGGCGTTTAAAGTGGCTGCTTCCATGGCGACCAAGCAACTGGCCCAGAAGGGCGGTGGTGAGTTGCTCGAGCCGATCATGGCGGTAGAGGTTGTTACGCCTGAAGACTATATGGGTGATGTGATGGGCGACCTTAACCGTCGTCGCGGCATGATCCAGGGTATGGAAGACACAGTGTCCGGCAAGGTTATCCGTGCCGAAGTTCCACTGGGTGAGATGTTCGGTTATGCGACCGACGTTCGTTCCATGTCCCAGGGTCGCGCAAGCTACTCTATGGAATTCAAAAAATACGATACGGCTCCGTCGCACATCGTCGAATCCGTTACCAAAAAACAAGGCTGATTCAGCCCCTTTAGGCTAGGAGTTAATTGTCGTGGCTAAAGAAAAATTTGATCGTTCCCTACCGCACGTAAACGTTGGCACCATCGGCCACGTTGACCACGGTAAAACCACTCTGACCGCTGCTCTGACTCGCGTCTGCTCCGAAGTTTTCGGTTCGGCCGTAGTTGAATTCGACAAGATCGACAGCGCTCCAGAAGAAAAAGCTCGCGGTATCACCATCAACACCGCGCACGTTGAGTACAACTCGAACATTCGTCACTACGCTCACGTTGACTGCCCAGGTCACGCTGACTACGTGAAGAACATGATCACTGGTGCTGCGCAGATGGACGGCGCGATCCTGGTTTGCTCGGCCGCTGATGGTCCGATGCCACAAACCCGTGAGCACATCCTGCTGTCCCGTCAGGTAGGCGTTCCGTACATCGTGGTTTTCCTGAACAAGGCTGACCTGGTAGACGACGCTGAGCTGTTGGAACTGGTTGAGATGGAAGTTCGCGACCTGCTGTCCACCTACGACTTCCCAGGCGACGACACTCCGATCATCATCGGTTCGGCTCGTATGGCGCTGGAAGGCAAAGACGACAACGAAATGGGCACCACTGCTGTTAAGAAGCTGGTGGAAACTCTGGACAGCTACATCCCAGAGCCAGAGCGTGCTATCGACAAGCCATTCCTGATGCCAATCGAAGACGTGTTCTCGATCTCGGGTCGCGGTACTGTTGTAACTGGTCGTATCGAGCGCGGTATCGTTCGCGTTCAAGACGCCCTGGAAATCGTTGGTCTGCGTGACACCACCACCACCACCTGCACCGGTGTTGAGATGTTCCGCAAGCTGCTGGACGAAGGTCGTGCTGGCGAGAACTGCGGCGTTCTGCTTCGTGGCACCAAGCGTGACGACGTTGAGCGTGGTCAGGTTCTGGTTAAGCCGGGTTCGGTTAAGCCGCACACCAAGTTCACCGCAGAAGTTTACGTTCTGAGCAAGGAAGAAGGCGGCCGTCACACTCCGTTCTTCAAAGGCTACCGTCCACAGTTCTACTTCCGTACTACTGACGTGACTGGTAACTGCGAGCTGCCAGAAGGCGTTGAAATGGTAATGCCAGGTGACAACATTCAGATGACTGTTACCCTGATCAAAACCATCGCGATGGAAGACGGTCTGCGTTTCGCAATCCGTGAAGGCGGCCGTACCGTTGGTGCTGGCGTCGTAGCTAAAATCATCGAGTGATCTCTTTATTGAGTCAGCTTTGATGAGTTGAAAAAGCCCCCGCTTAGCGGGGGCTTTTTTATTGGGTTGACACCTATCTGGGGCGTCTATAGAATTGCGCCTCCTTTTAACGGGCGTATTGCGCCCGGTGGGAATAGCAGCCGGAGTCTGAAATCCAATGCAAAATCAGCAAATCCGTATCAGGTTGAAGGCTTTTGACCATCGCCTGATCGACCAATCAACCCAGGAAATCGTGGAAACCGCGAAACGTACTGGTGCTCAAGTGCGTGGTCCAATTCCACTGCCTACCCGTAAAGAGCGGTTCACCGTTCTGGTTTCCCCGCACGTCAACAAAGACGCGCGTGACCAGTACGAGATCCGCACTCATAAGCGCGTTCTGGACATCGTCCAGCCAACGGATAAAACCGTTGATGCACTTATGAAGCTTGATCTTGCGGCCGGTGTGGAAGTGCAGATCAGCCTCGGCTAAGACTCGGTCTTGGTCGTGTAACGCTCTGAAATGGGCGGCCATAGCGGGTGAAAGCCCCGTACACTCATGAGGTTTACAACATGACTATTGGTGTAGTCGGTCGTAAAGCGGGTATGACCCGTATTTTCACCGAAGAAGGTGTCTCCATTCCGGTCACGGTCATTGAGATCGAGCCGAATCGCGTCACCCAGTTCAAAACTGAAGAAACCGATGGCTATCGTGCAGTGCAAGTCACTGTCGGCGAGCGTCGTGCTTCCCGTGTTACAGCTGCTCAAGCTGGCCACTTCGCCAAGGCGAACGTTGCCGCTGGTCGTACCGTAATGGAATTCCGTCTTGAAGAAGGCGAGTACCAGGCCGGCGATCTGATCAACGCTGAAATCTTCGCTGCTGGTCAACTGGTTGATGTGACCGGTCAGTCCAAAGGTAAAGGCTTCCAGGGTACGATCAAGCGTTGGAACTTCCGCGGGCAAGATAACACCCACGGTAACTCCGTATCCCACCGCGTCCCAGGCTCTATCGGCCAGTGCCAGACTCCTGGTCGTGTATTCAAGGGCAAAAAAATGTCCGGTCATATGGGCGCTGAGCGCGTGACCGTGCAGTCCCTGGAAGTAGTGCGCGTGGACGCTGAACGCAATCTGTTGTTGGTCAAGGGCGCTGTACCTGGCGCTACTGGCGGCAACCTGGTTGTACGTCCGGCAGCCAAGGCTCGCGGTTAAGGGGAAGCTGACATGCAATTAAATGTAAATGACGCTCAAGCGATCGAAGTTTCCGAACTGACATTTGGCGGCGAGTTCAACGAGACGCTGGTTCACCAAGCAGTCGTGGCCTACATGGCTGGCGGCCGTCAAGGTAGCAAGCAGCAGAAGACCCGTTCCGACGTTCGTGGTGGCGGCAAGCGCCCATGGCGTCAGAAAGGTACTGGCCGTGCTCGTGCCGGTACTATCCGCAGCCCAATCTGGCGCGGCGGCGGCACCACCTTCGCAGCTCGTCCACAGGATCACTCCCAGAAGCTGAACAAGAAGATGTACCGCGCAGCAATGCGCTCCATCCTTGCTGAGCTGGTGCGTACTGATCGTCTGGTCGTGGTTCAGGATTTCGCAGTTGAAACTCCGAAAACCAAAGACCTGCTGGGCAAACTGAACAACATGAGCCTGACCGACGTTCTGATCGTGTCGGACGCTGTTGATCAGAACCTGTACCTGGCTGCTCGTAACCTGCCACACGTTGATGTACGTGACGTGCAAGGTTCCGATCCAGTTAGTCTGATCGCATACGACAAGGTGTTGATCACCGTGTCGGCCGTGAAGAAATTCGAGGAGCTGCTGGGATGAACCAGGAACGCGTATTTAAAGTTCTGCTTGGCCCGCACGTTTCCGAGAAGGCTACGGTTCTGGCAGACAAGAAAGGCCAGTTCGTTTTCAAGGTTGCTACTGACGCAACCAAGCTGGAAATCAAGAAGGCCGTCGAAAGCCTGTTCAGCGTGAAAGTTGAGCGTGTTACTACCCTGAATGTTCTGGGTAAGAGCAAGCGCACCGCTCGCGGTCTGGGCAAGCGTAATGACTGGAAGAAGGCAGTTATCTCCCTTCAGCCAGGCCAAGATCTCGATTTCAGCAGCAGTGCTGAGTAAGGAAGGGGTGCATCATGGCAATCGTTAAATGCAAACCGACTTCCCCTGGCCGCCGTTTTGTGGTCAAGGTGGTCAACCAGGAGCTGCATAAAGGCGCTCCTCACGCACCGCTGCTCGAGAAGAAGTCGAAGTCTGGTGGTCGTAACAACAATGGCCGTATTACCACTCGTCACATCGGTGGTGGTCATAAGCAGCATTATCGTCTGGTCGACTTCCGTCGTAACGACAAAGATGGCATCGCTGCCACTGTCGAGCGTATCGAATACGATCCAAACCGTACTGCTCACATCGCTCTGCTGCTGTACGCAGATGGCGAGCGTCGCTACATCATCGCCCCTAAAGGCGTGAGCGCTGGCGACCAGCTGATCGCAGGTGCTTTGGCGCCGATCAAGCCGGGCAACGCTCTGCAGCTGCGCAACATTCCAGTTGGTAGCACCGTACACGGCATCGAACTGAAGCCAGGTAAAGGCGCGCAAATCGCTCGTTCCGCTGGTGCTTCGGCTCAGCTGATCGCTCGTGAAGGCGTTTACGTGACCCTGCGTCTGCGTTCCGGTGAAATGCGTAAAGTACTGGCTGAATGCCGTGCGACCCTGGGCGAAGTCTCGAACTCCGAGCACAGCCTGCGTTCGCTGGGTAAAGCTGGTGCCAAGCGCTGGCGTGGCGTTCGCCCAACCGTTCGTGGTGTTGCCATGAACCCGGTTGACCACCCACATGGTGGTGGTGAAGGTCGTACCTCTGGTGGTCGTCATCCGGTATCGCCATGGGGCTTCCCGACTAAGGGCGCGAAGACTCGTGGTAATAAGCGTACCGACAAAATGATCGTCCGTCGTCGCAAGTAAATAGAGGGATACGACAGTGCCACGTTCTCTGAAAAAAGGTCCTTTTATTGATCTTCACCTACTGAAGAAGATCGAAGTGGCGGCGGAAAAGAACGATCGCAAACCAATTAAGACTTGGTCGCGTCGTTCGATGATCCTGCCACAAATGGTCGGTCTGACCATCGCAGTACACAACGGTCGTCAGCACGTCCCAGTTCTCGTTAACGAAGACATGGTCGGCCACAAACTGGGCGAGTTCGCCGGTACCCGCAACTATCGCGGGCACGTGGCAGACAAGAAAGCCAAGCGTTAAGGGGTAAGGAAATGGAAGTAGCCGCTAAGTTGTCGGGCGCTCGAATCTCCGCCCAGAAAGCCCGCTTGGTCGCCGACCAGATCCGCGGGAAGAAGGTGGGCGAAGCGCTCAACCTGTTGGCTTTCAGCAGTAAGAAAGCCGCCGAGATCATGAAAAAAGTGCTGGAGTCGGCCGTAGCCAACGCCGAGCATAACGAAGGCGCAGACGTTGATGACCTGAAGGTCAGCACCGTTTTCGTCAACGAAGGGCGTTCGCTGAAGCGCATCATGCCACGTGCCAAAGGCCGTGCTGATCGCATCGTCAAGCGGTCTTGCCATATCACTGTCAAGGTTGCTGACAAGTAACGGAGTCGAAGAGATGGGTCAGAAAGTACATCCCATTGGCATTCGCCTGGGAATCGTCAAGGAGCACACCTCCGTCTGGTACGCAGACGGTCGGACTTATGCGGACTACTTGTTCGCTGATCTGAAGGTGCGTGAATACCTCCAAGACAAACTAAAAAGCGCGTCCGTAAGCCGTATCGATATCCATCGTCCGGCCCAAACTGCACGCATCACCATCCACACCGCTCGTCCAGGTATCGTTATCGGGAAGAAAGGTGAAGATGTTGAGAAACTGCGTCAGGACCTGACCAAGCAAATGGGTGTGCCTGTGCACATCAATATCGAAGAGATCCGCAAGCCGGAGCTCGACGGTATGCTGGTTGCGCAGAGCGTAGCTCAGCAGCTGGAGCGTCGTGTAATGTTCCGTCGCGCCATGAAGCGCGCTGTACAGAACGCCATGCGCATTGGTGCCAAAGGCATCAAAATCCAAGTGAGCGGTCGTCTCGGCGGTGCTGAAATCGCACGTACTGAATGGTATCGCGAAGGTCGTGTGCCACTGCACACCCTGCGTGCCGACATCGACTATGCCAACTACGAAGCTCACACCACTTACGGTGTGATCGGTGTAAAGGTTTGGATCTTCAAAGGCGAAGTAATTGGTGGTCGCCAAGAAGAGCTGAAACCACAAGCACCAGCGCCTCGTAAAAAAGCTGCTAAGTAAGGGGTACGCCAAATGTTGCAACCTAAGCGTACGAAGTTCCGCAAGCAGATGACCGGCCACAACCGTGGTCTGGCACTGCGCGGTAGCAAAGTCAGCTTCGGCGAGTTCGCGCTGAAGTCTGTAGCTCGTGGTCGTCTCACCGCTCGTCAGATCGAGTCAGCGCGTCGTGCTCTGACCCGTCACGTAAAACGTGGCGGCAAGATCTGGATCCGTGTATTCCCGGACAAGCCGATCTCCAAGAAGCCTCTCGAGGTTCGTATGGGTAAAGGTAAGGGTAACGTGGAGTACTGGGTTGCCCAGATTCAGCCAGGCAAAGTCCTGTATGAAATCGAGGGTGTTTCTGAAGAGCTGGCGCGTGAGGCTTTCGCCCTGGCTGCTGCAAAGCTGCCGCTCGCCACCTCCTTTGTTAAACGGACGGTGATGTGATGAAAGCGAATGAACTTCGTGAAAAATCCGCACAGCAGCTGAACGAGCAACTGCTCGGCTTGCTGCGCGACCAGTTCAATCTGCGCATGCAGAAAGCAACTGGCCAGTTGGGGCAGTCTCATCTGCTCTCGCAAGTTAAGCGTGACATCGCTCGCGTGAAGACTGTGCTCAACCAGCAGGCAGGTAAGTGATCATGGCTGAAGCCGAAAAAACTGTCCGTACGCTGACTGGCCGTGTTGTCAGCGACAAGATGGACAAAACCATCACCGTTCTGATCGAGCGTCGCGTTAAGCACCCGATCTACGGTAAATACGTTAAGCGTTCGACTAAGCTGCACGCGCACGACGAAACCAATCAGTGCCACATCGGCGACAAAGTCACTATTCGTGAAACTCGTCCGATGGCCAAGACCAAGTCTTGGGCGCTGGTTGATGTTCTCGAACGCGCTGTGGAAGTCTAAGGGCTAGGGGTCGGAGAAATTATATGATTCAGACTCAATCCATGCTCGATGTGGCCGATAACAGCGGCGCTCGCCGCGTTATGTGCATCAAGGTGCTGGGTGGCTCCCATCGTCGTTACGCTGGTATCGGTGACATCATCAAAGTTACCGTGAAGGAAGCAATTCCTCGCGGTAAGGTGAAAAAAGGCCAAGTGATGACTGCAGTTGTAGTCCGCACTCGTCACGGCGTACGTCGTGCTGATGGCTCCATTATCCGCTTTGATGGCAACGCTGCTGTTCTTCTGAACAACAAGCAAGAGCCGATCGGCACCCGTATCTTTGGGCCAGTGACCCGTGAACTTCGTACTGAGAAGTTCATGAAGATCGTCTCGCTCGCCCCAGAAGTGCTGTAAGGAGATCCGACATGCAAAAGATTCGTCGTGACGACGAGATCATCGTGATCGCCGGCAAAGACAAAGGTAAGCGCGGTAAGGTGCTGAAGGTTCTTGCTGACAACCGTCTGGTTGTTGGTGGTCTGAACCTGGTCAAGCGTCATACCAAGCCTAACCCGATGTCGGGCGTACAGGGCGGTATCGTCGAGAAAGAAGCGCCATTGCACGCTTCCAACGTCGCCATCTTCAACGGCGAAACCAACAAGGCTGACCGCGTTGGTTTCAAAGTAGAAGACGGTAAGAAAATTCGTGTCTTCAAGTCGACCCAAAAAGCGGTTGATGCTTGAACACTGCTAGGTAGAAGACCATGGCACGACTAAAAGAGATTTACCGGAAGGAAATCGCTCCGAAACTTAAGGAAGAACTTAAGCTTTCGAACGTGATGGAAGTTCCGCGCGTTACCAAAATCACCCTGAACATGGGTCTGGGCGAAGCGATCGGCGACAAAAAAGTCATCGAGCACGCTGTTGCTGACCTGGAAAAGATCACCGGCCAGAAAGTCGTTGTGACCTACGCTCGCAAATCCATCGCTGGCTTTAAAGTCCGTGAAGGTTGGCCGATCGGCGTCAAAGTGACCCTGCGCCGTGAGCGTATGTACGAGTTCCTGGATCGTCTGCTGTCGATCTCCCTGCCTCGGGTTCGCGACTTCCGCGGCCTGAATGCCAAGTCCTTCGATGGTCGTGGCAACTACAGCATGGGCGTGAAAGAGCAGATCATCTTCCCGGAAATCGACTACGACAAGATCGATGCTCTCCGCGGTCTGGACATTACCCTGACCACCACTGCCAAGAACGATGATGAAGGCCGCGCTCTGCTGCGTGCTTTCAAATTCCCGTTCCGCAACTGATTGGAGTAGGAAAATGGCCAAGAAGAGCATGAAAAACCGTGAGCTGAAGCGTCAGCTCACCGTTGCCAAGTACGCCGTCAAGCGTGCAGCGCTGAAAGCTATCATCGTCGATCTGAACGCAAGTCCAGAAGCGCGTTGGGAAGCTACCGTAGCTCTGCAGAAGCAGCCGCGTGACGCAAGCGCTTCGCGCATGCGTAACCGTTGCCGCCTGACCGGTCGTCCGCACGGCGTTTACCGCAAGTTCGGCCTGGGCCGTAACAAACTGCGTGAAGCGGCAATGCGTGGTGACGTTCCAGGTCTGGTTAAAGCCAGCTGGTAATTGCTGTCAAAGCCTTGATGGTCGGGGTCGCAAGAACCTGACCATCGGTGGCCTTGAACTTGAATCAAGCCCCTTTTGGGGCTTGATTCATTTCTGGGGTGTGTCTAGAATGACCGGCTCGCCTGAGCCCGTGTTTTTTACGCCCGGAATTTCTCGGCGACAAGTAGTAGCCGCAAGGCTAATTTTTCTGTATTAGGAGCGTCTAGCCCATGAGTATGCAGGACCCGTTAGCGGACATGCTAACTCGAATCCGTAATGCCCAGATGGCTGAAAAGTCCGTCGTAAGCATGCCGTCTTCCACGTTGAAGGTGGCTGTAGCAAAAGTCCTGAAGGACGAAGGTTACATCGCGGGTTATCAGATCAGCAGCGAAACCAAACCACTGCTGTCCATCGAGCTGAAATACTTCGAAGGCCGTCCGGTCATCGAGGAAGTGAAGCGCGTTAGCCGTCCAGGCCTGCGTCAGTACAAGTCCGTCGAAGAACTGCCAAAAGTACGTGGCGGTCTCGGTGTGTCTATCGTCTCCACCAACAAAGGTGTGATGACTGATCGTGCTGCGCGCGCTGCCGGTGTCGGCGGCGAAGTTCTTTGCACTGTGTTCTAAGGGGGATAAGCATGTCTCGCGTCGCTAAGAACCCCGTTAAGCTGCCAGCCGGTGTCGAAGTAAAATTCGCAGGCCAACAGCTTTCGGTGAAGGGTGCCAAGGGTACTCTTGAACTGAACGTCCATTCGTCCGTTGAGGTCGTTGAAGAAGCCGGTGAGCTGCGTTTTGCTGCTCGCAATGGCGATCAACAGACTCGCGCAATGGCCGGTACCACTCGTGCGTTGGTAAACAACATGGTCCAGGGCGTAAGCCAAGGCTTCGAGCGCAAGCTCCAGCTGGTCGGTGTTGGTTACAAAGCGCAAGCAAAAGGTCAGGTGCTGAACCTGGCTCTTGGCTTCTCGCACCCAGTGGATTACGAACTGCCGGAAGGCATCACCGCTGAGACTCCTAGCCAGACCGATATCCTGATCAAGGGCATCGATAAGCAGCTGGTAGGTCAAGTGGCCGCCGAGATCCGCGACTTCCGTCCACCAGAGCCGTACAAAGGCAAAGGTGTGCGCTACGCGGACGAAGTCGTCCGTCGTAAAGAAGCCAAGAAGAAGTAGGGCATAGCAAATGACCGACAAAAAAGTTACTCGACTGCGTCGCGCTCGCAAAGCACGCCTGAAAATGCACGAACTCGAAGTCGTGCGTCTCTGCGTGTTCCGCTCTTCGCAGCACATCTACGCCCAGGTCATTTCGGCCGACGGCAACAAAGTCCTGGCAAGCGCCTCGACTTTGGATAAAGAACTGCGTGATGGCGCCACTGGCAACATCGACGCGGCCACTAAGGTTGGCCAGCTGGTCGCTACGCGTGCTAAGGCCGCTGGCGTCTCGCAGGTGGCTTTCGACCGCTCTGGCTTCAAGTACCACGGCCGCGTTAAAGCGCTGGCTGATGCTGCTCGTGAAGCTGGGCTGGAGTTCTAAGTTATGTCAAATAACGACCAAAAGCGCGACGAAGGCTACATCGAGAAGCTGGTTCAAGTTAACCGCGTAGCCAAAACCGTTAAAGGCGGCCGTATCTTCACTTTCACCGCGTTGACCGTGGTTGGTGATGGTAAAGGGCGTGTTGGCTTCGGCCGTGGCAAGTCGCGTGAAGTGCCTGCTGCGATCCAGAAGGCAATGGAAGCTGCTCGCCGCAACATGATCCAGGTTGATCTGAACGGCACCACTCTGCAGTACGCAATGAAGTCCGCCCACGGCGCTTCGAAGGTGTACATGCAGCCTGCTTCTGAAGGTACCGGTATCATCGCTGGCGGCGCTATGCGTGCTGTCCTCGAAGTTGCTGGCGTTCAGAACGTTCTGGCCAAGTGCTACGGCTCGACTAACCCTGTAAACGTGGTTCACGCCACTTTCAAGGGTCTGAAGGCTATGCAGTCTCCTGAGTCCATCGCTGCCAAGCGTGGCCTGCCTGTTGAGGGGATCAAGTAATCATGGCTACCGTTAAAGTTACGCTGATCAAAAGCATGACCGGCCGCATCCCTAACCACAAACTGTGCGTTAAGGGTCTGGGTCTGCGTCGCATCGGTCACACTGTAGAAGTCCAGGATACTCCCGAGAATCGCGGGATGATCAACAAGGCTTACTACATGCTGCGTGTCGAGGGTTAATCGATGAAACTCAATGATCTGAGTCCAGCGCCGGGTTCCCGTCGCGAAAAGCATCGTCCGGGCCGTGGTATCGGTAGTGGTTTGGGTAAGACTGGTGGCCGTGGTCACAAAGGTCAGACTTCCCGCTCCGGTGGCACCATTGCTCCAGGCTTTGAAGGCGGTCAACAGCCGCTGCATCGTCGCCTGCCGAAGTTCGGTTTCGTTTCCCTGAAGGCCATGGATCGCGCAGAAGTGCGTCTGTCCGAGCTGGCTAAAGTGGAAGGCGACATCGTCACCGTGCAGTCCCTGAAAGATGCCAACGTGATCAACGTCAACGTACAGCGTGTGAAAATCATGCTGTCCGGTGAAGTGACTCGCGCTGTCACTATCGGCAAGGGAATCGGCGCCACCAAAGGTGCGCGTGCGGCTATCGAAGCAGCTGGCGGCAAGTTCGAGGAATAAATGGCTAAGCAAGGTGCTCTCTCTGCGCTCGGCAAAGGCGGTATGTCTGAACTTTGGGCTCGTCTGCGTTTTCTGTTCCTGGCGATTATCGTCTACCGAATAGGCGCACACATCCCGGTTCCAGGTATCAACCCGGACCGACTCGCAGACCTGTTTCGACAGAATGAGGGGACCATTCTTAGCTTGTTCAACATGTTTTCCGGCGGCGCGCTGGAGCGGATGAGCATCTTTGCACTGGGGATCATGCCGTACATTTCGGCATCGATCATCATGCAGCTGATGACCGCCGTCAGCCCGCAGCTGGAGCAGTTGAAGAAGGAAGGTGAAGCTGGCCGTCGCAAGATCAGCCAGTACACCCGCTACGGCACCGTCGTCCTCGCTCTCGTTCAGGCCATTGGCATGTCCATTGGTCTGGCGGGGCAGGGCGTTGCGTTCACTGGTGACTTTGGCTTCCATTTCGTCGCGGTTTCCACGTTTGTGGCTGGCGCGATGTTCATGATGTGGCTGGGTGAGCAGATTACTGAGCGTGGTGTAGGCAACGGTATCTCGATGTTGATTTTTTCGGGTATCGTCGCCGGTCTTCCGAGAGCAATCGGGCAGTCTTTCGAGTCTGCGCGTCAGGGCGATATCAACATCTTTGCCTTGGTTGCCATCGGTTTGCTGGCAGTAGCGATTATCGGTTTCGTGGTGTTCATTGAGCGTGGTCAGCGTCGTATCGCTGTTCACTACGCCAAGCGTCAGCAGGGCCGCAAGGTTTTTGCTGCGCAGACAAGCCACTTGCCGCTGAAGGTGAACATGGCCGGTGTTATTCCGGCTATTTTCGCGAGCAGCATTTTGCTGTTCCCGGCTTCGTTGGGTGCCTGGTTCGGTCAGTCTGAAGGTATGGGCTGGTTGCAGGACATCTCGCAGTCGATCGCTCCTGGTCAGCCGTTGAATATTCTGCTGTTTAGTGCAGGGATTATTTTCTTCTGCTTCTTCTATACGGCGTTGATGTTCAATCCGAAAGACGTAGCGGAAAACCTGAAGAAGTCCGGTGCCTTTATTCCGGGCATCCGTCCAGGTGAGCAGTCCGCGCGCTATATTGATGGCGTTTTGACTCGCTTGACCATGTTCGGTGCTCTTTACATGACGGCCGTGTGCTTGTTGCCCCAGTTCCTGGTGGTTGCAGCAAACGTTCCGTTCTACCTTGGCGGGACCTCGTTGCTGATCGTGGTCGTGGTTGTGATGGACTTCATGTCCCAAGTACAATCGCACCTCGTTTCGCACCAGTACGAATCCCTGATGAAGAAAGCCAACCTGAAGGGTTACGGCAGCGGCATGTTGCGCTGAGTACCCATAAGGTTCGAGGAGTTGGTGATGAAAGTTCGTGCATCGGTGAAAAAGCTGTGCCGTAACTGCAAGATTATTCGCCGCGAAGGTGTTGTTCGAGTAATTTGCAGCGCGGAACCGCGTCACAAACAGCGCCAAGGCTGAGTGTGATTGTGCTTCAAGCCCGGTAGCTAGTGCGCTACCGGGTTGATTATTTGTTATTACAGCGATATTATCTCGCGCCCTATTTCTTGGCTTCCGGGGCGTAGGTAGCTGTCAATTGGAGTCCCACTGAATGGCCCGTATTGCAGGCGTTAACATTCCAGATAACAAGCATACTGTTATCTCGCTGACCTACATCTATGGTGTCGGTCGCACTACTGCACAGAAGATCTGTGCAGAGACTGGGGTAAACCCAGCCGCAAAGATCAAGGATCTGAGCGACGAGCAGATTGAACAGCTGCGTGGCGAAGTGGCGAAGTTCACCACTGAAGGTGACCTGCGTCGCGAAATCAACATGAAAATCAAGCGCTTGATGGACCTCGGTTGCTATCGCGGTCTGCGTCATCGTCGTGGTCTGCCAGTACGCGGTCAGCGTACCAAGACCAACGCGCGTACCCGTAAAGGTCCGCGTAAGCCGATCCGCAAGTAATCGCCCCAGCGAATCGACAGGAATTTAATCATGGCAAAACCTGCTGCTCGTCCTCGTAAAAAAGTTAAAAAGACAGTGGTTGATGGCATCGCCCACATCCATGCCTCTTTTAACAACACCATCGTGACCATCACCGACCGTCAAGGTAACGCTCTTTCCTGGGCTACCTCCGGTGGTTCGGGTTTCCGCGGTTCCCGCAAGTCCACCCCGTTCGCTGCTCAAGTAGCTGCTGAGCGTGCTGGTCAAGCTGCGCTGGAATACGGCCTGAAAAACCTCGACGTGAACGTCAAGGGTCCAGGTCCAGGTCGTGAATCCGCAGTCCGCGCTTTGAACGGCTGTGGCTACAAGATCGCCAGCATCACCGACGTGACGCCAATCCCGCACAACGGGTGCCGTCCGCCGAAGAAGCGCCGCGTGTAATCCAGGAGATTGTAAAGAATGGCTCGTTACATTGGTCCAAAATGCAAACTCGCTCGTCGCGAAGGCACCGATCTCTTCCTGAAGAGCGGCGTGCGCGCGATCGAATCGAAGTGCAACATTGAAGCAGCACCTGGTATCCACGGCCAACGCCGCGGTCGCCAGTCCGACTACGGCACCCAACTGCGTGAAAAGCAGAAGGTCCGTCGTATCTACGGCGTTCTCGAGCGTCAGTTCAGCGGCTACTACAAACAAGCTGCTGGCAAGAAAGGTGCAACCGGTGAAAACCTGCTGCAACTGCTCGAATGCCGTCTGGACAACGTTGTATACCGTATGGGCTTCGGTTCGACTCGTGCCGAATCCCGTCAGCTGGTATCGCACAAGTCGATCAGCGTTAACGGTCAGACCGTAAACGTTCCGTCCTACCAGGTTCGTGCTGGTGACGTGGTTGCTGTTCGCGAGAAGGCAAAGAACCAACTTCGCATTGTCCAAGCTCTCGAGCTGTGCGCCCAACGTGGTCGCGTAGAATGGGTAGAGGTAGATGCTGAGAAGAAGTCGGGCGTTTTCAAGAACGTTCCTGCTCGCAGTGATCTGTCCGCCGACATCAACGAAAGCCTGATTGTCGAGCTCTACTCCAAGTAAGTAAGGGCTAGAAAATAGGTGCATCCATGCAGATTTCGGTAAATGAGTTCCTGACACCCCGCCACATTGATGTGCAGGTTGTCAGTCCAACCCGCGCCAAGATCACTCTCGAGCCTCTCGAGCGTGGTTTTGGCCACACCCTGGGCAACGCGCTGCGCCGCATCCTGTTGTCCTCAATGCCCGGCTGCGCAGTAGTCGAGGCCGAGATTGACGGTGTGCTCCACGAGTACAGCGCCATCGAAGGTGTACAGGAAGACGTAATTGAAATCCTGTTGAACCTTAAAGGTCTGGCCATCAAGCTGCACGGTCGTGACGAAGTTACGCTGACCTTGTCGAAGAAGGGTTCGGGGGTGGTTACCGCTGCCGATATTCAGCTGGATCATGATGTCGAGATCGTTAATCCCGATCACGTAATCGCTAACCTGGCGTCTAACGGCGCCCTGAACATGAAGCTCACCGTAGCTCGTGGTCGTGGTTATGAACCAGCCGACTCGCGTCAGAGCGATGAAGATGAAAGCCGCAGCATCGGTCGCTTGCAGCTTGACTCTTCGTTCAGCCCGGTTCGCCGTATCGCATACGTGGTGGAAAACGCCCGTGTCGAGCAGCGCACCAACCTGGACAAGCTGGTTATTGATCTGGAAACCAACGGTACCCTGGATCCTGAAGAGGCTATACGTCGTGCTGCAACCATCCTGCAACAGCAGTTGGCTGCGTTCGTCGACCTCAAGGGTGACAGTGAGCCAGTGGTTGTCGAGCAGGAAGACGAGATCGATCCGATCCTGCTTCGCCCGGTTGACGATCTGGAACTGACTGTACGTTCGGCTAACTGCCTTAAGGCGGAAAACATCTACTACATCGGCGACCTGATTCAGCGTACCGAAGTAGAGCTGTTGAAGACTCCGAACCTGGGCAAGAAATCCTTGACCGAAATCAAGGACGTTCTGGCCTCCCGCGGTCTGTCCCTCGGCATGCGCCTCGACAACTGGCCGCCTGCAAGTCTTAAGAAGGACGACAAGGCGACTGCCTGATCGTCGTAATCACCGAACGTAGTGTTTGGTAAGGAATGAACCATGCGTCATCGTAAAAGTGGGCGTCACCTGAGCCGCACCAGCTCGCACCGCAAGGCCATGTTCCAAAACATGGCGGTGTCGCTGTTCGAGCACGAGCTGATCAAAACTACTCTGCCAAAAGCCAAAGAACTGCGCCGCGTTGCCGAGCCGCTGATCACTCTGGCCAAGACAGACAGCGTTGCTAACCGTCGTCTGGCTTTCGACCGTACTCGTTCGAAAGCTATCGTTGGTAAGCTCTTCAACGACCTGGGCAAGCGTTACGCTACCCGTGAGGGTGGCTACCTGCGCATCCTCAAGTGCGGTTTCCGCGCTGGCGACAACGCGCCTATGGCGTACGTCGAACTGGTTGATCGTGCTGTCGGCGGTGAAGCTGTATCCGCTGAGTAAGACATCAGTCTGAAACAAGGAACCGGGCCTAGTGCCCGGTTTTTTGTGCCTCAAAGAAAAGCGCGCTTCGTACAAGTGTCATTCCTGTTTGTGTCTGCACTATGTGCTTGGTTTGATCATTAGTTATTTTCTATTGATGTCTGCAAGTTAATGAATTTGTAGCTGTCATATTGATGGTCAATACTTCCCAGCAAGCCGATTAGCCGGCAGTTCCAGACCGATAAAGGAAGAAGATCGCATGAGCCAGAACAAGACGCTTACGACCGCCAGTGGCGCACCTGTCGCCGATAACCAGAACTCTCGCTCCGCCGGCCCTCGCGGTCCGTTGCTGCTCGACGATTTCCACTTGATCGAGAAGCTCGCTCACTTCAACCGTGAAAACATTCCTGAGCGCCGAGTACATGCCAAGGGTTCGGGCGCCTACGGGACGTTCACCGTTACCCGTGACATTACGCAGTACACCAGCGCCAAACTGTTCTCTGCCGTCGGCAAGCAAACCCCGACCTTTCTGCGTTTTTCAACGGTAGGTGGCGAGCGTGGCTCGGCCGATACTGAACGCGACCCGCGTGGCTTTGCTCTCAAGTTCTACACCGAAGAAGGCAACTGGGACATCGTTGGCAACAACACGCCTGTGTTTTTCATCCGTGATCCGCTGAAATTCCCTGACTTTATCCACACCCAGAAGCGCCTGCCGCAGAGCAACCTGAAAAGCGCGCAGATGATGTGGGACTTCTGGTCGCATTCGCCTGAAGCGCTGCACCAGGTCACGATCCTGTTCTCCGATCGCGGCATTCCGGACGGCTATCGCCACATGCACGGTTTCGGCAGCCACACCTACAGCCTGATCAGCGCTCAAGGCGAGCGTCACTGGGTGAAGTGGCACTACAAGACCAAGCAAGGGATCAAGAACCTCGCGCCGGCAGACGCGGCACGTCTGGCGGGCACAGATCCCGATTACGCTCAGCGCGATCTGTTCGAAGCCATCGAGCGTGGTGACTTCCCGAAATGGAGCGTGTGTATCCAGATCATGACCGAGGCTCAGGCCTCAGCGCACTACGAGAACCCGTTCGACGTGACCAAGACCTGGTCGCAGAAGGAGTTTCCACTGATCGAAGTGGGTGAGCTGGAGCTGAACCGTAATCCGCTCAACTATTTTGCCGAAGTCGAGCAAGCCGCATTCGGCCCAAGCAACATGGTGCCTGGAGTGGGTCTGTCGCCGGATCGCATGCTGCAAGGTCGTGTATTCGCCTATGCCGATGCCCACCGCTACCGTGTAGGCACCAACCACCAGCAACTGCCGGTGAACGCCCCGCGCAGCCCGGTGAATACTTACCAGCGTGACGGTTCGATGGCATTCGGCAGTAACGGTGGAGCCGCGCCGAACTACGAGCCGAACAGCTACGTAGAGTCGCCGAAACAAGCGCCGCACTATGCCGAGCCTGCACTGGCTCTGAACGGCGCGGCCGATCGCTACGATCACCGTGAAGACACTGATTACTACAGCCACGCCGGTGCGCTGTTCCGCTTGATGAGCGACGAGCAGAAAGCGTTGCTGGTCAGCAATATCGCCGGCGCGATGGCGGGTGTTTCCAGTGATGTGGTCGACCGTCAGTTGCAGCATTTCTACAAGGCTGATCCGGCGTACGGAGACGCAATCGCAAAGCTGCTCAACGTACAGCTTAACGAAGTCTAAACAAGAAGCAGAACCGCCCTCATTTGGGCGGTTTTTGCGTTATTTAGCCTGCTTTTCTCAGAATATCTTCGCTTTTATTGCGCGAAGTGAGTGACCTTCCAGTCAGGTTGGTTCAAACTACAGACTTTCAAGCAGGGAGATGTAGGGCGATGCAAGGCCACCCAGACGTTATCGATTACCTCAACACGTTGCTGACCGGCGAACTGGCCGCGCGTGACCAATATTTCGTTCACTCGCGGATGTATGAGGACTGGGGATTCACCAAGCTCTACGAACGAATCAACCACGAGATGGAAGAAGAGGCCGGTCATGCCGACGCGCTCATGCGCCGGATTCTGATGCTCGAAGGTACTCCGCGCATGCGGCCGGATGACCTGGACGTCGGCACCACAGTGCCGGAGATGCTCGAAGCAGACCTGCGCCTTGAGTACAAAGTACGCGCTGCGTTGTGTAAAGGCATCGAGCTGTGCGAACAGCACAACGACTATGTCAGCCGCGAGATCCTGCGAGTTCAACTCAACGACACCGAAGAAGATCACACTTACTGGCTTGAAAAGCAGCTGGGCCTGATCAAGCTCATCGGTATCCAGAACTACCTGCAGTCCCACGCGTCCTGATTGCAGCCGATACAAAAAAAAGCCCCTGTCACTGGTGAAGTGACAGGGGCTTTTTCATGCCCGGCGATCAGGCCCGATCACGGATCAACAGCGGCTTGAGGTAATGCCCGGTGTGAGACTGTTTCATCTCGGCCACTTCCTCCGGCGTACCGGTGGCAATGATCTGTCCACCTTTTGAACCACCTTCGGGGCCTAGATCCACCAGCCAGTCGGCCGTCTTGATCACGTCGAGGTTGTGTTCGATCACTACCACGGTGTTGCCGTGGTCGCGCAGGCGATGCAGTACGTCGAGCAGTTGCTGGATATCCGCGAAGTGCAGACCCGTGGTCGGCTCATCGAGGATGTACAGGGTCTTGCCGGTATCGCGCTTGGACAGTTCGCGGGATAACTTGACCCGCTGGGCTTCACCGCCGGAAAGCGTCGTGGCCGATTGCCCGAGCTTGATGTACGACAGGCCCACATCCATCAGCGTTTGCAGCTTGCGCGCCAGCGCCGGCACTGCGTCGAAGAACTCCCGCGCTTCCTCGATGGTCATCTCGAGAGTTTCGTGGATATTCTTGCCCTTGTATTTGATTTCCAGGGTTTCGCGGTTGTAGCGCTTGCTCTTGCACACGTCGCACGGGACGTAGATGTCCGGCAGGAAGTGCATTTCCACCTTGATCAGACCGTCGCCCTGGCAGGCTTCGCAGCGACCGCCCTTGACGTTGAACGAGAAACGCCCCGGGCCGTAACCACGGGAGCGGGACTCGGGCACGCCGGCGAACAGTTCGCGGATCGGCGTGAACAGTCCGGTATAGGTCGCCGGGTTGGAGCGCGGCGTGCGGCCGATCGGACTCTGGTCGATGTCGACGACCTTGTCCAGATGTTCCAGGCCCTTGATGCTGTCGTGGGCTGCCGCTTCCAGGGTGGTCGCGCCGTTGAGGGCCGTGGCGCTCAGCGGGAACAGCGTGTTGTTGATCAGCGTCGATTTGCCGGAACCGGAGACGCCGGTCACGCAGGTCAGCAGGCCGATCGGGATTTCCAGGTCGACGTTGCGCAGGTTGTTGCCACGTGCGCCCTTGAGCGAGAGCACCTGCTTCTTGTTGCGTGGCGTGCGCTTGGCCGGCACTTCGATCTTGACCCGGCCCGACAGGTATTTGCCGGTCAGCGAATCCGGGTGCGCCATGACTTCGTCCGGCGTGCCTTCGGCAACGATCTGCCCGCCATGAACACCGGCGCCCGGGCCGATATCCACTACGTAGTCGGCCAGCCGGATCGCGTCTTCGTCGTGCTCGACCACAATCACCGTGTTGCCGATGTCGCGCAGGTGCTTGAGGGTGCCGAGCAGGCGATCGTTGTCGCGCTGGTGTAGACCAATGGACGGTTCATCGAGAATGTACAGAACGCCGACCAGCCCCGCGCCAATCTGGCTGGCCAGACGAATCCGCTGTGCCTCGCCACCGGACAGCGTATCGGCACTGCGATCCAGCGACAGGTAATCCAGTCCCACGTTGACCAGAAACTGCAGGCGCTCGCGGATTTCCTTGAGAATCTTGTCGGCGATTTCGCCACGGCGACCGGTCATCTTCAGCGCGCCGAAGTAATCGCAGGCGTCGCCGATCGGCAGGTTGGTCACCGCCGGCAGGGTTTTCTCGCCAACCCATACATGCCGCGCTTCCCGACGCAGACGGGTGCCACGGCAATCCGGGCACGATTGGGTGCTGAGGAACTTCGCCAGTTCTTCGCGCACGCTCGCCGATTCGGTTTCGCGGTAGCGACGCTCGAGGTTCGGCACGATGCCTTCGAACGGGTGCGAGCGCTTGACGATGTCGCCCCGGTCGTTGAGGTACTTGAAATCGACGTTCTGCGATCCGCTGCCGTGCAGGATGTATTTCTGTTGATCGGCCGGCAGCTCGTTGAACGGCTGCTCCAGGCTGAAGCCGTAATGCGCGGCCAGCGAGCCGAGCATCTGGAAGTAATAGACGTTACGCCGGTCCCAGCCACGGATCGCGCCCTCGGCCAGCGTGAGTTCACCGTTGACCAGTCGCTTGATGTCGAAGAACTGCTTCACTCCCAGACCATCGCAGGTCGGGCAGGCGCCGGCCGGGTTGTTGAAGGAGAACAGCTTGGGTTCCAGCTCGCTGATCGCATGGCCGCAGATCGGGCAGGCGAAGCGCGCGGAGAAGATCATCTCTTCGCCTGGCTCGTCGTCCATCGGCGCCACTAGCGCGATACCGTCGGCCAGCTTCAGTGCGGTCTCGAAGGATTCCGCCAGACGCTGCTGGAGGTCCGCGCGAACCTTGAAGCGGTCGACCACCACTTCAATCGTGTGCTTCTTCTGTTTATCCAGTTTCGGCAGTTCATCCAGCTCGCAGAGCCGGCCGTTGACCCGGGCCCGGACGAAGCCCTGGGCACGCAGTTCTTCGAACACCGACAGGTGCTCACCCTTGCGCTCGCGGATCACCGGCGCCAGCAGCATCAGCTTGCTGCCTTCCGGCTGGGCCAACACCAAGTCGACCATCTGGCTGACGGTCTGGGCTTCCAGTGGAATGTCGTGATCCGGGCAGCGCGGCGTACCGACGCGGGCATAGAGCAAACGCAGGTAGTCGTAGATTTCGGTGATGGTGCCGACCGTGGAGCGCGGGTTGTGCGAGGTCGACTTCTGTTCGATGGAGATCGCCGGCGACAGGCCTTCGATGGTGTCGACGTCGGGTTTCTCCATCATCGACAGGAACTGCCGGGCGTAGGCCGACAGGGATTCGACATAGCGGCGCTGACCTTCGGCGTACAGCGTGTCGAAAGCCAGGGACGACTTGCCGGATCCGGACAGGCCGGTGATGACGATCAGTTTGTCCCGTGGCAGGGTCAGGTCGATGTTCTTCAGGTTGTGGGTGCGGGCCCCACGAATCAGGATCTTGTCCAAAATGGCCTCGCTCGGCGGGCGTCGAAAACACAGGAGTATACGGCCAAATACTGGATGGATGCACACTATCAAGTGAAGGGTTTTTTGCCTTACATGAAGAGAGTTTCATCTGTACGCGTCAAAGCGTCGCGATATACCCCGTCTCTCGATGGGACTGGTAGAATCGCCGCCGGTTCACACGAGGTTTTTCCATGCACGATCCCCACAGCGAACGCATGAGTGGCAGCGAGACCCGCGCGGCGAGCGGTCTGGCCCTGGTGTTCGCCTTCCGTATGCTTGGCATGTTCATGGTGTTGCCGGTACTGGCGACCTACGGCATGGATCTGGCGGGAGCGACCCCGGCCCTGATCGGGCTGGCGATCGGCGCTTACGGCCTGACCCAGGCGATTTTCCAGATTCCGTTCGGGATCATTTCCGACCGCATCGGCCGCCGTCCGGTGATTTACCTGGGGCTGATCGTCTTCGCCCTCGGCAGCGTGCTGGCGGCCCAGGCCGATTCGATCTGGGGCGTGATTGCCGGGCGGATCCTGCAGGGCGCCGGCGCTATTTCTGCGGCGGTCATGGCGTTGCTCTCCGACCTGACCCGCGAACAGCACCGCACCAAGGCCATGGCCATGATCGGCATGACCATCGGCCTGTCGTTCGCCGTGGCCATGGTGGTCGGCCCGCTGCTGACCCGTGCATTCGGCTTGTCCGGCCTGTTTCTCGCCACCGGTGGCATGGCGCTGGTAGGGATCGTGATCGTGATGTTCATGGTGCCGAAATCCACCGGGCCGCTGAGTCATCGCGAGTCCGGCGTGGCGCGCCAGGCGTTGATGCCCACGCTCAAACACCCGGATCTGTTGCGACTGGACCTGGGCATTTTTGTGTTACATGCGATGTTGATGTCGAGCTTCGTTGCACTGCCTCTGGCGCTGGTGGAAAAGGCCGGTCTGCCCAAGGAACAGCACTGGTGGGTCTATCTCACCGCCTTGCTGATCTCGTTCTTCGCCATGATCCCGTTCATCATCTACGGTGAGAAACGACGCAAAATGAAACGAGTTTTGCTCGGTGCCGTCATGACGCTGATGCTGACTGAGCTATTCTTCTGGCAGTTCGGCGACAGCCTGCGGGCCCTGGTGATCGGCACGGTGGTGTTCTTCACCGCGTTCAATCTGCTGGAAGCTTCGCTGCCGTCGCTGATCAGCAAGGTTTCACCGGCAGGTGGCAAAGGCACGGCCATGGGCGTGTACTCCACCAGTCAGTTCCTCGGTTCGGCACTCGGCGGGATTCTCGGCGGCTGGATGTTCCAGCATGGCGGTCTGTCGGTTGTGTTCCTCGGATGTGCCGGGCTGGCTGCACTTTGGCTGGCCTTTGCTGTTACCATGCGCGAACCTCCCTACGTGACGAGCCTGCGCCTGCCGCTGTCGCCCGAAGCGATCCGCGAAGCGGGTCTGGTCGAGCGTCTCAAGGCCCTCGTAGGGGTAACTGATGCAGTGATAGTCGCTGATGAAGCGGCGATCTACATCAAACTGGACACCGAATTAATGGATCGCACCACTCTCGAACGCCTGGTGAACAACCCGGCGCAGACTGCGTGCGAAGCCTAGGAGAACGTTATGGCCCGTGGGGTTAACAAAGTCATTCTGGTCGGTACTTGCGGCCAGGATCCCGAAGTACGCTACCTGCCCAACGGTAACGCCGTGACCAACCTGAGTCTGGCGACCAGCGAGCAGTGGACCGACAAGCAGACCGGTCAGAAGGTCGAGAAGACCGAGTGGCACCGTGTATCGATGTTCGGCAAGGTTGCCGAAATTGCCGGCGAATACCTGCGCAAGGGTTCGCAGGTGTACATCGAAGGCAAGCTGCAGACCCGTGAGTGGGAAAAAGACGGTATCAAGCGTTACACCACCGAAATCGTGGTCGACATGCAAGGCACCATGCAACTGCTGGGCGGCCGTCCGCAACAGGGCGACCAACAAGGCGGTGGCAATAACTACCAGCAGCAGGCGCCACGCCAGCAGGCTCCGCGTCCGCAGCAGTCGGCTCCTCAGCAGCGTTCGGCCCCGGCTCCACAGCAAGCCGCACCGCAACCGGCTCCAGATTTCGACAGCTTCGATGACGATATTCCGTTCTGATTCGCTGCTGAATCCGCGCTAAACAAAAAAGGCCCGTCGCTGAACACGACGGGCCTTTTTCATGTGCGCAGGTTTTTCAGTCAAGAATCAAATGCGGCAAAAACCGGCTCGAATCCTTGGTAATCAAGCTATTGTCTTCCCGCACACCAATCCCCGCTGCCTGATCGCCGATCACCCAGGAACCGATCAGCGTGTAGCTGTCGTCGAACTTCGGCAACGGTGCAAACTCCTGCAGGATGAAGGGCGCGTCGGTGTAGGGCCCATCCTCTTTGACGATCAGGCCTTCGGCAGTCTGCAACTCGATGTTGGCGCCTTCTCGGGAGAAGTACGGTTTGCGTACCCAACCCTTGGGCACGGCGCGGCCCGGATTCGGGTCGAGGTGCGCGGCCAGCAGATTGGGGTGGCCCTTATGAAACGCCCATAGCAGGGGCAGGGCGCCCTTATTGGAGAGGATGGATTTCCATGCCGGTTCGAAAAACTGGGTGTCGCATTCGGCAATCGCCGCTCCGAACGGTTCGTGGAAGATGAACTCCCAGGCGTGCAGCTTGAACAGGTGCGGGATCCAGCGATCCTCAAGATCCACGAAACGCCCGTCAGCGTTCAGGCCGATGTCTTCGATGTCGATGTGCCGGGATTCGATGCCGACCTTCTCTGCGATCAGCCGCAGATAATCCGTGGTGCCCTTGTCTTCGACCGAGTCTTTCATCGAGGCGAAGTAAAACGGTCGCTTCAGTTTCAGTTGCGCAAAGGCTTCATGCAGGCGGGTGTCGATGCTGTTGAACTGGTCGGCATGGCGCGGCAGCATCCCGCGCTCGATGCATTGTTCCAGCCAGCCCCACTGGAACGCCGACGCTTCGTAAAGACTGGTGGGCGTGTCGTAGTTGAGTTCGAGCAGCTTCGCCGGGCCGTTGCCGCTGTAGGAGAAGTCCATGCGTCCGTACAGATGCGGATGACCTTCCAGCCAGGACGTTCGGATCATGTCGTAGTACGGCGCCGGAATGCTCAGGCGATCCAGCAGTTCTTCGCTGTGCACGACGCGGTCGACCAGATCCATGCACATCTCGTGCAGCTCGGTGGTCGGATCCTCCAGATCGTTTTCGATCTGCGCCAGCGTGAACTGGTAGTAGGCGCGCTCGTCCCAGTACGGCTCGTCGTCGATGGTGTGAAACAGAAAGCCGAGGCTTTCGGCAGTCTGTTTCCAGTCGTGGCGCTCGGCGCAGTGGATCTTCTTCATGGTCAGCTGCTCGAACGGCCCCAGCCGCCCCAACCACTGCGTGCGCTGGACTGGCTGCCGAACCCGCCACGGGAGGTGGACGAAGCCACGTTGACCGGTTTGCGGTAGTCGCTGTCGTAGTCCGGCTGGCTGCGGCTCGGCGCGGATTCGATCCGACGGTTCAGTGTCGAGGTGTCGTAGGTCTGGCGCGTATTGCGCTCACGATAAACCGGCCGCGAGTCGCTCGCGCGGTTGTTGCTCATGGCATTGCCGATCAGCCATCCGGTGAGCCAGCCGCTGCCTGCACCGCTGGACGAGTGCGAAGTGCTGGTCTGATTGCTCTGTACGGCTGCGGCATCGCCGGCCGGCATCTGGGCATTGGCGATCGCATCGAGGTTTTGAGCCGGCTCACCGTCCTGCGGCACCTTGAAGCCACCGAGTTTTGGCACGAAACGGCCGGCGGAATTTTTCTGACACCAGTCGGCGGCAAAGTCCGCGTCGCAGGCAGCCTTGTCGTCGTAGGCCGGGGAGATCCGCCGGTGTTCGGCCAGGGCCGCGACGTAGGCGTTCGAACACACATCCGGCGCCACTTCGGCGTCGACGCATTGTTCGACGCTCTGGAAGTTGCGTTGCTGTTCCTGGGCGGCCACTTCACCGGAAATCGCCAGGGCCACCGAAGCGGCCAGCGACAATTGAACGTACTTGCTTCGTTTCATCTCAGGCTTCCTGCCGATCAGTAGGACGGGGTCATGCACGCGGCGTTGAGCATGCCGACGCTGATCGCCACCGCCGCAACATAAATGCCCGCGGCGACTTCACCGTTGGCGATGCGCTGGGACGTGCCCTTGAGCACCAGCCCGGTCCCCAGGAAGGCCAGCAATTGCACCACGGCTGCGATCACTGCCCAGAGGACGAAGTCGAGAACGTTGATCGAATGGGCGATCACGTTGCTGGCCGGAATCGCGAAGCCGATGATCGCGCCGGACAGAGCGATCGCGGCGGCAGTATTGCCGGAACGGATCAGCTCGAACTCCTTGTGCGGCGTGACGCGGGTGTAGACGAACTGAAACAGCATGAACAGCAGCACGGCGCCGATCAGGTAGGCGACGAAACCGACCAGCGCGGTTTTGTTCAGGGAAATGGACAACGCTTCCAGCATGGAAAACTTCCTTTTAAATGGTGCTCAAATCGGTGGTGTACAGCGAGATGCCCAGCGAGGTGCTCAGGCTGACGGTGCCTTCTTCGTCCTGCTCGACGGAGAACAGCAAGAGTTCGCGGCGATCAGTCAGGCCGGTGTCCCGGGCGTAGAGCATCGAGTGATGGTTGATGGTGTAGGACTCGTCCGGGTTGATCACCTGTTCGGTGAGCGGCACCAGTTCGGTCTGGCCGCGTTCGGTGCCCCACTCTCGGGTGTATTCGACACCTTCGTGGCGGTAGGTCGGCAGGCCGATCAGGCTGTTCGGGCCGGCCAGGCGCTGCAATTCGGCGTTACTGTTGACCGTTACATAGCTGAGGTAGTTGAACAGCGTCACCGACTCGATCTGGTCGTCGCCCGTGACATGGATTTGTACCCAGAAGTCTTCGTTGTTCAGGTAGTAGCGATGCAGTTTGTTCGACTGACCGAGGTCGATCCAGCCGGCGCTCCAGATGGCCTGGGCATCGGGAACCCGCACCGAGGTGCTGCCGTCGAGCAACAGGCCGAGGGTCGTGTCGAAGCGGATCGCCTTGCCTTGCGCCAGTCCGAGCGGGCCGCCGGCAGACTCGGAGGTCGGCGCGGCCGGCTGCCACTTGCTGGTGCCGAGCAAATCTTTGAACCATCCCATGGGTACATTCCTTGAAGCGGGTGGAGATATTCGTTGGCAAAACGCCGCTAGTGTACCGGCCTCGTGGCGAACGAGCAGGCAAAAAAGAAGGGCACCCGGTGCCCTTCTTTTTTCTCGCCGCCGTTACTGGGCGGACTTCTGCTTCAGACGCTCGAGGATGGCGTTGGCGCTGCCTTCGTTCGGCGTGATGCCGGCTTCACGCAGCTTGCGGTCCAGATCGTTGCCGGTCGAAGCATCGGCCAGCTCGTCGGCAGCACTCAGCTCGGCAGCGCGTTGCTGCTGCTTGGCTTGCAGACGGTTCAAGGTGCCGACGGCGGTTTCCAGCTTGCCGTTGGCGCCACCGCTGGCGATCGAAGCACTGACCTGAGCTTTCTGCACGCTTTCACGGGCCTTGGCCATGTCCACTTGCTGGCGCAGGCTCTTGATCCGCGCTTCGGCCTTGTTGATGTCCTTGCGCATGTTGTCGGCGTAGGTGCCGAACTCGTCGCTCTGCTTCTTCTCGACGTCCAGGTCGTTGGTCAGAGTCGAGATCGCTTCGGCCACTTCCAGCGCCAGGTCTTCACGGCCGGCGTTCAGGGCGGAAACAGCCTTGGCTTCCAGGTCCCTGATCTTGGCTTCGTACTCGCTCACGCGGTCGGCGGAGAGTTTGTGCTTGGCCATGATGGTGACCAGTTCGCGACGGGCGTTGGACAGCGCGCTGTCGGCGTCACGGATTTCCTGATCGAGGATGCGCAGGGCCTGCTGGTCAGCGATCGCTTCGCCGACTTCGTTGGCGCCGCCGCGCAGCGCGGTGAACAACTTGCTCCAGATGGACTGAGTCATTGGGTTTTCCCTGTTGATTACTTGAAGAAGTGTTCGAAGGCTTCGCTGGCGCGCTGCACGTTGTCGACCAGGGTTTTCACCTCGGTGACCACGTTGGTCAGGCTCGAGTCGGCACTCAGTGCACCGAACATGTTGTAGACGGTCTGGCCGTTGGGCATGGTCTCGATGCCGATCGACGACAGCGGGAACATTTCCCGGCTACGCAGTACGGCGTCGTTGAAGGCGCGCACGTCGGTGATCGAATCGATGTCCACCAGCACGGTGTCGACGATGATCTGCTGACCGGCGAGGGCGATGTGAATCGGCAGACCGCCGAATTCGTTCATTTCCAGCTTGAGGCTGGGTTCGGAGCTCTGGATCAGAGACAGCGTGATCTCTTGCGAAGCCACCTCGTCCAGCGCTTTAAAGGCGTTGTAGAGGCTATCGATGTTCCAGTTGTTGCCTGCGCTCATGTAATTCTCCGACATGAAAGAGCCAGCCAGAATCGGTTGGCGTAGCTGTTGCTCCATTTGCTTGAGCAAGCTTCGGTTTTCCGGAAGCACCCAAGTTTCGTGTTTCACATAACCGGCGGCAGCCAGGCCCGCGCGCATCTGCTTCATGTAAAAGCTCGACGGTTTTTTCGCGGACGGTGTCGAGCGCACTCCCTTTGGGCTCTCTGACTTAGTGGCGGGGGAGCGGCTTTTCATGGCGATGACTCCGTTATGAACATCTCACGCGTGAGCCACACTACATCCAATTCAAAGTGCCATCAATGGCTCACGCGTGAGATTTTTGTGACACGCAAAAAGACGCCCGCAACGAGGCGGGCGCAGGTTTTTCCAGATGTGTCCGAGCAGTACTCAGCGGCCGGCGGCAAGGAACTCGTCGGTGGACACCACGCTGGCGTAGGCAAATCCCAGCGCTGACATGAATGCCGCATGCACGTGGGCGGCCGGAACGGTCAGGCCGTTGAATTCCAGATCGCGGGTGGCGCAGGCATCGTGGATCACCGTGACGGTGTAACCCAGATCGGCCGCCGCACGGGTGATGCCGTCGACGCACATGTGGCTCATGCTGCCGACCACCACCAGTTCCTTGATGCCCTGTTCATCGAGGATCGATTGCAGCTCGGTTTCGCGGAACGAGTTGACGAAGTGCTTGAGCACCACCGGCTCGTCGGCGCGGTTTAGCACTTTCGGATGCAGTTTCGCGCCTTCGGAGCCAGGGGTGAAAAACGGTGCCTCGGGCGAGGTGAATTCGTGGCGGATGTGCACCACCGAATCGCCGGCCTCGCGGAAGGCCGCGATCAGCCGAACGGCTTTGTCCGCGGCGGCGTCGGCGCCGACCAGCGGCCACTTGCCTTGGGGGAAGTAGTCGTTCTGGATATCGACTACGATGAGCGCTTGCTTGGCCATGGGTGTGTCCTCGAAGTGTGGGTTGGTGTGGGTTCAGTATTGGCGCTGGCCACGTTTTCGAGGATTGGCCGCACCGACAATACACAGGGGAAAACTGACAATGGGTGCTGAAAGGACCGTCGCGGAACTCGGCGTGCTGATGTATCCCGGTGCGCAAATGGCGGCGGTGCATGGCCTCACCGACCTGTTCGGAGTGGCCAACCGGATTGCGGCCGAACATCAGGCAACACAATTGCCTCTGCTGCGGATCAGCCATTGGCAGGTCGATGGAGAACGGCCACCGGTGCGGGTCTATGACAGTCATCCAGTTGCTGACAACGGTTTGCTGGCGGTGTTGATTCCACCGTCCATCGCTGGTTTTTCTGCGGCGCAGATGCCGGCCGGGCTGGTGCCCTGGCTGCGTGAGCAACACGCCCGGGGCGCGACGCTCGGCGGGGTCTGTGTCGGCTCGTGGCTGTTGGCGGAGAGCGGGTTGCTCGATGGTCGCAGCGCTACCACTCACTGGACTTCGGCCAAAGCCTTCTCCGAGTGTTATCCGAAGATCAAGCTCAAGGCCGACACACCGATTGTCGATGACGGCGACCTGATCACCACGGCCGGTCTGATGGCCTGGTCGGAACTGGGATTGCGGCTGGTCGATCGGCTGCTTGGGCCGAGCATCGCCAGCGCGACCGCGCGATTCCTGGTGGTGGAACACAGCGATAGCGCCAGTGCCTGCGGAAGCAATTTCGCCCCGATCCTCAATCACGGCGACGGGGCGATTCTCAAGGTTCAGCACTGGCTGCAAGGCAATGGCGCGACCGATGTCTCGCTGACGGCGATGGCCGAACGCGCGGGCCTCGAAGAGCGCACTTTCCTGCGCCGTTTCCGTGCGGCGACCGGTCTGAAACCCACCGAATACTGCCAGCACCTGCGAGTCGGCAAGGCCCGGGAAATGCTGGAGTTCACCAACGGCACCATCGACCACATTGCGTGGACAGTGGGTTATCAGGATCCGGGAGCATTTCGCGCGACTTTCAAGAAAATCACCGGGCTGGCGCCGAGTGATTATCGGTCGCGGTTTGGTAGCATGTCGCCATCATTGGGGCGATCTTAAGCTGAGTCGACCTCCAGACTTTGGCCCGCGGCAGATTTCGCTTTCAGGCAATGACTAAAAGGATGTTCATGAGCAATACAAAAGGCGGCACCAATGCTCGAGGTTCCGCAGGTGGAGCAGCAAGTACCGGCGGAGCAGTCTATGCAGGTTCTGTCGGAGCCTGGTGTGCGGTGCAGCTTTTGCTTGGAAAGAGTATCTCTCTGCCCTGGAAATTGAGTGTTGTGCACAACATCAAGTCATTGGCTTGCGAGAGCTCGACGCACGTCGATGATCTGGTGTTGCAGTTACTTCCACATGGTACGGTTTACATTCAGATCAAGCATGGTCTGGTGCTCGGGGCAGAGTTCAACAAGGCGCTGGCCCAGTTGGTGCGACAGTTCTGGAATAGCGGTTTCTCCTGCAAAACTGACAGGCTGGTGATTGTCACCGATATGAGCGCCTCGAGTACGGTGCGCGTGACGGTCAGGAGCCTGTTGCGAAGTTGTCATGACTTGGCAAAAGACACATCGCTTGACGTGTTACTGACCAGCGATGCCAAAAAGGCTGCATTTGACCGGCTCAAGGAGCGATTCGAGGTTGAATCTCTGAGCTTGAAAAAAAGTGCCCGGCAGGTTGAGAAAAAGTTTCGCGATTTCTTGAGCTGCGCTCATGTCACCATTCTGGAGACGATGGACGGGCAGGACGAAAATTATGCGATAGAACGGCTGCATCAGGTTTTGCTCAAGCCTGAAGAGGCCCGACAGGCGTGGACGACGCTAAATGCGAGTTGCCTCAAAGTCGCGACACTCAGAAGCTCTGTGGATCTGGCAGGGTTGTGGGACATTTTGAGGCGAGAAGGGATCGAGGTTTCTTCACGTCGCTTGAGCCTTGAGGGCTTGCAGGTCCAGCTTCAAGATGTGGTCAAGGCCATGACGCAAGCACGGATCGGTCAGCTGCTGAGCAATGGGAGGATTGATCCTGAACGCTATGTGACCCGACGGGTGCTGGACGGCTACCTGTTGAAGTTCATCGGTTCACCGAATTCCCTGATGGTACTCAGTGGCGGCTCGGGAAAAGGCAAGACCAGTTGGTGCGCCAATATTGCTGCCACCCCGCAGGGTCGCCCTGTCTTGTTGGTCGCAGCAGAAAGTCTCCATGACAATGATGCCGGCCTCGTTGCCAGTCTTTGTCGTTTGATCAGTGAACACATCGGCGTGGATGGAGGGTACTCACTGAGCTCTTCGGAGATTTCCTACTGGCTGCAGCACACTCCGCTGTTGGTGCTGATCGATGGCCTTGATCGGGCTCCGGCATTCTCTCGTCATTTGAATCAGTGGATGGACCTGACTCTGGCTCAAATGACGAAAACACAGTTGAAACTGGTTCTGACCGGCCGGCCGGAGACGATAGGGCGACTCCACGCAAATCTGGAGTTCTCCTCACTTGTATTTACGCCGCACTATGGCGCTCCCCTTATTCAGCTCGACGATTTCACAGACGATGAAGCCGGATTGGCAGCAGCGCGTCTGGGAGATCCATCATTGGCTCGTTATCGACATCCGAGCATGATGTGGTTCAGTGCTCAAATTCAGGCCGAAGCGGGATTTGCACTCAGGCCAGGACAGATCGTCGATCAATTCATCGAACACCGAAAACGTCAGGTGATTTCCGACCACGAAATTCTCAGTGAGCAATTGGCAGAGTTCATTGAATGTGTGTCCAAAGCCCTTGCCCGTTCTGAGCAGGGTTTGTTGGCCTTTAGTGGCTTGTCCGGCATGCCTGGATTCAATCTGTCGGCCTATGAAGCGCTCAGGCGTGGCAACTTCATTATCGAAGCCCAGGGGCAGCTTCGCGTTGAGCCTGACGAAGTGTCCGAACGACTTCACGGCCGCTGCCTGGATGTGGCGCAGACGATTAGTGATCTGCCTTGTCTCAACGCCTTTCCGCTGAAGATGGGGGCATTGCGTTCCGCATTGACCGATCTGGCAGTGAGTGATGCCGATCAGGCAGTCGTGCAGTTACAGCGGCTGATCCAGAGTGTGCAGGAGGGCCCGATGGACATTGCTCGCAGTCTTGCGTGCTCGGTGTTCGAAGCACTGGCTGACTGGACTTCACTGGAGCCATTGGCAGCCACGATGGGACGAAATTGCCAGGAGCGAAATATCTTTCTGATATTTGAACCGAACGAGTCGTTGCTGAAACTGCTGACCTCCGATCGATGGTCGGAGGAGCAGCGCATCAGGCTGCTCTGGGAACTGGCCAAAGGCGAGTCTGGTTACGACTGGCGGGAAAAACACTGGCTGGGACACCGATTGCAACCAGGTTTCAGCGTGACGCCCTGGCGTCAAGCCATGTTGCAGGTACTTGAGGCATCTCAAGGCAACAGCTGGGCATTTCTGATTGAACGATTCGGTTTGACCCACGCGCTGCAGGACACCTCTGAATCCGTAATGGGTGATGTGGCAAGGGCGTTGTTTTACCTGTCGGCGAAAAAACGGATGTGGTCGGCCTTGCAAGCGCTGGCAGTGAACGACAGCGAATATACCCGTCAGATGCTGAGGCTGTTGGCTCGCGATTTCCCGGATCAGGTGGCCGTCCTGATACCAACGATTCTCGAATCGCGCGTATTTGGTTTGTCGGCGCTCATTTCACTGGCGAGAGGTATGGAAACCGCTGAGGGCGAACCCGTCAGCGCCGTAATCGAAGCCATGCGAATGATCATTAAACATGATCAGGACACGACTCTGCGCCATATCTGCCTGCATGCTCTGGCCCGAGGTGGCGATCAGGATGCCGCATGGGAGTTGATCGAGTCGCCCGATTTACACAGCGCGGATGTCGGTGTATGTCTGGCGTTTTTCAAAGAAGATTTCGCATCGCTCGCCCAGCGAGTCGTCACCCGCATTCTGTCGGACGAAGTGATGATTGAAGCGCTGAGCGGCTTTGAGGTTTCGATAGCGCATGACAACTTTTTGGATGTGTCCCGGTTCATCATCCTGCAGCCCTTGTTAATGCAAGTGCTTGAGCAAATGCCACAGGATGCTGCAGGGGCAGCTAATGTGGTTGAAAGTTTTGTGTATGAAGCCGCTTGTGCATCTTGTGAGTGGCCGGGACTGATTGAACTGGTAAAGAAAATCCTGACGTCGAGCGACTCTCAAGCGCGTTCCACAATGGTGTACGCCAGCACCGGAGATGACCGACGCACGCCAAGCCATGCGGGTCAGCAATTACGCGCACAGATCATAGAACTGTTGATCGAACATGAAACCGATCCCAAGTTGCTGACGTTATTGATCAGCAAACTGTTTTCCAACCGGATTGATTACGCGCAAACGCCGACATGGTTGGCAAGATTGATACGCCGATGCCCTGACTTGCCGTATGAAAAAACGGGATCAGCTTGGGGATTCGGCTCCAATGAACAAAAGGTCAAGCGGGTACTAAGCGAAGCCAGGGCAATAGCAAACACCGCAGCGGTTTGATCTGTGTCGGCTTGATTCCCGACCCGGTTGACGACTGGTAGTGTCTGACTACGCTGATAGTGGCAAATTGACTATATCGTCAATTCCCCCAGACGCGATCAAGGACGAAATCATGCCGGTCATCACCTTTGCCAAGGCTTTCAGATCGGCAGCGTTGTTTGCTGCATTTATGGCCCTCATGACCGGGTGCGCTGTGCCGACAGGAACGGCGCACCTGTATCGTGAAAAGGGTGGAGCGAATTCGGGTAATGGCGAGTCGCGGGAACTGACCAGTATTTACGATACAACTGCACGTGATCCCGCGATCAGAAAGGCTGCCAGTGGGGCGCTCGGGCAGGATGATGTTTTTGCCATTTATCTGACTGACGGCTATTTCAAATACCTGCGTGATTTTGACGGGGTCAATGAGGTAGTGATCGTGGCCGAGTTCACAGAGGTGAATGCTGGCACCAAGGACGACACTGTGAGCAAGGTCCTTGGCCCCTATCTGGGCGTGGCCGACCAATCGGGGACGCCGTTTCTCAGTAAGCTTCTGTACGGTCCGAAAAAACTCGACTCTGACCACATCAACGTCCGTCTGACCATTCTTGAATACGATCAGGGGGAGAATGAAAACTCGGCGGCGTTCCTGGATTTCATCACCTCTGCCAGCCAGACCCTGTCTCTTGAGAATCCGGTTACTGCCGCAGAAATAAAGTTCGCCAAAGAAGTCGCCAAAAGTCTGTTGAGTCTTAACAAGGACGATGTGGTGATGCAGATCGACTTCGATCTGGTGGGAGATACCGGGCAAATTGGTCAGCAAGGCAGCTATATCGCACTGTCACCCGGCAACTATGTATTGATCAATCAGGAGCGCTGTTCTCTGGGCAATTGCTTCGGTTATCTGACCCATGGGGGGACCACCGCCAATCCGGTAGCCTGGCTGGGTGATGCGGCGCTGCTGATTCCGGTCGCCTTGCGTCGCGGACTGACGGACACCCCGGACGGCAAGGCGTTGAGCCCGATCGACCTGAGTAAAATCAGACATCTCAATCAAAAAGTGGTCGATACGTCAGCAGGGAGCAATGTATTCACCGACAAGACCTGGCTGAGCTTCACGGTGGTCAAGGGGGGTGATGCCTCGCTTTGGGAAAAGCGCCGGCTGCTGGGAACGGCGGAGGAAGCCATCCAGAATCTAAGCAAGAAAGGTGCTCTGAACGGGCTCAGAACGTCGGATTATCAATTGGCCGAAGATGCGCTGAAAGCGGCGAGGGCGAAGGAGTTGCAAAGCCAGCAGGTCCTGTCGTTTGTCTCTCCGGTGAATGAAAGGGGCGAATTTGCTCCCAGTCTGACAGCCGCCGAATACTGCCTGAATCATCCGGCGACAGTTACTTCAATCAATGCACAGTTTTACCGTAAGAGAGCAGCCGGTGCTCCGCAAGTGCTGGGTGAGTCTGAGATCAAGAAAAATGATGGCAAGTCGACGCCGAACAACACGTGCTTCACCGTAGGTAGCGGAGCCAGAACGGCGGGTGATTATGAGATGGTTGCGGTATTTGGCTCGGGAACTTCCAACCGGGTTCAGACCATTGGCTATTCCATCGAAGACCCAGCGGTCGTCAAAGCGGCGGCTGCAGCCAAAGCGGCGGCGGCCAAAGCAGCAGAAGCCAAAGCAGCGGCGAAAGCAGCGCCTTGAGCCATCGTGCAATATGCCGTCCAATTGAAGCCCGTCGTGCAAAACGCGACGGGCGTGATGCCATCACCTATCCCTTAATCTACTGATGCCAAGCACTTTTTCTATCCACCACCGTTTGGCCTGATCTCTGCACCCTCTGACCTACATTCATCTCGCCGCTGGAAGGGGGACGCATGACCGCGACATCCCGTAGGAAAGTGGTCGTCGCCCACTCGGTTCGACCCGGCGCGCCACAACATGAAGTGCAGACCAACAAAGCCCTCGCGCGATGGCTGGCGCAGATCCTCGGCCTCAAGTTCGGCGGCAGTTACGACGCCGAAAAACATCGCGGCCGGGATATTTACCTGCTGCCGACCCAGACCCTCGTCGGCGCGGCGGCCCGCGAACTGGGTGTGAGCGGCCCGGCCGATCTGTGGGGCGGTTTCGTCGAGCACGATTTCATCTGCACCAAAGCCATCAGCCACGGTTTGCGCAGCCATCAGGCTCATGCGCCGCAAGGCTGGTCGCCGCTGTTTTCCGAACGAGTGCGCACCGTGGTGCTGGACGGGCTCAGCGTCTTCGCGCTGGAAGATGCCAGGCCCGCCGCCGAACATCTGTTGTACAGCGGACCGATCCGGATCAAGCCGATTCACGCCTGTGCCGGGCGTGGGCAGGAAGTGATCAAGAGCCTCGATGCATTCGACGAAATTCTCGCCCGACCCGAGGCCGGAGAACTGTTCAGCGATGGCGTGGTGCTGGAGCAGGACTTGAGTCAGGTGGTTACCCACAGCGTCGGCCAGTCGTTCATCGGCGATCGGGTGCTGAGTTACTGCGGTGATCAATACTTGACCAAGGACGCCCACGGCGAAGACGTCTACGGCGGCTCGAACCTGCTGGTGGTGCAGGGCGGTTACGAGGATCTGCTGGCGCTGGATCTGCCCGACGACGTGCGTCTGGCGATCCAGCAGGCGCAGGTGTTCGACCGGGCGGCGGACGAAGCCTATCCGCGCTTCTATGCCTCGCGGCGCAATTACGACATCGCCCAGGGCCTGGACAGCGAAGGCCGATCCCGCAGTGGCGTGCTCGAACAGTCCTGGCGCATGGGCGGCGCCAGCAGCGCGGAAGTCGCGGCGTTGCAAAGCTTCGTCAACGATCCTTCGATGCGCGCGATCCGCGTGTCGTCGGTGGAAACCTATACCGATAAGTCCCTGCCGGCGGATGCCATCGAGGTGTATCGCGGGCCGGCCGAGAACAGCGACTTTCTCCTCAAATACGTAACGGTCAAATCCTATGACGGCTAGAAGTGAAAGCATTCAAATCGACATTGATGATGAACAGATGAGCGGGACGTTCCTCAGCCCCAAATCGAAAGTCCCCGGCGTGTTGTTCGTGCACGGCTGGGGCGGCAGTCAGGAGCGGGATCTGGAGCGGGCCAAAGGTATCGCCGGCCTGGGTTGCGTGTGCCTGACGTTTGACCTGCGCGGGCACACCGGCGGCACCGGCATACCGCTGAGCCGGGTCACCCGCGAAGACAACCTGCGTGACTTGCTGGCGGCCTACGACCGGCTGCTCGCCCATCCGGCGCTGGACACCTCGGCCATTGCGGTGGTGGGCACCAGCTATGGCGGTTATCTCGCCTCGATCCTGACCTCGCTGCGCCCGGTGCGCTGGCTGGCGTTGCGGGTGCCGGCGCTGTACCGCGACGAACAATGGCACACGCCCAAACGCGATCTGGACAAGGCCGACCTGCGCGATTATCGCGGCACTCTGGTGCGCGCCGACAGCAACCGCGCCTTGCACGCCTGCTCGCAATTCACCGGTGACGTGCTGCTGGTGCAATCGGAAACCGATGACTACGTGCCCCACGCGACCATCATGAGTTACCGCGCCGCATGCCAACAGACCCATTCGCTGACCCACCGCATCATCGACGGCGCCGACCACGCCCTGAGCGACCCGACCTCGCAGCAGGCCTACACCTCGATCCTGGTCGACTGGATCACCGAGATGGTGGTGGGTGAGCGGTTGAGCATCATTCAGTCGACATGAGTCTGCTTCGGCCTTGCCGGCGCTTTCGCGAGCAAGCTCGCTCCCACCAATGGAATGCGTACTCCTGTGGGAGCGAGCTTGCTCGCGAAGTCGTGCTGTCAGGCGATGAGGATCATTTGGGTTTCTTCTCGATCCGCAACGCCTTGGCTTTGGCTTCCACCACCAGATACATCACCACCGTGATCAACAGCGGCAGCAAAAAATAGATCGCCCGATACGCCAGCAGCCCCGCCACCAGACTGCCCCGGGAAGCCTCGTGTTGCAGCAGCGCCACGAACACCGCTTCCAGCACGCCGAGCCCGGCGGGAATGTGGGTGATGACGCCGGCAATCGCGCTGATCAACAACACCCCGAGCACCAGCGGGTAGTCGAGCTTGCTCGGCAGCAAGGTGAAAATCACCGCCGCCATCAGCGACCAGTTCAACGCCCCGAGCAGCAATTGCAGGATCGCCATACGCAGCGACGGCAGGTTGATTTCCACTCCGCGAATCGACCACTCGCGACGCCGGGAAAACTGGCAGGCGACCAGATAACCGACACTCACCAACAGCAGCAACACGCCAATGCCCTGCAACGCATCGCTGCTGACTTTCCAGCCTGGCGGCATGGTGACCAGCCCGCTGCTGAACACCACGCCGGCGATGGTCATGTAGCCGAACCAGTTGGTCGCCAGGCTCAGGCCGAGGATCTTGGCGATGTTGCTTTTGCTCACCCCGAGCCGCGAATACAGGCGATAGCGCATGGCGATCCCGCCGACCCACGCGCTCAAGTTGAGATTGAACGCGTAGCTGATGACGCCCACCGGCAGGATCTGTTTCCAGGTCAGGTCCTGGCGGATGTAGGTGCGGCCGATCAGGTCGAAACTGGCGTATACCAGAAAGCTCAGCAGGGTCAGGCTGGAGGCGATGATCAGCGTGCGTACCTTGAAATCGGCGAGGGTTTGCAGCACTTCGGCCCATTCGATACGACTGGCGAACATCGTCAGCAAAACGATCAGTGCGAGAAAGAACAGCAGGGTCAGCGGTCGTTTCCAGCGGCTCCAGCGAGACTTGCTCGCCGGTGTCGGATGCACCGCCGCGTGGGCTTCGGAATGGCTCATGAAGGATCGCTCCCGGCGGCATGGGTAAAGGGTTTGAGCCGTGGCTTGTGCGCCGGCAGCCAGCCGGCCATCGCCGGGAAATGCCGCAGGAAGTGAAACACCAGAAAGCCCACGGTCATGTGCCAGATCCGCCCGCGCGGCGACTTCGCGGCGTCCATCGCCTTGCAATGGTTGTGGCTCAGATCTTCGAGGCGTTCGAACAAGTGACGATTGAAGTCGCGGTCGCGAATCAGCACGTTGGCTTCCAGGTTCAGCGACAGGCTCAACGGGTCGAGATTGCTTGAGCCGACGGTGCTCCATTCCTCGTCCACCAGCGCCACCTTGCCGTGCAGTGGCCGCTCGCAATATTCGTGAATCTGCACCCCGGCCTTGAGCAGGTAGTCGTAGGTCATGCGCGCGGCGAGTTTGGCCACCAGCATGTCCGGCTGCCCCTGCAGAATCAGCCGCACCTCGACCCCGCGCCGGGCCGCGTTGCGAATTTCGCGCAGCAGGCGATAGCCGGGAAAAAAGTAGGCGTTGGCGATCACCACCCGCCGTTGGGCGCGGCGCAGCACCTGCAAATAAACGTCTTCGATATCGGTGTTGTGCCGGTCGTTGTCGCGGAACACCAGGCGCACCTGACCGTCGTGATCATCGAACGCCATCTCGGCGCGACGCTGCCGGCGCCGTTGCCACCAGAACCTTGCGCGTCCCGGGCGGCCGCTTTGCAGCAGGGCGAAATGATGGATGTCGGCCACGGCCGGGCCCTGAACTTCCACCGAATAATCCTGCTTCGCTTCGGGGCCGAAATCGGCCAGGTGATCGCCGGAAAAATTGATCCCGCCGATGAACGCGATCAGCCCGTCGACCACCACGATCTTGCGGTGCAAACGGCGGAACCAGTTGGTGCGAATGCCCAGGCGTTTGGGGGCCGGATCGAAGATTTGCAAATGCACGCCGGCATCGCTCAGCGCGGTCAGATAACCGGTGCTCAGTTCGCCGCAACCGAAGCCGTCGAGGCTGACGGTGGTGCGCACGCCACGCCGGGCGGCATCGATCAGGATCTCCTGCAATTCCTTGCCGACCTTGTCTTCGAAGACGATGAAGGTCTCCAGCAGGATTTCGCTTTTCGCCGCGCGCATCGCTTCGAACACCCGGGGGAAATATTCCTCGCCATTTTCCAGCAGCTCGAGCCGGTTGTTGCCCTGCCAGCGGTATTCGACATCGACGGTGCCCGGCTCGCGCACGGGCGGGGTGGTGATGCTGACCGGCTCCACAGCGGATTTCTCCAACGGTGCACTGCTCATAGTTCAATCTCCACCGATAGCGGTGCGTGGTCGGAAAGGTGTGACCAGGGACGGTTCGCCAGCACTTTTGGCTGACTGGCCTTGAGGTTGCGTACGTAGATGCGGTCCAGGCGCAGCAGCGGCATGCGCGCGGGAAAGCTGCGCGCCGGTTTGCCGTGATGCGCTGCAAACACTTCACGCAGGCCACAGGGTTCAAGCAACGCATCGGCGCGCTGGCGCCAGTCGTTGAAATCGCCGGCGACGATCACCGGCGCGTCACTGGGCAGCCCGCAAAGGCGTTCTCGCAGCAGGCCCAGTTGATCGTTGCGATGGCTTTCGCGCAGGCCCAGATGGACGCAGATCGCATGCACTTCACGGTCGTCTCCCGGCAGGCGCAGCACGCAGTGCAGCAGGCCGCGGTTTTCGTGGCCGCTGATCGAAACGTCGAGGTTGTCATGGCGCACGATCTGGAATTTCGACAGCACTGCATTGCCGTGATCGCCGTCCGGGTACACCGCATTGCGTCCGTAGGCGAACTGCGGCCAGAGGCTGTCGGCGAGAAACTCGTACTGCGGCATCGTCGGCCAGTTGTCGTAACGTTTGGGATGGTGCTCGTGGGTGCCGTGGACTTCCTGAAGAAACACCACGTCGGCGGACACGCTGCGCACCGCTTCACGCAATTCCGGCAGGATGAAACGCCGATTCAGTGCGGTGAAGCCCTTGTGGGTGTTGACCGTCAGCACGGTGAAACGGCGCACCGTGGTGATGACCGTGGTCTGTTCGTCGGTAAAGCCGACCGGCTCGGAAATGCTCATGCGAGTACCCCATCGGCGGCCGGCTCACCGGGCATGGTTTCGAGGTTTTTATCCAGGTCGAAACGCTGCAACAGGCTGCGGGCATCGAAAGGCGCGCGGACCTTGATGTCATTGTCGAAGTAGCAGAATACCTCGCGGGATTTGCGCGCCCGAGGCTTCAGGCGCGGCGCGATCAAATGGGCGTCGCCCGGTTGTCGGCCATGGTGCCAGTCGTCAATCCGTTCGGCCCAGCGTTGCAGGGCGGCGCGGGTGTAGCCACTGGCGTAAAGCTCCTCGGCACCGTGCAGGCGCAGGTAGACGAAATCGCTGGTCAGGTCTTCGCGGTACGGCCATTTCCCGGCGGTGTCGGCGATCACCAGCGCGGTGTTGTAGCGTTTGAGCAGGCGCACGAAGTCGGGGTCGATGAAACTGTCGTTGCGGATTTCCACGGCATGGCGCAGCGGTTTTTTGCCGTAGGCCTTCATGCTCGCGTGGCCGTGCAGGTGTGAGTCGTGCTGGCGAGCGAGGTCGGCGGCGGCCTGGGTGTCGTGGGGCAACTGATCGAGAAAGGCTTCGAAACGCTCGGGGTCGAACGTGAAGTTGGGCGGGAATTGCCAGAGGACTGGGCCGAATTTTTCCTTCAGCTCCAGTACCCCGGAGGCGAAGAAATTGGCCAGGGGTTTTTCGATATCGCGCAGGCGGCGGATGTGGGTGATGAAGCGGGGCGCCTTGATGCTGAACACGAAGTCATCCGGCGTTTCGGCATACCACTGGGCATAGCGTTCGGGCCGTTGCAGGGCGTAGAACGATCCGTTGATTTCGATGCTGTTGACCGCCCGTGAGGCGAACTGCAATTCGCGTTTCTGCGCCAGCCCCTTCGGGTAAAAGTCCCCGCGCCACGGGGCGTAACGCCAGCCTGAAATACCGATATGAATCGTTGCCATGCCGCCCTCCCGTCGAAAGTCCCCGTACGGCCTCTGTCTGTGGATGACTGCGGGCGGTTCGGGAAAGTTTCGACGGGATTACGGACGGTCGGGCTGCGCCGGATCAGTGCCCGGTGACGATTCGGGCGGAGCCTTCGGCGGGTTCGGCGTACACCGGGCCCAGGCGATCGAGGCGACCGCTCCATGCCGTCAGGGCCAGCGCCACCAGCACCACCAGTCCGCCGATCCATGCAGTGTGAATCAGGCCGATGTGCTCGACGATCAAACCGCCACCCCACGCGCCACCGGCAATCCCGAGGTTGAACGCGGCAATGTTCAGGCCCGATGCGACGTCCACGGCGTGCGGTGTGTGATGTTCAGCCTGACGCACCACATACACCTGCAAGCCCGGCACGTTGCCGAAGGCGACTGCGCCCCAGACCAGCACGGTGGCCAGCGCCAGCCATGGGTTGCCAGCGGTGAAGGTGAGCACGAACAACACGGCGGCGAGCAGGGCGAAGATGATTTTCAGCGCGCTGATCGGCCCGCGTTTGTCCGCCAGTTTGCCGCCCCAGATGTTGCCGACGGCCACCGACACGCCGTACACCAGCAACACCAGGCTGACGGTGCCGGCGCTGAAGCTGGAGATGTCCTGAAGGATCGGTGCCAGGAATGTGAAGGCGATGAACGAGCCGCCGTAACCGATGGCCGTCATGGCGTACACCAGCAGCAGACGCGGTTGCTTGAGCACCTGCAATTGCTGCAACAGCGAAGCCGGTTTGCTGTGGGCAATGTTGTTCGGCACGTAAAGCAGGCTGCCGATGAACGCGATCACGCCGAGTGCCGACACCGCGAGGAAGGTTTCACGCCAGCCGAAATGCTGACCGATGAACGTGCCCAGCGGCACGCCAGTGACAAGTGCCACGGTCAGGCCGGTGAACATGATCGCAATGGCACTGGCGGCTTTTTCCTTGGGCACCAGGCTGGTGGCGATGGTCGAACCGATGGAGAAGAACACGCCATGGGCCAGACCCGTGACGATCCGCGCCAGCACCAGCGATTCATAACTTGGCGCCAGCCAGGCCAGCAGGTTGCCGAGGGTGAACAGCACCATCAGCGACAGCAGCAACAGTTTGCGCGGGACTTTGCCGGTGAGGGCGGTCAGCACGGGTGCACCGATGGCTACGCCCAGGGCATACAGACTGACCAGCAGACCGGCGGACGGCAGGCTGACGCCGAGATCGGCGCCGATGGTGGGAAGCAGACCAACGATGACGAACTCGGTCGTCCCGATGGCGAAAGCGCTGAGGGTCAGCGCGAGCAGGGCAATGGGCATGACGGCACTCCGGTGGGGGATTGAATGGAACGCAGTTTCGGGGTTTGGTGGGGGTGGAAAAATACAGGGGTGGGCATTTGATATTTGCGTGCCACGCAAATATCAGCCCTTACGCTGATCGTAAGGTGATCGTTCCCACGCTCTGCGTGGGAATGCAGCCAGAGACGCTCCGCGTCTCAAAGAGCGGACGCAGAGCGTCCAGGGAGGCATTCCCACGCAGAGCGTGGGAACGATCAGTGAGGGGGAGTGGGCGTGGGAACGATCAAAACCGAACTTGCCAAGCCAAAACCGATCAGTTCCTTACAGGTTCAACCAAGGGAGCTCTGCGTTTTGACCAGGTTCAGGATCGCGATTCTATTGGGGGCATTGCTGTTGTTCAGCGGCAATGCAGTGCAAGCCGCCAGCCTGCCGGGCGTTCCGGCGGCCAGTGAAGAGCCGGCCAAACCGGAGCCCATCGTGCAGGGCGGTCTGCTCGGCGCCATCAGTTCCGGCATCGACGACGTACAGGACAAACTCGATCTGAACGAGCATCTGGTCGACGCCTGGCGCCTGCGCGCCGACCGGGCGGCGGATGAAGTCGACAGGCTGGTCAATCAACCTTCGAATCGCTCCGGCTGGAGCGTGGCGGGGGATTTCCTGATGCTCTCCGGCGTGTGGCTGGGCACGTTTGCCGTGTTGACGGTGCTCGGCAGCGTAATGGGCAAACGTCTGCGCGAAGGGCGCTGGCTGCGCACTCGCCAGCGCAGTCAGGACCTGCTCGGTTACCTGTTGCCCTACACGCTGCCCGCGCTGATCTGCCTGCCGCTGACCCTGTACGTCAGCCATTTTCTGTCGGCCTCGGTCGGCCGGGCGCTGGCGCTGTGTTTTGCCTACGCCACGAGCAGCGGGATATTTTCCACGTCGATGCTGTTGTGCGTGGTGGTGATGTTCAACGTCGGCCACAAGCGCCGCGCCGTGCAGATCATCCGCGACTACTGCCCGAAACCGCTGTTCCTGATCGGCTTTCTCGCCGCGTTGAGTGACGCCCTGACCAGCCCGCAGATCGCCCGGCAACTGGGCGGCAATATCACCAGCAGCATCGCGGTGTTCACCGGTCTGCTGGCGTCGATCATCTTCGGCCTGCTGGTGATTCGCCTGCGCCGGCCGGTGGCACATCTGATCCGCAATCGCCCGCTGGCCCAGCGGTTGAAACAGCCGTCGCTGCAGGAGTCGCTGCGGATTTTCTCCGGGCTCTGGTACTGGCCGATCGTGCTGATGGTGCTGGTCTCGGCGGTCAATCTGATCGGCATCGGCGAGGACAACCAGAAAGCCCTGCGCTGCGCGTTGTTCACCACGGTGCTGTTGATCGGCACGGTGTTTCTGAGCACCGTGCTGCAACACCTGTTCAAGTCGCGCAGGGCCGAGGCGATCCAGCGCAGCAGTGCCTACAAGGAACGCTTTCTCAGCCTGTTACACGCGTTGCTGCGGATCGTCATCGCGATTGCGTTCATCGACATTCTCGGACGAATCTGGGGCGTGTCGCTGCTCGACTTCGCGCAGAGCAGCACGGTCGGTCGGGCGATCAGCAATGCCCTGAGCAGCATCGGCCTGATCTTCCTCGTGACGTGGCTGCTGTGGGTGGTGCTCGACACGGCGATTCAGGAGGCACTGAAACCGCCGGTCAGCAAACGCTCGGCGCGCCAGCCCAGCACCCGGGTGAAAACCATCCTGCCGCTGTTGCGCAACGCGATCAAAATCATCCTGGTGGTGATCTGCGCGATCACCACCATGGCCAATCTCGGGATCAACGTCGCACCGCTGCTGGCCGGTGCCGGGGTGGTCGGCCTGGCCATCGGTTTCGGCTCGCAGCAACTGGTGCAGGACGTGATCACCGGGTTGTTCATCATCATCGAAGACACCCTGTCGATCGGCGATTGGGTGGTGCTCGATTCCGGGCACGCCGGCACGGTCGAAGGCCTGACCATTCGCACCCTGCGCCTGCGCGACGGCAAGGGCTTCGTGCACTCGGTGCCGTTCGGTCAGATCAAGGCTGTGACCAACCAGTCGCGGCAGTTTGCGTTCGCGTTTTTCTCGGTGCAGTTCACCTACGACACCGATGTCGACAAGGCCATCGAACTGATTCGCGAGGCGGGGGATTCGATCCGCGAAGACCCGTTCCTCAAGTACAACCTGCAAGGGCCGCTGGATGTATTTGGTGTGGACAGGATGGACCTGAACGGCGTGGTGCTGACCGCGCAATTTCGCACGGTGTCGGGCGGGCAATATGCGGTGAGCCGTGCGTTCAACCAGCGCCTGAAAAAGCTTGTGGATAACAGCCCGTGGGTGCATTTCGCGCAGACTTATCCACAGCAGGTTTTGTTGCCCAAGCGCCAGGAAGAAGAGGTGGCGTCGGTGCATTCGTCGGTGGTGTTGCCGGAGCAATCGCCGACTCAATAGAAGTTCTTGTCGTGCATGTGCCGGCCTCTTCGTCGGATCGCCGCCCGGACCAAGCCCGCTCCCACAGGGCTCTGTGTGATGCCGAAATAGCAGGCACCGCCCAATTACTGTGGGAGCGGGCTTGCCCGCGATGGGGCCAGGCCTGGCGGCATCAATGCCGGATCAGTTTACTGCGCACCTGCTCCATGGAAACCTGATCCAGCTCCACCCAGAATTGTTGCTTGCCGGCAATCTCGGCAGCGGCCGGCAATCCGTCGCGATACACCAGTCGATTGCTCGCCAGCGCCGGCACTTTCGCCCCGGGTAACAAGGTGCCGGCGAGGTTCAGCGGGTCGACGCCGCACACCGCGATCAGGCTGCCGTCATGGGGGCGACGGCGGACTTCGCGCAACAGCGGAATCGCCTCGGGCAGGGCGAATTGTTCGCCCGCCAGACCGCTGACAAACCGCCCGCCACGAATCTCGCCCCGTGCTTCCAGTCGATGGAATGTGCGCAATAGTTCGCGCCAACTCGGCAGCCAATCGGCCTCGCGTTCCAGCAGGCGCCAGAACACCACGCCATAGCGGCGCAACAAGGTCATGGCGACGTGTTCGAGGGTTTCGGGCGACGGCGTTTGACGGTTTTCCTCAACCGGCCCGCGACGCAATAACGCCCAGCGCCCGGCATCGTCCATGCCACCGACAAACGCTCCGCGCCCGCGCCGACTGCTGCGTTGCTGGCGCTTGCTCGCCGGGGTGATCAGCGCTCGCAATCCGGCGAAGCTGTCGGCATTCACCAGTCCGGCGCCGACCAGTTCCTGCAAGGCGATTTCCAGCTCGGTGCGCAGCAGGTGCGCTTCATGAATCAGCTCATCGAAAAACAGCGCGCCGTGCTGGCTCAGTGCGTCGAAAACCTTGCGGGTCTTGGGCGACAGTTCACTGACCGGCGTCTGCTCGGCCAGTGCACTCCATAAGCCGACCTGACTGCGCGGCAGCAACACGATCGGCGTGCTGCGCAATGCCGTTCCGCTGATGTTTTGTCGGGCGCTGAGTCGCGTCCACACGAGTTTTCCGCTGCGGCACAGATCGTCCAGCCAGCTCGGTGAATAGTCCTTGAGCCGCGCGGGAAGGAGGTCGCTGTCCCACGCCGAAGCGGCAGCCGGGTAGCCTTCGAACTGACCGACAATCGCCGGCAACACACCGCTGCCCTGACCACGGGTGAACGGGGACAAGTGCTGCCAGTCGAACAGAAACCGCATGAAATCCTGCAACGCCACCGGCTCGATTTCACGGCGCAGACGCTTGACCGTATAGCGATGAATTCGCGCCAGCAGATGGCGTTCGCACCATTCCTCGACAGTCGACCCCGGCGTGAACTGGCCGCGCAGCACATACCCCTCGCGCTCCAGATGAGCGAGGGCTTGATGAACAGAGGCCGGCATCAGGGCCAGCGGTTCGGCAATCGCCACCAGCGGTTGCGGACCGAATGCGCCGAGCCGCGCGCGGATCACTTCGATCAGTGCGTCATCGGCTGCCCATGTTTCGTCGAAACCGGGTAACGCGGGCAGTGCCGACTGCGCCTGTGGATAAAGCGCTTGCAGACAGGTCAGGCGTTCCCGCGCCAGCCACAGTGAGTGCTCGGGATCGATCTGCAATCGGCAGGCTCGCCCGGTTTCGGCCAAGGCATTCAGCCAATCGCGCCACTGCGGATTGGCCTCGACTTCGCCGTCGCTGATGCAGGCCAGGCTCATCAGCGCTTCATGCATCTCATCGGCGCTGTTCGGCATCGGCCAGGCCTCTTCGCGCACGGCGTTGATCGCATCGGCGTCCAGCGCACCGAGGTCATCGGTGGATTGCGGGTCGCTCCAGCGGCGGTTGAGCACGGCCTGGGTGCGACGTTCCTCCAGCGGCGCATCGTCGAGAAAGGTATAGGGGCGGGCGCTGAGGATTTCCGCCGCCAGCGGCGAGGGCGCCGGCAGGTCACGGGCGATCAGGCGCACTTCGCCGCGCTCCATGCGCCGCAGGAGTTCGAGCCAGCCTTCACTGTCCATCGCCTCGTGCAGGCAATCGTCGAGGGTCTGTTCCACTAGCGGATGCTCGGGAATTTCCCGTTCGCCGGCGAGATTTTCCAGGCAGGCGATCTGATCGGGAAACACGCTGGCGATCAGGTCTTCGCTTTTCATCCGCTGCAATTGCGGCGCGACCTTGCGCCCGCCGGTGTAGCGCGGCAAGGCCAGTGCCACGCCGGCATTCCAGCGCCAGCGCACACCGAACAGCGGCGCATCCAGCACCGCTTGAATCAGGATGTGCTCGGCGCTGTTGCTGTGCAGGTAACGCCAGACTTCATCGAGTTCGAAACTGTGGCTGGTGGACAGCGACAGCACGATCGCGTCCTCGCTGGCGGCGGCCTGCAATTCGAAGTTGAAGGTGCGGCAGAAACGCTTGCGCAGGGCCAGGCCCCAGGCGCGATTGATTCGGCTGCCGAACGGCGAATGAATGATCAGCTGGGTGCCGCCGGACTCGTCGAAAAACCGCTCCATCAGCAGCGTGTCCCGCGACGGCAAGGCGCCGAGGGCGAGGCGGGCGCGGGCCAGGTAATCCACCAGCTGTTCGGCGCTGGCCAGGTTCAGGCCGAGGGTGTCGCTCAGCCAGTCGAGGGGCGGTTGCAAGTTGCCGGGGCTGGCGCTGAGCAATTGATCGAGCTGCGCGTGCAGGCGCGCCACGGCCGCAGACAACTCATCGCTGCGTCCCGGTGCTTCGCCGAGCCAGAACGGGATGGTCGGCGGCTGACCCTGGGCGTCCTCGACCCGTACCTTGCCGGTTTCTACCCGCAGGATGCGGTAGGAGGCGTTGCCGAGCTGAAACACGTCGCCGGCGATACTTTCCACGGCGAAGTCTTCGTTGACGCTGCCGATGTTCAGGCCCTGGGGTTCGAGCAATACGCTGTAGTCGGCGTTGTCGGGGATGGTGCCGCCGCTGGTGACGGCGGTCAGCCGTGCACCGCGTCGCCCGCGCAGGGTCCGGCTCACGGCGTCGCGGTGCAGATAAGCGCTGCGGATGCCCTGACGGCCGTTGTAGCCTTCTGCGAGCATGCCCAGCAGCGCCTGATAATGTGTTTCGTCGAGGCGGGCGTAGGGCTCGGCCCGGCGGAACAGCGCGAGCAAATCGTCTTCGGCCCATTCCTGGCAACTGACCTCGGCGATGATCTGCTGCGCCAGCACATCCAGCGGCGCTTGGGGGATGTGCAGCATATCGAGTTCACCCCGGCGCACGCAGTCGAGCAGGGCGGCGCATTCGATCAGGTCGTCGCGGGAGGTGGCGAACAGGCGCCCCTTGGGCGTGCCGCCGACCTGGTGTCCGGAACGACCGACCCGTTGCAGAAAACCGGCAATCGAACGCGGTGATGCTATCTGACAGACAAGGTCGACTTCGCCGATGTCGATCCCCAGTTCCAGTGACGCGGTGGCGATCAGCACTTGCAGCTCGCCACGTTTGAGCCGCTGCTCGGCGTCGAGGCGAAACTCCTTGGCCAGACTGCCGTGGTGCGCGGCCACCGCGTGTTTGCCGAGGCGTTCGCTCAGGTGGCGACTCAGGCGTTCGGCCAGACGTCGAGTGTTGACGAAAATCAGCGTGGTGCGGTGTTCCCGGGCCAGTGTGGCGAGGCGGTCGTAGACCAGTTCCCATACGTCATTGGCCATCACTGCCGACAACGGCACCGGCGGCACTTCGATGCCCAGATCCCGTGGGCGCGCGTGGCCGATGTCGATGATTTCGCACGGGCGCTCATGGCCGACCAGAAACCGCGCGACCGCATCGATCGGTTTCTGCGTGGCCGACAGACCGATGCGGGTCAGTGGTTCAGGACACAGCGCCTGCAAGCGTTCGAGGCTCAAGGCCAGGTGACTGCCGCGTTTGCCGGCGGCGATGGCGTGGATCTCGTCGACGATCACCGTGCGCGTGGTGCCGAGCATTTTTCGCCCGGATTCCGAGCCGAGCAGCACGTAGAGCGATTCCGGGGTGGTCACCAGAATATGCGGTGCGCTCTTGCGCATGGCGGCGCGGTCTTTCTGCGGGGTGTCGCCGGTGCGCACGGCGGTGGTGATTTCCAGCGCCGGCAGGTCCATTTGGCGTAACTGGTCGGTAATCCCCGCCAGCGGATTCTGCAGGTTGATGCGGATGTCGTTGGACAGCGCCTTGAGCGGCGAAACGTAGACCACCAGGGTTTCGTCCGGCAGACCGTCCGGGATTTCCAGGCCACGGTGGACCAGCTCGTCGAGCACCGCGAGGAACGCGGTGAGGGTCTTGCCGGAGCCGGTGGGCGCGGCGATCAGCGTCGAGCGGCGCTGGCGGATCAACGGCCATGCGCGGGCCTGGGCGGCGGTCACCGTCGGGAATGTGCTGCTGAACCAGGCGCTGACGGCGGGGTGGAAGCCTGCCAGGGCCGCGTCCTTGGGGAGGGGCAGATTCATGGCTATGGTTATGCGGGTGGGCGCCTGAAGATGCAAGTACCACTGGGGATCTTCAGTGATTTCCAAGGCCCCATCGCGGGCAAGCCCGCTCCCACAGGACCGCAGTGAGCACAGAACCTGTGGCACAAATCCCTGGCATCTACACTTTACGGGTGACGGTTGCGCACTAAACCCGCAAAATGCAACGATTCCGGCAATTATCGACGACGCTGCCACGGGCATCGTCGCCAAAGCCATCGTTCCAATCAGACTGGGCCTGCTGACTCTATGCGAATGCGCCTTATGTTACTGGGCGGCGGAAATGCCCTTGGGCAGGCGCTGATTCGCCTCGGTGCAGAGGAAGACATCGGTTTCCTCGCCCCCCGCCCGCCCGAAGACGGCTGGGATGCCGCGAGCCTGACCCAATTGCTCGACGACACCCGTCCCGATGCATTGATCAATCTTGCCTACTATTTCGACTGGTTCCAGGCCGAGACCGTCAGCGAAAGCCGTCTGGCCGGGCAAGAACGCGCCATCGAGCGACTGGCCGAACTGTGCCAGCACCACAACATCGTGCTGGTGCAGCCGTCCAGTTATCGGGTGTTCGACGGTTCCCGCGCCACCGCCTACAGCGAAAAGGACGAGCCAGTGCCGTTGGGCCTGCGCGGTCAGGCCTTGTGGCGGATCGAGCAGAGCGTACGTGCCACTTGCCCGCAACACGTGCTGTTGCGCTTTGGCTGGCTGCTCGACGACAGCCCGGAAGGCACCCTCGGGCGCTTCCTGGCCCGTGCCGAACAACCGGAAGAATTGCTGCTGGCCGATGACCGCCGTGGCAATCCGACCCCGGTCGACGATGCGGCGCGGGTGATCATCTCGGTGCTCAAACAACTCGATTGCGCCGCGCCGCTGTGGGGCACTTACCACTACGCCGGCCACGAGGCGACCACGCCGCTGGCGCTGGGCCAGGCGATTCTCACCGAAGCGCGCGGCCTGCACCCGCTGGCCATCGAAGCGCCGACCGCCCAGGCCCACGCCGCGCGGCCGGATGCCGCCGAAGAACCGCAACACGCGGTGCTCGCCTGCAAGAAAATTCTGCACACCTTCGGGATCAAGCCGCGCGCCTGGCGTGCCGCGCTCCCGGGCTTACTGGATAGGTTTTATCGTCATGGCTGAAGGCCCTGTTCTCATTACCGGCGGCGCCGGTTTCATCGGCTCGCACCTGACTGACGCGTTGCTCGCCAACGGCCATTCGGTGCGGATCCTCGATGATCTGTCGACCGGCAAGCGCAGCAATCTGCCGCTGGACAATCCCAAGGTCGAACTGATCGTCGGCGATGTGGCCGACGCCGCTCTGGTCGCGCAAGCGATGCAGGGTTGCAGCGCGGTCGCGCACTTGGCCGCCGTGGCTTCGGTGCAGGCGTCGGTGGACGATCCGGTGAAAACTCACCAAAGCAATTTCATCGGCACGCTGAACGTCTGCGAAGCGATGCGCGAGGCTGGCGTCAAACGTGTGCTGTACGCCTCCAGCGCAGCCGTCTACGGCAACAATGGCGAAGGCGAGTCGATTGACGAAGACACGCCCAAGGCGCCGTTGACGCCTTATGCGTCGGACAAACTGGCCGGCGAGCAGTACTTCGATTTCTACCGCCGCCAGCACGGTCTGGAACCGGCGATATTCCGTTTCTTCAACATCTTCGGCCCGCGTCAGGATCCGTCCTCGCCGTACTCCGGGGTGATCAGCATCTTCAGCGAACGCGCGCAGAAAGGCCTGCCGATCACCGTGTTCGGCGATGGCGAGCAGACCCGGGATTTCATGTACGTCGAAGACCTGGTCGACGTGCTGGTGCAGGCGATCGAGAAGCCGCAAGTGGACGCCGGAGCGGTGAACGTCGGCTGGAATCAGGCGACCAATCTCAAGCAGATGCTGGCCGCGCTCGAAGCGGTGGTCGGCGAGTTGCCGCCCGTCAGCTATGGCCCGGCGCGCTCCGGTGACATCCGCCATTCGCGGGCAAACAACCGCCGGTTGCTTGAGCGGTTCAAGTGCCCGACGCCAACCCCGATGAACGTCGGCCTGGCCCGTTTGCTGGGGCGCTGAGCTTCTTGCAGACATGAAAAAGGCGCCTTTTGACAGGCGCCTTTTTCACGGCCGGAATTCGGGTTTCAAACCTGTTTCCTGTAGCGAGGGAGCTTGCTCCCCGGTCGATGGCGTAACATCGCCGTCAGTTCTGAGTCTGCCCGCCACCAAGCCTCATTCACCACCACGTGAACGTTCTTTGATTGCTCGCTTAGAACTTGTAGCCCAGACCGACCATGTACACAAATGGATCGACATCGACATTCACTTTTGCGCGAGTGCCCGGAGCCACGGCGTTGTTCTCGACGGTGGCGCGGGTGTCGATGTCGATGTAGCGCACCTGGGCGTTGAGCATGATGTTGTCGGTCAGCATGTAGTCGGCGCCAACCTGCCAGGCCAGGCCCCAGGAATTTTTCGCCTTGAAGTTGCTGAAGCCGTTGGACTGGGCTTCGCTGCCGACGTGCTCGTCGTAGATCCAGGTGTAGTTGATGCCGCCGCCGATGTACGGCTGGAAGGCCGACTTGGCGTCCAGCGGGTAGTAGACGACGCTCAGGGTCGGCGGCAGGTGTTTCAGGGTGCCGAGCTTGCCGTTGGCCGCTGGCAGGGCAGTGCCCTTGATCTTCACGTCATGCTCGAACGGCGAGGCGGCCAGCAGCTCGATACCGATGTTGTTGGTCAGCATATAGGCGAAGTTCAGACCCAGTTGGGTGTCGCTGCTCATGGTCGCCTTGCCGCCCAGGTTGGTGCCGCTCAGCGGACCCTGATCGACCTTGACGCTGGAGCTGTCGGCCTTCGGGTTGACGGTGATCGCACCGGCACGAACGATGATGTCGCCGGCTTCGTGGGCGTGGGCGAGCGGGGCTGCGAGCGCGAGGGCAAACAGCGAGGCGCTGAGCAAGGACTTGTTCATGGAAGCTCCCAAAGGACGTTAAAAATGTTTGATGTCCTATGGTACGAATCCGTCTGATACGGTCTTTTGACTCAGCTCAATGAAACAGTGATGCCCCGGATTTTTGTGGAACTTTCATGGCCTCATCGCTGGCAAGCCAGCTCCCACAGTGATCGAGTCGTTAACAAATTTTGTGATCACCAACAAAACCTGTGGGAGCTGGCTTGCCAGCGATAGGGCCCTGACAAGCAATGAAGAACCAGCAGATTTACTCCGGCAGCTCGTACACATAAATCTTGTCCGCTTCCATCTGATACCCGGCATCGGCCAGTTCGCTGGTGGACTGCTTGACCTGCAACGGTCCCTCCACCCAGTACGGCTGATACAGCTCGTCGAGCTTCACGCCGAGTTCGCTTTTCACGTGCACGATCTGGTTCGACGGCGGTGGCGGCACATGGATGCAGGCGCCGAAATACGGCACCAGCAGGAAGTCCGTGGTGCGACCTTCTTCGCTGACTTCCAGCGGCACGATGTAGCCCGGCAGACGAATGTTCTGACCGTCGAGGCTTTGCACCACGGGGGCATTGGGCATGTCCTGCTTGGCTGCCGGCGCCGATTCGGCCGACAGCGCATCGCTCATCTTCGACAGGTCATGCAGCGGCGTCATGTTCGGCACTTCGGGCGCCGCGTCCGGCGGGATCATCTCCGACCAGGTCAGGTCTTTTGGTGCCGCCGCCCATACGGGCAGGGCGACCAGCAACAGCAGCGCAAGCACGGCGCGGGGCATGGTGAACATCCTCATAAACGGATCGACAGGCCATCGGCCAAGGATTGGCGATACGCGCGCCAGGCCGGCACGCTGCCCATCAGCAGCGCGGCAGCCAGAATGCCACCGAGCAGCGTCCATTCATACTCGCTTGGCCACGCCAGCGGCAGATACAGCCCGTAATTGGCCTGCACATAACCCTGAGCGGCGGCGATGCCGAGGTACAGCAACGCCAGCCCGGCGATCACCCCCGTCAGCGCCAGAGCAAACGCTTCCAGCACCAGCAGGCTCGCGATGTGCCACGGCCGCGCGCCCACCGAACGCAGGATCGCCATCTCGCGGCGGCGTTCGTTGAGGCTGGTGAGAATCGCCGTGAGCATGCCGATCAACCCGGTCAGCACCACGAACAGTGAGACCACGAACAGCGCTTTTTCAGCGGTGCTCATCAGGCTCCACAACTCCTGCAAGGCCACGCCCGGCAGGATCGCCAGCATCGGCTCGCCGCGGAATTCGTTGATCTCCCGTTGCAATGCGAAAGTCGAAATCTTGCTGTTGAGGCCGAGCATGAACGCGGTGATCGCTTGCGGCGTCAGGTCCATGTTGCGTGCCTGGTCGGCGCTGATCCGGCCGTTGCCACGGGCCGGCACACCGTTGTGCCAGTCGATGTGGATCGCCTCCATGCCGCCGAGGCTGATGTGCAGCGTGCGGTCCACCGGGGTGCCGGTGCGCTTGAGAATCCCGACCACGGTGAATGGTTTGTCGTCGTGCTTGACCAGACTGATCGCCGCCACGCCGTGAGCCAGCACCAGTTTGTCGCCGAGTTTGTAATGCAGCGCCTCGGCCACTTCGGCACCGAGCACCACTTCGAACGGATCGGTGGCGAAGGCGCGGCCGTCGGCCAGTTCGAGATGCTGCTGGCGACCGTACTGGTAATGCTCGAAATAGGCTTCGGTGGTGCCCATCACCCGGTAGCCGCGATGGGAATCGCCGAGGGACATCGGGATCGCCCACTTCACCTTCGGGTTGCTGGCGAAGTGTTCGAAGCTGTCCCAACGGATGTTGTTGGTGGCGTTGCCGATGCGGAACACCGAATACAGCAGCAGGTTCACCGAACCGGAACGGGCGCCGACGATCAGGTCGGTGCCGCTGATGGTGCTGGCAAAACTGGCCTTGGCTTCGGTGCGCACCCGCTCAACCGCCAGCAGCAGGCAGACGGAAAGCGCGATGGCGAAAGCAGTGAGCAGGGCAGTGAAACGCCGGTTGGCGAGGCTGGCCATGGCCAGACGGAACAGATACATCTCAGACCTCGGCAGACGTGGCGGCGCGATTGAGTTCGGCCAGGGACAGGTGACGGTCGAACAGCGGCGCCAGGCTCTGGTCGTGGCTGACGAACAACAGGCTCGACCCGGCTTCGCGGCACTCGGCGAACAGCAGGCGAATGAAGTTTTCCCGGGCGTCGTAATCCAGTGCCGAGGTCGGTTCGTCGGCGATCACCAGCTCCGGCTGGCCGATCAACGCACGGGCCGCGGCGACCCGCTGTTGCTGACCGATCGACAGCGAATCGGCGCGACGACTCAGGATGCTTTCGTCCTTCAAACCCAAATGGGCGAGCAGGGTGGCGGCGGCCTGATCGACACTGCCATGACGCTGCCTCGCACGTTCTGCACGCAGCTTCGAAAAGTGGCAGGGCAGCTCGACGTTCTCGCGCACCGAGAGAAACGGCAGCAGGTTGAACTGCTGGAAAATGTAGCCGGTGTGATCGACGCGAAAGCGATCACGGGCGCCGGCACCCAGTTCGGTCAGCTCCTGGCCGAGCAGGCGAATGCTGCCGCGACCGGGTTTCTGCACCCCGCCGAGCAGGCCGAGCAGAGTGGTCTTGCCGCTGCCGCTGGGGCCCTTGAGGAACAGGGTTTCGCCGGCTTCCAGACGAAACGCCGGGATGTCCAGCAGCGGCGGGTGACCGGGCCAGTTGAAGCCCAGGTCGGACAGTTCGATGAGTGCTTGGGTCATGGCGCCGTTTCGTGTCAGAACTTCAGGGCGGCGGCCTTGGCCGTCACTTCCGTGCCTTGCTGGCCGCTCGGGCTGATCAGTTGTACCTGAATTTTCTGGGTGGCCGGGAAGGTATTGAACAGGTTCGCCAGATCCAGGGTTTTCAAGGCGCCCGGCGCCGCACAGCTGAACTGGTAGTGGGCGTGGATTTCACTGTGGTCGTGATGATGCTCGTGACCGTCCTTGCCGGCTTCCTCTTCGTCGTGGTCGTCGGCATCCGGCTTGTCGCCGAACAGCGGGCTTTCCAGTTCCTGGCTGGTGACCTTGCAACCGGCGGCGGCCGGCAGGCTGAACAGCGCCAATGGTTTTTCGAGCTGCGCACGAGCGGCTGCAACCTTGGCCTTGTCGGCATCGCTGGTGGCGACGTGTTCGAAACCCACCAGGTTCATCGCCGGGCTTTCCAGCTCCAGCTCCAGGGTCTGGCCGTCGAGGGCGGCGTTCAGACGTCCAACGCCATGTTCGTGAGCACCGAGGCTGCCGTGCTCATGGTCGTGATCATGCTCATCGGCAGCATGGGCGATGGCCAGCGGCAACAGGGCAAACGGCAAAGCGAGCAGCAGACGACGCATGGCGGTCTCCGGGAAGTAAAGTGAAGAGTTTGTTATGTAATCTTATAACGAAAGTGCGCAGAGTTTGCCCGCCCGCTTGGCGTTACACAAGTCCCATGGGAGCATGCAGGTCAGAAATGTGCGGGAGCGAAGCTTATGTTGCGGATACGCGGAACCGTCGGCGAGTTGCCGGTGGATTTGACCCTGGAACTGGATGAAAGCGACTGGGCGCGGCTCGGGGCGCCGTTTGGCGTGCAGGTTCAGGCCGCCCAGCCGCAAGCAGCAGCGGCGCCTGTGGCGAAACCGGTCAATCAGGATGACGCGTTGTGGCAGCTCGCCAGGGATCTGTTGCGCAAGGCCGGGCAGCTCAGTGGGCCGGATTTGCTGGATCAACTTGAAGGGCTGACTGGCAGCGCGGCGGCGGGCAAGCGCTTGCTGGTGCGCCTGCGTCATTCACCCGATGTGAAGGTGGCGAGCGGCGGGGATACGCCGCTCTACAGCTGGATCGAGTAAGGGTTTAGTACAGCGCCGCAAACACCTTGCGCCGGTAAGCGGTCACCAGCGGGTGATCGTTGCCCAGCAGTTCGAACACCTGCAGCAAGGTCTTGTGCGGCAGGCCTTCGCCATAGCTGCGGTTGCGGATGAACAGCTTGAGCAGCGCGTCCAGCGCCGCTTCGTATTGCTGACGGGCCAGTTGCTGGATCGCCAGTTGATACACCGCTTCATCGTCCTGCGGGTTTTGCGCCAGACGGCTCTTAAGGTCTGCGGCGTCCGGCAGGTCACGGGCCAGGCCGAGGAACTTGATCTGTGCCTTGGCGCCGGCCAATGCAGCCTTGTGCTCGTCGCTCTTGACCGCGTCGAGCACGGTTTGCGCTTCGCCCAGCTCACCGCGTTCGGTCAGGCAGCGAGCGTAGAGGATCAGCGCCTTGGCGTTTGTATTGTCTACGCCCAACAGCGTAACCAGTGTCGCTTCCGCGTCGGCATAGCGGCCCTCGTCAAACAGTGTCTGAGCCTGTTCGAACGGATCGGCAGCGGACGGCGCCGGCATCTGCACATGCGGTTCGAGCAGGGCGCGCACGGCGGATTCCGGTTGCGCACCGGCAAAGCCGTCCACCGGTTGACCGTCCTTGAACAGCACCACGGTCGGCAGGCTGCGGATGCCGAAGCGGGCGACGATGTCCTGCTCGATATCGCAATTGACCTTGGCCAGCAGCAACTCGCCCTGATAGCTCTCGGCGATGCCTTGCAGCATCGGCATCAGCGCCTTGCACGGCGCACACCATTCGGCCCAGAAATCCACCAGCACCGGTTTTTGAAAGGAAGCCTCGATCACCGACTGGTCGAAGTCGGCCGTCGTGGCGTCGAAGATGTACAGCGTTTGCTGACTCATGGGGTATCTCGTAAAAGCGTGAATGGGGCAACTATACGGTCAGGCGCGGGCCGCATGGTAGAGGCTGACATGGCGAAACTCTTCGGGCTCGGCCAGATCCGGCAGGGTCATGGCTTCAAGCATTTCGATGCGCCGGTACAACGGATGACGGAAATCCCGAACCCGGGAATCCGCCACCAGCGCTTCGCGGCCACGGCTCAGGAAAGCGTCGAGCAGCGGCAGGTTTTCCCGGTCATAGAGAACGTCGGCCACCAGGATCAGATCGAAGCGATCCGCCTCGGCGAAGAAGTCCGTGGAATAGCTCATCTGCACATCATTGAGTTCGGCATTCGCCCGACAGGCGGCAATCGCCAGCGGGTCGAGGTCGCAGGCCACCACCTCCAGCGCCCCGGCCTTCACCGCCGCGATGCCGGCGATCCCGGAGCCGGCGCCGAAATCCAGCACCCGCTTGCCCCGAACCCACTCGGGAAACTCCGCCAGATAGCGCGCCACCGCCAGACCGCTGGCCCAGCAGAAGCTCCAGTACGGCGGTTCATGCAGGATTCGTTGGGTTTCTTCCTGGCTGAATTCGCGGGCCATGTTGTCGCCATCGATCAGCCACAGCTGTAAATCGGTGTCCGGCAACGCACAGGCTTTCAGTCGCGCGTCGCCAAGCAGTTCGCCCAGCGACTGTTGCAGGTCTGACGGTGCATTCATGGGGCTTTGACAAATTGCAGCTGGCCCAGCGCCTGGGTGGTCGGCTGAGTGATGGTCTGCGACGGCAGGTGCAGGATCAACTGGCCGGACTGGCTGGCGCGACCGCGCAATTCAACCCGCGCGCCCACCGGGAAAGCGTCGGGGTTGAAGCGCAAATGGAACGGCAGAATCTGGTTGTTGCCGATCAGGCTGGAACTGGCGAGCAATTGTTGCGGGCGATCCTTTTCGTCGATCACCAGCAGCGCCAGTTCGACTTCGGCGCCCGCCGGCACGCCTTGCAGGGTGCCGCTCAGTTCCCGTTGATACGCGGGCAGCGGGCCGAGGTCGGCGGCTTCCCGGGCTTTTTTCTGCGCCTGTTGCGGCGCCGGGCCCGGCGTGGGCGGCTGAGGCTTGGGCGCGTCGCTGCCACAGGCCACCAGCAGGCTGAAAACACTGAGCAAAACGAGCGGTCGTAGGGACATTGGCGGCTCCAGCAAAATGAAATCCATGGATCAAACGATCATGGCAGTCTGTATACCGCAAAGCCTATGGCTTGTCTTGCCACCGGGATGCGCTACCATGGCCCTCCCTTTTTTTGTTGCCAGCCACCATGCACTGTCCCTTCTGCGGTGCCAACGACACCAAGGTCATCGACTCGCGTCTGGTCGCCGAGGGCGAACAGGTGCGCCGCCGGCGTGAATGCCTGGCCTGCGGCGAACGTTTCACGACGTTCGAGACGGCCGAACTGGTGTTGCCGCGCCTGATCAAAACCGACGGCAGCCGCCAACCGTTCGACGAAGAAAAACTCCGCGCCGGCATGCAACGCGCCCTGGAGAAACGTCCGGTGAGCGTCGAGCGCCTCGAATCCTCGCTGGTCCATATCAAACACAAGCTGCGCGCCACCGGCGAGCGCGAGGTCAAGTCCCTCGTGGTCGGCGAACTGGTGATGGCCGAGCTGCAAAAGCTCGATGAAGTCGCCTACATCCGTTTCGCTTCCGTGTACCGCCGCTTCCAGGACCTCAACGAGTTCCGCGAAGAGATCGACCGCCTCGCCCGCGAACCGGTGAAAGAATGACCACCGCCGCCGAGCAGGCCATTCTCGACGCCCGTTTCATGGCCCGGGCCCTGGAGCTGGCACGCAAGGGGCATTACACGACGCACCCCAATCCACGGGTCGGCTGCGTGATCGTGCGCGACGGGCAGGTTGTCGGCGAAGGCTGGCATGAGCGCGCCGGCGAACCCCATGCCGAAGTCCACGCCCTGCGCGCCGCCGGTGAACGGGCCCGGGGCGCCACGGCTTACGTGACCCTCGAACCTTGCAGCCACCACGGCCGCACACCGCCGTGCGCCGATGCGCTGGTGAATGCCGGTGTTGGCCGGGTGGTCGCGGCAATGCGTGACCCGAATCCACAAGTCGCCGGACGCGGTCTGCAGCGCTTGAGCGATGCCGGCATCGCCACCGAAAGCGGCGTGCTGGAAGCCGAAGCCCGCAAGCTCAATCAAGGTTTTCTGAAACGCATGGAACACGGCTTGCCGTTCGTGCGGGTCAAGTTGGCCATGAGCCTCGACGGCCGCACGGCGATGGAAAGCGGCGAGAGCCAATGGATCACCGGCCCTGCTGCGCGTTCTGCGGTACAGCGCCTGCGCGCCCAGGCCAGCGTAGTGCTGACCGGCGCCGACACGGTGCTGGCCGATGGCGCACGCCTGACCGTTCGCGCCGAAGAGCTGGGGCTGGATGCCGAACAAACCGCACTGGCCCTGAGCCGTCCGCCGCTGCGGGTGCTGATCGACGGACGTCTGCGAGTGCCGCTGGATGCACCGTTCTTCAAGGCCGGTCCGGCGCTGGTCGCCACCTGCGTGGCCATCGAAGAACAGTACGCTCACGGTCCGGAGTGTCTGATCGTGCCGGGTGATGACGGTCAGGTCGATCTGCATCAATTGCTGATCGAACTGGCCAACCGTGGCGTCAATGAAGTGCTGGTCGAGGCCGGTCCGCGACTGGCCGGCGCGTTTGCCCAGCTCGGTCTGGTCGACGAGTTCGTGATCTTCATCGCCGGCAAGTTCCTCGGCTCCACGGCGCGTCCGCTGCTGGACTGGCCGCTGACCTACATGAAGGAAGCGCCGGAGCTGAAAATCACTGAAATTCGCGCGGTTGGCGATGACTGGCGAGTCACTGCAATCCCTGTCCCATCGGCGAGCGTATAATTCCCGGCCATCGTGTTAGCGCTGGCTTCGTTCTCAAGGAGAACCCCATGTTTACCGGCATCATCGAATCCATCGGCAGTATCCGCGCACTGACCCCAAAGGGCGGTGATGTGCGGGTGCATGTCGAAACCGGCAAGCTCGACCTGAGCGACGTCAAACTCGGCGACAGCATCGCGGTCAACGGCGTGTGCCTGACCGCGGTTGAGCTGCCGGGCAACGGCTTCGCCGCCGACGTCAGTCGCGAAACCCTCGACTGCACCGCCATGAATGACCTGAAAAGCGGCAGCCCGGTCAACCTGGAAAAAGCCCTGACCCCGACCACCCGTCTCGGCGGCCATCTGGTCAGCGGTCACGTCGACGGTGTCGGCGAAGTGGTCTCGCGCAGCGACAATGCCCGCGCCGTGGAATTTCGCATCCGCGCGCCGAAAGAGCTGGCCAAATACATCGCCCACAAAGGCTCGATCACCGTCGACGGCACCAGCCTGACCGTGAACGCGGTCGATGGCGCCGAATTCCTGCTGACGATCATCCCGCACACCCTGAGCGAAACCATCATGGCGTCGTACAAGCCAGGTCGCCGGGTGAACCTGGAAGTCGACTTGCTGGCGCGTTATCTGGAGCGTCTGCTGTTGGGCGACAAGGCTGCAGAGCCAACGTCCGGTGGCATCACTGAAAGCTTTCTGGCCGCCAACGGCTACCTCAAATCCTGACTGAAGGGGGTGCCTTGTGGCGCTCAATAGCATCGAAGAACTGGTTGAAGACATCCGCCAAGGCAAGATGGTCATCCTCATGGATGACGAAGACCGCGAGAACGAAGGCGACCTGATCATGGCCGCCGAATGCTGCAAGGCCGAGCACATTAACTTCATGGCCAAGCACGCCCGTGGCCTGATCTGCATGCCGATGAGCCGCGAGCGCTGCGAAACCCTGAAGCTGCCGCTGATGGCGCCGCGTAACGGCTCCGGCTTCGGCACCAAGTTCACCGTCTCGATCGAAGCCGCCGAAGGCGTGACCACCGGCATCTCCGCCGCCGACCGCGCACGCACCGTGCAAGCGGCCGCTGCGAAGGACGCGAAAGCCGAAGACATCGTCAGCCCGGGCCACATCTTCCCGCTGATGGCCCAGGCCGGTGGCACCCTGGCCCGCGCCGGTCACACTGAAGCCGCCTGCGACCTGGCGCGCATGGCCGGTTTCGAGCCGAGCGGCGTGATCTGCGAAGTGATGAACGACGACGGCACCATGTCCCGTCGCGCCGAACTGGAAGCCTTCGCGGCTGAACACGACATCAAGATCGGCACCATCGCCGACCTGATTCACTACCGGATGATCCACGAACGTACCGTTCAGCGGATTGCCGAGCAGCCACTGGACAGCGAACTGGGCCAATTCAACCTGGTGACCTATCGTGATTCCGTGGAAGGCGACGTGCACATGGCACTGACCCTGGGCACCGTTTGCGCCGAAGAACCGACCCTGGTTCGCGTACACAACATGGACCCGCTGCGCGACCTGCTGATGGTCAAGCAACCGGGTCGCTGGAGCCTGCGCGCCGCCATGGCTGCGGTGGCCGAGGCCGGCAGCGGTGTGGTGTTGCTGCTCGGTCATCCACTGGACGGCGACGTGTTGCTGGCGCACATCCGCGAAACCGGCGATCAGGCGGCGGTGAAAAAACCGACCACCTACAGCATCGTCGGTGCCGGTTCGCAGATCCTGCGTGACCTCGGCGTGCGCAAAATGCGCTTGATGTCTGCGCCGATGAAGTTCAATGCGATATCCGGTTTCGATCTGGAAGTTGTAGAATACGTGCCCTCCGAATAATGACCGGTTGTTTCCGGCCCCGTATTCGCGGCAAATAAATCACTGAGGGACGCGAAACAGACGCGTCCCGGCTCTTTAAGAGATCTGACGAATGACCCTGAAGACCATCGAAGGTACCTTCATCGCCCCTAAAGGCCGCTACGCTTTGGTAGTGGGCCGCTTCAACAGCTTCGTGGTTGAAAGCCTGGTCAGCGGTGCAGTTGATGCCCTGGTTCGCCACGGCGTGAGCGAAAGCGACATCACCATCATCCGCGCACCTGGCGCCTTCGAAATCCCGCTGGTTGCGCAGAAAGTCGCCCAGAAAGGCGAGTTCGCAGCAATCATCGCCCTGGGCGCGGTCATTCGTGGCGGCACTCCGCACTTCGAATACGTGGCTGGCGAATGCACCAAGGGCCTGGCCCAGGTGTCCATGGAGTTCGGCGTACCGGTCGCTTTCGGCGTCCTGACCGTTGATTCCATCGAGCAAGCCATCGAACGTTCCGGCACCAAGGCCGGCAACAAAGGTGCTGAAGCTGCCCTGTCCGCTCTGGAAATGGTCAGCCTGCTGGCGCAGTTGGAGGCCAAGTGATTAGCGACGAAAGCGATCGTTTCAACCCGCGCGATCCGAAACCTGCGGATGCCGGCAAACCATCGAAAAGCGCCAAGCGCCGCGAAGCCCGTCAGCTCGCGACCCAGGCCCTGTATCAATGGCACATGGCTCGGCAGTCGTTGAACGAGATCGAAGCGCAGTTCCGGGTCGATAACGATTTCACCGATGTCGACGGTGCTTACTTCCGCGAAATCCTGCACGGGGTTCCGCAGTTCAAGACCGAAATCGACAACGCGCTCACGCCTTGCCTGGACCTGGCGATCGAAGAGCTGGACCCGGTTGAACTGGCGGTTCTGCGCCTGTCCACCTGGGAACTGCTCAAGCGCGTCGATGTGCCGTACCGCGTTGTGATCAACGAAGGTATCGAACTGGCCAAGGTGTTCGGTTCGACCGACGGCCACAAGTTCGTCAACGGCGTGCTCGACAAGCTGGCTCCGCGCCTGCGTGAAGCTGAAGTGAAGGCGTTCAAGCGCTGATCCGCGCTTGAATACTTTTTCTCGGCCATGGGCGAGTTTGAGCTGATCCGCAATTTCTTCGCCGCCGCGCCTTGTGCGCAGGGCGGCGAAGGCGTTGCACTGGGGATCGGCGACGACTGCGCCTTGCTGGCGGTTCCTTCCGGGGAACAGCTGGCGGTTTCCACCGATACGCTGGTGGCCGGCGTGCATTTCGCCGATCCCTGCGATCCGTTTCTGCTCGGTCAGCGCTCGCTGGCCGTGGCGGTCAGCGACCTCGCTGCCATGGGCGCCACGCCCGTTGCCTTTACCCTTGCCTTGACCTTGCCGACGGTGACCGCCGATTGGCTGCAAGCCTATGCCCGCGGTTTGAACCGAATGGCGCAGGGCTGCGGCGTGGCACTGGTCGGCGGCGATACCACGCGCGGGCCGTTGAGCCTGACCGTCACCGTGTTCGGCCGCGTCCCGGCCGGCAAAGCGCTGACCCGCAGCGGCGCGCAGCCGGGCGATCTGCTGTGTGTCGGCGGCGAACTGGGCAATGCCGCCGGCGCTTTGCCGCTGGTGCTGGGTCAGCGTGACGCCGAACCCCATATCGCCCAGCCGCTGCTCGATCATTATTGGTCGCCACAACCGCAACTTGCCCTCGGTCAGGCCCTGCGTGGCAAGGCCACCTCGGCGCTGGACATCTCCGATGGCTTGCTCGCCGACTGTGGTCACATTGCACTGGCTTCGAAGGTTCGTCTTGAAGTCGAACGCGAGCGTGTTCCGTTGTCGGATGCGCTGGTGGCGTTTCTCGGTCAACGCGGCGCCGAACGTGCGGCGTTGAGCGGTGGCGATGATTACGTGCTGGCCTTCACCCTGCCGTCCGTCGAGTTGCCGGCGTTGCTCGCCGATGGCTGGCCGGTCCATGTGATCGGCCGCGTGACGCCGGGGCAGGGCGTGGTGCTGCTGGATCGCGACGGGCATGATATCACCCCGCAAATCCGGGGTTACCAACATTTTCAGGAGTCACCGTGACAGATCACCCGAAACAGGTTCCGGCCGAATTCGTTCCGCCGTCGGTCTGGCGCAATCCCTGGCATTTCCTCGCGTTCGGCTTCGGCTCGGGCACCTTGCCCAAGGCCCCGGGCACCTGGGGCTCGTTAGTTGCGCTACCCTTTATTCCGTTGTGGCAGATGCTGCCCGACTGGGGTTACTGGCTGATGCTCGGGATCACCATGCTGTTCGGCTTCTGGCTGTGCGGCAAAGTGGCCGACGATCTGCGGGTACACGACCACGAAGGCATCGTCTGGGACGAAATGGTCGGGATGTGGATCACCCTGTGGCTGGTGCCGGAAGGCTGGTACTGGTTGCTCGCCGGGTTTTTGGTGTTCCGCTTCTTCGACATTCTCAAGCCGTGGCCGATCCGCTGGATCGACCGGCATGTTCACGGCGGCGTCGGCATCATGCTCGACGACGTGCTGGCCGGCGTATTCGCCTGGCTGGCGATGCAGGGACTGGTGTGGATTTTCGCCTGATTTCCAGGCGTGGATGAGGGACACAGGGATGACTCGACGCTGGTTGGCGATAGTGTTTTTGACCTTGCTTGGCGCCATGGCCCAGGCACAGGACGCGCCGCCGTCGGTCATTCACCTGGCCAGCGAAGAGTGGGAAGACTACACCGCCGCCGACGGCCATGGCCTGGGCTGGGACGTGTTGCGCAAAGTCTTCGAGCCGGCCGGCGTCACCCTGGATATTCGCACCGTGCCCTACACCCGCTCGGTGGGGCTGGTGCAGTTGAAGGAAGCCGACGCACTGGTCGGCTCCTACCGCGGTGAAGCCGAGCAGGTGCTGTACCCGAAATGGAATTTCGATTCCGACCACATCTACGCGCTGGGTCTTGCCAGCAATCCATCGCCGACCCAGGCGACGCTGGGCAAATACCGACTGGCCTGGGTGCGCGGCTATCGCTACGAAACCTATTTGCCGAACGTCAAACGCTTCAACCAGATCGAGCGCCGCACCGGCATCCTGTCGATGCTCAAACAGGGGCGGGCGGATTACTACATCGATGCGCTGACGGAAATCGAAGCGGTGGTGAGAAACGCCGCCGATCCGTCGCAGTACCGTTACTCGCATCTGGCTGAATTGCCGCTGTACCTCGGATTCGCCGACACCCCGCAAGCCCGCGCACTGATGTCGATCTACGACCAGCGCATGGAACAACTGGTGAAAAGCGGCGAGTTGAAGCCGATCTTCGAGCGCTGGAAACAGCCGTATCCCTTCGAATGAGCGCGATAAGGGCGGGCCTGTTATCAAACTTTTTGATAGTTATCCTCGATAATTCAGCCTAAGCGCCTGCGGGAACCTGCTGTTACAATGCCGCCCAGCGAATCTCGGACTTTTCAGATCAGGAGCACACCGGTGCCTGTCGTTTTTGTCGCCGCTTCCAAGCTGCCAACGCCTTTTGCGCAATTCACCATGCACGGTTTTCTCGATGAAGCCACCGGCCGCGAGCACGTCGTGCTGAGCCTGGGTGAGATTGCCGACGGTGCCCCGGTACTCGGCCGTATGCACTCCGAATGCCTGACCGGCGATGCCTTGTTCAGCCAGCGTTGCGACTGCGGTTCGCAACTCGAAGGCGCCCTCAAGGCCATCGCTCGCGAAGGCCGTGGCGTGTTGCTGTACCTGCGTCAGGAAGGGCGCGGCATCGGTCTTTTGAACAAGATCCGTGCCTACGAATTGCAGGATGGCGGTGCCGATACCGTTGAAGCCAACGAGCGTCTGGGCTTTGCCGCCGACCAGCGTGACTACGCCATGTGCCTGCCGATGCTCGAACATCTGGGCGTCAAATCCCTGCGCCTGATGACCAACAACCCGCGCAAGGTCAAAGCCTTGACCGACATGGGCATCGTCGTCGCCGAGCGCGTGCCGCTGCACACCGGCCACAACCCGCACAACAAACTCTATCTGGCAACCAAGGCCAGCAAGCTCGACCACATGATGGGCAACGAGCATCAGGGCGAGGTAGACCGGGCGTGACCCGCGGGCAAGTGCGGCGCCGTCTGTCGATCGCCTGGTGGAAATACCTGGCGCTGGCGCTGGTGCCGCTGTTCGTGATCAACGGTGTGTTCGGCCAGGGCGAGGCGATTCTGCCGGTGCTGGCGATGCCTTTGTTTATCGCTGGCGTGGCCTCGATGTTTGTCAGCCTGAAGTTTTTCGGGCGCTACAAACATGCGTTGATCGCCACGCAAAAAGCCCTCGATACCCCTGAAGAACCTGCTGCCTGGATCGCCCTGGCGGCCTGCCTTCGCAGTGCATTCGTGGTCGCGGCGCTGCCGGCATGGATTGGCGCGCTGGCGGTGTTCGTCGGCCTTGAAGCGGTGCCGCTGATGTTGCTGGCACTGTCCACGGCGGTGCTGTTCTACCTCTACCGTATCCCGCGTCAACTCGCTTGATGCGTCGTTTCTGGCTGGCGGTTCTGCTGCTGGCCGTCAGCGGTGAAACGCTGGCCGCCCTGCGGGTGGTCAGCCTCGCGCCATCTTTGTCTGAAATCGTTGTCGAGCTGGATTCGGCGGATTTGCTGGTCGGTGTGCTGGATGCCGGTGAGCGGCCATCCGCGATCAAGGATGTGCCTTCGGTGGGCCGCTACGGCCAGCTCGACATGGAACGGCTGCTGAGCCTCAAACCCGATTTGTTGCTGTTATGGCCCGGCAGTGTCGGCCCGGCCCAGCGCGACCAGCTCAAGCGCTTGAACATCCTGACTTTCGTTGCCGAGCCCCACAGCCTCGAACAGCTGACCGCGCAGATTGAAGCCATCGCGGCACAGCTTGGTCGTCCTGAGCGTGGAATCGAACGGGCCAGCGAGTTGCGACAAAACCTAGATAAGCTACGCCAGCGTTACCGGCGGGAAACGCCGCTGCGGGTGTTCTATCAGGTCTGGGACAAGCCGCTGTACACCGTCGGTGGCGGGCAGATCATCAGCGATGCGCTTGAGGTGTGCGGCGCGCGCAATGTGTTTGCCGACCTGAGGCTGCCGGCGCCGCAGGTGAGCATCGAAGCGGTTTTACAGCGTGATCCCGAAGTGATTCTGGCCGGCGATCAGCCGCAACTGGATGCGTGGAGCGCGTGGCCGCAGGTGGCAGCGGTCAAGCACGGGCAATTGCTGCTGGTCACCGATAAAGGCCTGGAGCGCCCGAGCGGGCAGATGATCGAGGCGACTGCCAAGCTCTGCCAGCTGATTGCGCCCGACCGCTGAGACCTCGGCGTCTATTTCGCGAGCAAGCTCGCTCCCACAGGGATCACGCTGAACCTGTGGGAGCGAGCTTGCTCGCGATGAGGTCCGTCAGATCAGCGGAAGTTCTGGATCAGAGCTGCGGCGTCCAGGTCACCCCGAACATGAACGTCCGACCTTCTTCGCGATAGCCATACTGACTGCCGTCGTGGCTGTACAGCGCTCGGCTGTAACCCTTGTCCAGCAGGTTATCGACCTTGAAATCCAGCTTGATCTCACGGTTCAGCGCCCAGCTGCTGCGCAGTCCGAGCAGTGCATAACCACCCAATGGTTGCTGATTGTTCAGATCGTCGTAACTGCTGCTGACGGCCTGCCAACTGGCGCCGAGGCCAAGGCGATCGAACTGTCGGTCCAGATCCCAGCTCAAGGTGCGACGTGCACGACGTGCCAGGGTGTGGCCGGTGTCGCGGTCGCGGGGATCGATGATCGCTACGCCGAGGTTGCTCTGCCAGCCGAACAGCTCCTGCTTCAGCGCTGCTTCGAAGCCGTTGATCCGCGCCGAGGCGACGTTTTCCGGGCGTGAGTTGCTGCCGAAGATGATCGCGTCTTCCAGATCGGTCCGGTACAGCGAGGCTTCGAGGCGAGTGCTGTCGCTCAACTGGCTGCGCCATTGCAGCTCGTAGCTTTTCGAGGTTTCCGGTTTCAGGTCGGGGTTGCTGAAATCCGGGTAATACAGATCGTTGAAGGTCGGCGCGCGGAAGCCTTCGCTGTAGCTGAGCAGCAGATCGTTGTCCGGGTTGACCGGCAACGTCAGCGTGCCGCTCCAACTGTTCTGGCCGCCAAATTGCTGGTTGTCATCGCGACGCAGGCCCAGTTCGGTGGAGAAGCTGTCGGCCTGATAACGATGCTGGATAAACGCAGCGCGGTTCCAGCGGCTGTCTTCGTCGAACGCGGTGCTGCTGTTGATCCGGTCCTCGTACCAGTCGCCGCCAAGGATCAGGCTATTGCGCGCATCCAGCGTCAGGTCGTTCTGCCAGGTCACCGAATCCCGGTAGGTGTTGAACACCGAGCGTTCGTCGCTGAGCTTGTCGAAGGACTTCTCGCGATTTTCGCTGTGGCCGAGTTCCAGGCGCGACTTCCAGCGCTCGTTGATCCGCGCGTCGATGTAACTGCTGAAACTGCTGACGGTGAAATCGCTGTACGGTTGCTGCTGGAGGGAGTCGAAGGTCACCGGGTCAAAGCGCCCGAACGGGTTGTCGAACTCGCTTTTGCCACGGTTATCCAGCAGATTGGCGCCGACTTCGATGTCATCGCTCAGCGCATGGCTGAGGCTCAGACTGATGGATTTGTTGCGGTAGGCGTCATGATCGCTGTCGCTGGGATACGACTCGTGGGTGCGGTCGAGGCCGGCGGTTTCATCGAGGCTGGCGCCGAGGTTGAAACGGGTTTTCTCGTCACCGCCGGATAGGCCGACGCTGCGTTCCCAGGTCTGATTGCTGCCGAATCCGACATGCATCCGAGGCTGCAAGCCCTGATCGCCACCGCGCCGGGTGAAGATCTGGATCACCCCGCCAATCGCATCGCTGCCATAAATCACCGAACGCGAACCGCGCAGCACTTCCACGCGCTCGATCTGCTCGATGTTGAGGTGTTGCAGATTGCTGTCGCCGGACGTCGAGTTGCCGATGCGCTGACCGTCGACCAACACCAGGCTCTGCGCCGATTGCGTGCCGCGAATGTAGATCCCCGGAAGACTCCCGCGTCCGCCGGTTTGCGCCACTTGCACACCCGGCACCCGTTGCAGCAGATCGGTGACGCTGCGCGGTTGCAGGCGTTCGATGTCTTCGCGGGTGAACACGGTGTTGGCGGCGCTGCTGTCGTTGCGTGCTTCGACCTGGCGGTTGGCGCTGATCAGCATGTCCGGCAGTTTCAGGGCCTGATCGCGTTCGAAATTGTCGGCAAGGGAATTGGCGGAGGGCAGCAGCAGGAGGGGCAGGGCGAGGCGCGAGAGGTTCATCGGCAGTCCGTAGGTCTTTCGGGTGTACACAAAATTTCTGGCAACACAAAGCACTGTGGGAGCGGGCTTGCCCGCGATGAGGTCGGCACAGTCAACATTGATGTTGGATGTGCCGAAGCCATCGCGGGCAAGCCCGCTCCCACAGGGACGGTGTGCTTACTTGTTCAGCAGTTCCAGGCGCTCACGCACCGCCGCTTCGATCCCGGCCTCATCCAGCCCGCACTCGGCCAGCATCTGCGCCGGTTTGGCGTGCTCGACGTAAACATCCGGCAAGCCCAGGTGCAGCACCGACTTGAGGATGTTCTCGCGGGCGAGGAATTCGCTGACCGCGCCACCGGCGCCGCCCATGATTGCGTTCTCTTCGATGGTCACCAGCAGGTCGTGGCTGTTGGCGATCTCGCGCACCAGCGCTTCGTCCATCGGTTTGACGAAACGCATGTCGACCACGGTCGCGTCCAGCGTCTCGGCGACTTTCAGGGCTTCGGCCATTTGCACGCCGAACACCAGCAGGGCGACCTTGCTGCCCTGACGACGGACCACACCCTTGCCGATCTCGATCGGTTCGAGAACTTTCTCGATGATCGCGTTCGGGCCGGTACCGCGTGGGTAACGCACCGCCGCCGGGCCGTTGTACAGGTGACCGGTGGTGAGCATCTTGCGCAGTTCGTTTTCATCGCTCGGGGTCATGATCACCATGCCCGGAATGCAGCGCAGGAACGACAGGTCGAAGCTGCCGGCGTGGGTCGGGCCGTCTTCGCCCACCAGACCGGCGCGGTCGATGGCGAACAGCACGTCGAGGTTCTGTACCGCGACGTCATGCACCAACTGGTCGTAACCGCGTTGCAGGAACGTTGAGTAGATCGCCACCACCGGTTTTGCGCCTTCGCAGGCCATGCCGGCCGCGAGGGTCACGGCGTGTTGCTCGGCAATTGCCACGTCGAAGTAGCGCAGCGGGAAACGCTCGCTGAACGCCACCAGATCCGAGCCTTCCTTCATCGCCGGGGTGATACCCACCAGGCGCGGGTCGGCAGCGGCCATGTCGCACAGCCATTCACCGAACACACCGGAATACTTCGGCCCGCCAGCCTTCTTCGGCGCAGCGGCCGGGGCGCCCAGCGGTTCGAGCTTGGTGATGGCGTGGTAACCGATCGGGTCGACTTCCGCCGGGGCGAAGCCTTTGCCTTTCTTGGTGACGATGTGCAGGAACTGCGGGCCTTTCAGATCGCGCATGTTGCGCAGCGTGGCGATCAGGGTCGGCAGGTCGTGGCCATCGATCGGGCCGATGTAGTTCCAGCCCAGCTCCTCGAACAGGGTGCCGGGGACCAGCATGCCTTTGGCATATTCTTCAGTGCGGCGGGCGATTTCCCAGGCGCCAGGCAGGCGCGACAGCACTTTTTTGCTGCCTTCACGCATGCTCGCGTAGGTGCGGCTGGAAAGGATCTTCGCCAGATAGTTCGACAGCCCGCCGACGTTGCGCGAGATCGACATGTCGTTGTCGTTGAGGATCACCAGCATGTTGGCGTCGACTTCCGGCGCGTGGTTCAGTGCCTCGAACGCCATGCCGGCGGTCAGTGCGCCGTCACCGATCACGGCAATCGCCTTGCGATCGCTGTTCTGCAGGCGGGCGGCGATGGCCATGCCCAGCGCGGCGCTGATCGAGGTGCTGGAATGACCCACGCCGAACGTGTCGTACTCGCTCTCGGAGCGGCGCGGGAAGGCCGCGATGCCGTCCTTCTGGCGCAAAGATTCCATGCGCTCGCGCCGACCGGTGAGGATCTTGTGCGGATAGGCCTGATGACCGACGTCCCACACCAGCCGGTCGTCCGGGGTGTCGAAAACGTAATGCAACGCGATAGTCAGCTCGATGACGCCCAGCCCGGCACCGAAATGCCCACCGGTCTGGCCGACCGTGTAGAGCAATTCCAGGCGCAACTCATCAGCCAGGGTTTCCAGCTCGGCTTCGCCTAACCGGCGCAGGCCGTCCGGCGTGTTAGCGCGGTCGAGCAGGGGCGTGGTCGGGCGCTTGCGGGGAATCTCATGAAACGTCGTGGGCATCAGGCGAATCGTTATAGGTATAAAAGATGCGGCAGTTTACCTGATGCATCGCCCCCTGCCCACGCGTTGGTCTTTTTTGGCAGATAAGCCTTCAGTTGCGCCGGTCGACGATATACCGGGCCAGATCGCGCAACGGCTCGGCAGCCGCGTCAAACGGTCGCAGCGCGTGCAGGGCCTGATCGCGCAGTTCCAGCGCGTAAGCCTTGGCCGCGTCCAGACCGAGCAGGGCCGGGTAGGTCGGCTTGTCGCGGGCGATGTCGGCGCCCTGGCGTTTGCCGAGGGTTTCGGTATCGCTTTCGACGTCGAGGATGTCGTCCTGCACCTGGAATGCCAGGCCGATGGCCTGTGCATAAGTCTGCAGGGCCTTGAGTTCATCTTTCTCGGCACGGCCGCTGGCAAGGGCGCCGAGCTTGACGCTGACTTCGATCAGTGCGCCGGTCTTGTGCCGGTGCATCTGTTCGAGGGCTTTCTGATCGAGCTTCAGACCGACCGAGCCAAGGTCGATGGCCTGACCGCCGACCATGCCGGCCGGGCCTGCTGCGTGCGCCAGCGCCGTGACCTGTTGCAGGCGGATACCCGCGCTCAGGTCGCTCAGACGCGGGTCGAGCAGGGCGCTGAACGCCAGGCTCTGCAAGCCGTCACCGGCGAGGATTGCGCAGGCTTCGTCGAATTTCTTGTGGGTGGTTGGCTGGCCGCGACGCAGATCGTCGTCGTCCATCGCCGGCAAATCGTCGTGCACCAGCGAATACGCATGGATCAGCTCAACCGCACACGCCGCGCCGTTGGCCTGTTCGGCCTTGCCGCCGAGGGCTTCGCATGCCGCGTAGGCCAGCAGCGGACGCACGCGTTTGCCGCCGTTCATCACGCTGTAGCGCATGGCTTCATAGAGGCGCGCCAGTTCTGGCAGCGGGGCGTTGAACAGGGTTTCCAGTGCCGCGTTAACGCGCGCCTGGCTGGTGGCCGAATACGCTGCAATCATTCTGGCTGATCCGCGTCGAAGGGTTCCTCGGCGAGTTCGCCATCGCGCTCCAGCAATACCTGAACCTTCTGCTCGGCCTGGGCCAGCGCCGCCTGGCAGTCACGGGTCAGGCCGATGCCCTGCTCGAAAGCGGTCAGCGAGTCTTCCAGCGACAATTCACCGTTCTCCAGACGCTCCACCAGCGTTTGCAGGTCGGCGAGGGACTGTTCGAAATCCAGTGCAGCTTTTTTGCGGGCCATGGCGGCTAATTCCGGTTGACGTTAAACCGGCGCGACACTAGCAGATAGGGGGGGTATGGGCAAATGAGCGGCGCCTGGATTAGCCCGCGGATTTGCCTGGAAAACTGATCTGATAGCGCGTGCTGCGCCCACCGCCGGGCAAGCGTTCGAGACATCCCTTTTCCATCAGATCCGCCAGATGTCGGGTCGCCGTCGCCTTGGAGACTTTTGCCACGGCCTGATACTGCGCCGCACTGATACGGTGCTCGAAACCGCGTTCACCACCGTCGAGCAGGCGGTTGAGCACTTTGATCTGCTCCACCGACAGCTCGGATTCCCGATGCGTTTGCCAGAAGCGTGACTTGCCCAGAACGCCTTCAATCCGCGCAATGGCCTGTTGCAGGCTGCGCAGCAAGGTTTGCAGGAACCATGCGAGCCAGTCGGTGATGTCCATTGTGTCTTTCTGGCTGGATTCGAGAATCCGGTAATAGCCCGCACGATCATCGAGAATGCTGGCGGACATCGCATAAAAACGAATCGCCTGCGCTTCGCCCTGAGCCAGTGCCAGATCGGTGAGCGTGCGGGTAAGACGGCCGTTGCCGTCATCGAACGGGTGCAAAGTGACGAACCAGAAGTGCGCGATACCGGCTCGCAGTAAAGGATCGAGGCCTGCCTGATGCTGACTGGCGTCAAACCATTTGAGAAAACTGTCGAGTTGTCGCTCAAGCCCTTGTCGCGGTGGCGCCTCGAAATGCACGGTCGGGCGGTCGATTCGCCCGGAAACCACCTGCATTGGCTCATCGCCGCGTAGAGCGCCGACATTGATTGCTCGCGAAAGGAAACCACTTTCCTGTTCTGGAAACAGCCATGAGTGCCATTCCAGCAATCGTTCCAGCGTCAGCGGTTCGGCAAAACGTTGAGTAGCATCGAGCATCAGTTGCGCGAGCCCCTCGCTGCGCTTGCTGACTTTGTCGCCATCCGGTGATTCCAGCCCCAGGCGCCGAGCCAGTGAAGATCGCACGGATCCGACATTCAACTGCTCACCCTCGATGGCCGAGGAGGTCACGATGTTCTGCAGCAACGCGTCCAGCTCAGTCTGAGCGCTCAGTGAATTGCCCACTGATCCCGCCATGCCCATCAATTGTCCCTGCGCCTGAACGCATTCGCGCAACAGCGCAGTGAGACGCGCTGCCTGCCAGTTGAAGTCGGGCCAATCGGGCTGCTGCCAGATCCAGTGAGTTGCCATGAAATGCCGTTCCTGAGTGCGTGAGCCGAATAGAAACGGTATTCGGCTCATTTTGTGAGCCGAATATGACGCCTATTCGGCTCATCGTCCACTGGACGCCGTGATTCCCACCGCAAATCCACATGTATCCGATTGTTAAAAAACTGCCGAATCGCTAACCTTCGCGCCTTCTACGACCCGACAGTCACGGGTCTTTCAGACGAAACGCAGTTTTCAGCGCTGTGAAGTACCGAGGATCGGGTGCAAGGTTTCGTCAGGCATGGCAGGAGGCATCACATGCGTTCATTTCTTTTGCTGCTGATCGGGTTGGCCTGCGCGCCCGCGCTGCTGGCGGCGCCGAGCGCGGAGTTGTCGGAGCCGGTGGGTGGCTGGCGCTATCACGGGCTGCTCGATCGCACGGAAAACCCGCAGGTCGCCTATCCCACGCCGCCCATTGATCGCGGCATCCAGCGCAATCGCACGATGATCCAGGGCCAGCTCAAGGCGATCGGGCATTTGCGTCCGCCGCACAGCCTGGCGGTGAATGGCAATCCTCTGAATCTGTACACCGACGACGATGGGCGTTTCGCCCGGCCGTATGCGTTTGGCGCCGGTTCCAACAGCGTCGAAGTGATCAGCGCCGACGGCCAGTCGCTCAAGCGCGTTCAATTCTACGAAGCCAACAATTTGCGCACGCCGGCGCGGATCCGCGTGGTGCTCGGTTGGGACGACCCTGAAGCCGAACTCGACCTGCACGTCATTACGCCTGACGGCCAGCACGCCTTCTGGGCGCGTCCGGCGATGAGCAACGGCGGTGGTCTTGATCCGGATGGCGTCGATGGCCCCGGCCCGGAAATGTTCACCATGACCGCGCCGCTGCACGGCACCTATCTGGTTTACGTCAACTATTGGGGCAACTTCGGTAACGGCGGCTATAACTTCGAGGAGACCAGCAACCAGAACGAGGTCATCACCTCGCAAATCACGCTGGTGCTCAACGAAAACACCGTCGACGAAAAACGCGAAACGTTCATCGTGCCCCTGCGGGCCATCGGTGATCTGCTGCTGGTCAAGACTTTCAACTATTAAGCATCCCGCACCACGGATGAACTGCCGAGCTTTGGGAACATGAGCGAGAAGATGAGCGATAACACTGCGACCCCGGCTACCGATGCGCCCGCCGCCAAACCTTCCCGGCGCTGGCCGTTGCTGGCGGTCGGGCTGTGCCTGGTGGCCGGCGTGGCGGGCGGGCTCGGCTGGCTGATGCACAAGCCGAAGGCGCCGCCGGCGGAACTGGCCAGCGACAAGCTCGGCCTGAGCCGCCCGGACGCGCTGCTCGAAACCCGCTCCCTGAGCCAGTTGCCCAAGGACCTGCTGACGGTGCCGTTCCTCAAGGCCACGCTGACCGAGGATTTCGTCTTCTATTACGAAACCCACGCCGATCGCCTCGGGTTGATCGGCAGTCTGCGGCGGATCATCTACGAGCATGACCTGAAGCTGCAGGACAGCCTGATCGAACAGCTTTTCGATCAACCGGCAGACGTGGCGTTGTGGCGTGGCGCCGATGGTCGGCTGAAGGATTTTCTGTTGGTGATGGATCGCGGCGGGCTGGCCAAAGTGCTGGAGCCGCTGGCGAAAGTCGCGCTGGATGATTCGCAACTGAGCGTGTTCAGCACCCTGAAAGTCAGCGGCGATGAAGTGCCGCTCTATCAACTGACCTACAACGCCGGTAAATCCCTGTTGTTCGCCTCCCGTGGCGACAAACTGGTAGTGCTGTCCAACCCGACCAAATTCTACGACCCGGAAAGTGGCGCTTCCGAAGAGTCCGGTCACGTCTCGCCGCAAGCGCTGGCGGCGCTGCTCAACGGTGAAAAACTGTTCCCCGAAGCGTTCGGGCTCACGGCCAAAACACCTGAAACCAAACAGCGTCTGTCGGTCAATTCCAGCGTCCTGGCCATGGGTTATCAGCGTTTCATTCCGAATTTCGCCGGCCTGCGCTTCGACATGGACGACAAGGGCTGGCACAGCTATCTCGCCATGGACGAGCTGGAGAACCAACCGGACTTCGATTTCAAACCGGTCTGGCAAGCCATGCCGCTGGGCGCCAGTGCCTGCGTGACCCTGCCGGTGGCCGCCGAGCCGCAGAAACCGTTGCTGGTGAAACTCGGCGCCGAAGAAGCCGTGGCGCAGAAACTCACCGAACACGTGGCCGGCGCGGCGGGCCTTTGCTGGTACGCCGATTCGCGGCTGTACACGCCACTGCTGGTGGCCAGTCTGAACGACGAAGACAACGGCAAACTCGACGCGGATATCGGCACGCTGTTCGATTCGATGGTCGGCGCCTACGAAGGCAAGGTCGACGAGCACGCGTTCCCGGTGGTCGAGAAACAGGAAGGCCAGAGCCATCTCTGGCAGCGTCAGGTCAGCTCCAACTTCGGCCCGTACGCGGCCAAGGATGCAGAAGATCCGGACGCGATCACCGGTCGTGCCTTCATGAAAGTCAGCCTGGCGCGCCACGGTTCGACGCTGTTGTTTTCCCTCGACGACAAACTGGTCGACAAGGCTCTCGGTACCCTCGACAAACGCTTCCCGCCGATGGCCGACGTACTGCCGAAAGACGTGCTGATGCCGGTCTACTTCGGCCCGGATTCGATGGCGCAATTGATCCAGCAGGAAACCCTCGACAGCCTGCCGCAGGACATGGAACCGGTGTTCTACAACGCCGCGCAAACCTACCTGATCCCGAAACTGCGCACCCTCGGCGGCATGGGCAAATACGCCCTGACCCTGCCCGAAGGCAGCGAGCCCGACGGTCACTGGCAATGGCTGCCGCTGGAGTGGAAAGCGCTGTGACTGGACTGATTCGCAGCCTTGGCTTGCTGGCGCTGTTGCTCAGCGCCGGCGCCCGAGCCGTTGAGGCGCCGGCCCTCGATCCGCAGCAGTCCCAGGTCTTTCGCGCCTGGTTCGTGCGCATCGCTCAGGAACAGTTGAGCAAAGGCCCGAGCCCGCGCTGGTACCAGCAGGACTGCGCCGGGCTGGTGCGTTTCGCCGCCAACGAAGCGCTGAAAGTCCACGACGATAAATGGCTGCGCAGCAATGGCGTGTCCAATCGCTACCTGCCGCCGGAGCTGGACCTGAGCGCCGATCAGCGCAAGCTCGCCCAGCAGTGGCAGCAGGGCGGCGGCAAGGTCGGGCCGTACGTCAACGCGATCAAACTGATTCAGTTCAACAGCCATCTGATCGGACGCGACGTGTCTCAGGCACGGCCCGGCGATCTGATGTTTTTCGATCAGGGCGACGACCAGCACCTGATGATCTGGATGGGCCGCTACATCGCCTATCACACCGGCACGACCACCCCCACTGACAACGGCATGCGTTCGGCAAGCCTGCAGCAACTCATGACATGGAAGGACACCCGATGGATACCCGACGCAGCCAACCCCAACTTCATCGGCGTCTATCGACTGAACTTTCTCTCCCAATGACCGGTGCCCGCATGCTGCGTTTACTGCCTTTTCTGTTGCTGTTAGCCCTGCCATTTTCGGCCGTGAATGCCGAAGACACCGTGGAGCCAAGCGGCTACACGCCGGTGTCCGGTGAAAGCTTTTTCCTGCTGGCCGACAGCAGTTTTGCAAGCGACGAACAGGCGGTGGTTCGCCTCGAAGCACCGGGCCGTGACTACCGTCGTTTCCGCATGGAACCGTACGGCGGCGCCGACATTCGCGTGTACAAGATCGACAAGCCGCTGGACTTCCTCAAGCGCCAGAAGAACCTGCACCGCGTGGTCAGTGACGGCCAGTTCAAGGGCGAAGGCCTGTCGAACACCCTCGCGTACCTGTGGGACAACTGGTACCGCAAATCCCGTCGGGTGATGCAGCGTGCGTTCTCCTATGAGTCGCGCCAGCAAGTCACCGAGGAAGTGCCGGAACTGAAGATGGGCAACGCCATCGCCGCGCCGACGCCTTACGACGCGCAGCCGCAATTCGCCCTGATTCCAGGCCTGCCGGTGGTCAGTCAGTTCCGTTATCCGCTGTGGCAAGCCAAGCCGATTCAGCCGCCGGCCGGGGTCAATCTGGCCGGGTCTTCCAGCGAGTTTGTCAGCGTCGCGCCGGGTAACGTCTACATCCCGTTGGGCAACCTGAAGCCGGGCCTGTATTTGGTCGAAGCGCTGATCGGCAAGTACCGCGCGACCACCATGGTTTTCGTTTCCAACACCGTGGCGGTGAGCAAGATTGCCGGTGATGAATTGCTGGTGTGGGCTGCGCGCAAACACGAAGGCAGCTCGGTGCCGAAGGTCAATGTGCTGTGGACCGACGGCCTCGGCGTGATGAGCAGTGGCGCCACCGATACCGATGGTCTGCTGCGCCTGAAACACGTCAGCCCGGAGCGTTCGTTCGTCATTGGCGAAGACGAAGAGGGCGGCGTATTCGTCTCGGAAAACTTCTATTACGACAGCGAAATCTACGACACCAAACTCTACGCCTTCACCGACCGGCCGCTGTATCGTCCGGGTGATTGGGTGTCGCTGAAAATCGTCGGCCGCGAATTCAAGAACGCGCGAGATTCGGTATTGCCGGGCGCGGCGGACGTCAATGTCAGCGTGCTTGATGCGACCGGTACCGAGCTGCAGCGACTTGATCTGAAGCTCGATTCGAAGGCCGGCACCCAGGGCCGTTTCCAGTTGCCGGACAACGCGGTGGCCGGTGGTTATGAGCTGCGTTTCAATTACAAGGATCAGGCTTACAGCAGCGCGTTCCGTGTGGCGGAGTACATCAAGCCACACTTCGAAATCTCGCTGAACCCGGCCAAGCAGGATTACCGCACCGGCGAACCGGTGAAGGGCAGCCTGGTGCTGCTGTACCCGGACGGCAAACCAGTGGCCAACGCCAGACTGACCCTGAGTCTGCGCGCCCAGCAACTGTCGATGGTCGACAACGAACTGCAATACCTCGGGCAATTCCCTGTGGAACTGACCAGCACCGAACTGACCACCGACAGCAAGGGCAACGCGACCCTCGACCTGCCGGCCGCCGACAAGCCGAGCCGCTACATGCTCACCGTGTTTGCCAGTGATGGCGCTGCGTATCGGGTCAAGACCACCAAGGAAATTCTCATCGACCGGGGCGCTGCCAGCTTCCGTCTGAGCGCGCCGCAGCGCTTCAGCGCGGTCGGTGACAAGGTCGCGTTCAGCTACGCCAACGAGGGCGGCAGCCAACAGGCGCAGGCCGTTGTGCCGAGCAGCTACAGTTGGGTTCGACTCGAAGACCAGACCACCGGCGAAGGCAAACTGGCGGCGAAGGACAAAGGCTTCAGCGTGGCCTTCGAGCGTCCGGGCACCTACAACCTGTCGCTGAAAGATCAGCACGGCCGAGTGCTTGGTGCGACCGGTCATTCGGTCACTGGCGACGGCGTCAAGGCAGTGCCGGGCACCGTGGAAATCGTCCTCGACAAACCCGAGTACAAGGCCGGCGACGAAGCGCTGGCGCTGATCACTTTCCCCGAACCAGTCAGCGATGCACTGCTGTCGCTGGAGCGCGACAAGGTCGAAGCCACTGCGCTGCTGGCCAAGGGCGGCGACTGGCTGAAACTGGAAAAACTCAGCGACACCCAATACCGCGCACGCATCCCGGTGAAGGACAATTTCGCGCCGAACCTGACATTCTCGGTGCTCTACACCAAGGGCGGTCAGTACAGCTTCCAGAACGCCGGGATCAAGGTTGTCGCGCCGCAGATCGACGTGGCGATCAAGACCGACAAAGACACCTATCAACCGGGCGATACCGTGACGGTCGATCTGACCACACAGTTCGCCGGCAAAGCGGTGCCGGCGCACCTGACGGTCAGCGTCGTGGATGAAATGGTCTACGCGCTGCAACCGGAAGTCGCGCCGACCATCGACCAGTTCTTCTACCACCCGCGCCGCAACAACGTGCGCACCAGCGCCAGCCTGTCGTTCATCAGCTACGACGTGGCGTTACCGGGCAGCCCCGGTGCACCGGGCAAGGCCAACCGCAGCGAACGCGGGGTGAAAGTGCTGGAGCGGCCGCGCCGCGAAGACGTCGACACCGCCGCGTGGCAGCCAGAGTTGCTGACCGATGCCGAGGGCAAGACCCGTTTCACCTTCAAGATGCCGGACTCGCTGACCCGCTGGCGCATCACCGCGCGGGCGATTGCCGATGACGGTCGGGTCGGGCAGAAGAAGCAGTTCGTGCGCTCGGAAAAACCGCTGTACCTGAAGTGGAGCGGGCCGAGCAAATTCCGCAAGGGCGATCAGCCGCAACTCGGCGTATTCGCCTTCAGCCAGGCCGAGAAACCGGTCAAGGCTGAACTGGTGACGCACTACGCCGGCGCCGAACAGCGTTTGCCGGTGACCCTCAACAACGGCATCAACTACCTGCCGCTGCCAGCGTTCGCCTTGGCCACCGGCGAGTGGACGGCCGAGCTGGTGCAGGACGGCAAAACCGCCGACGCCCTGGCTGTGCGCCTGACCGCGACCGGTGAAGGCTGGCAAGTGACGCAGACCCAGAGCCTCGACGTGGCCAGCGGCGACACGCCGCTGAGCCTGCCGGCAGACGCCACCGACATTCGCCTGCGTCTGGATGACAGCCCGCAAGCGCTGTTCCGTTCGGCCCTCGACGATCTGCTCAGCTATCCGTACGGAGGCGTCGAGCAGACCGCCAGTCGCTTGCTGCCCCTGAGCATCGCCTATCCGTCGCTGGCGTCGAGCCCGCAGATCCGCGACCGCTTGCGCCTGATCATGCAGAACAGCCGTCTGCGTCTGGTGCAAATGGCCGGGCCGTCGGCGAGCTTCACCTGGTGGGGCTTCGACGGCGAGCCGGATGCGTTCCTCACCGCTTACGCCTATTACGCCGACTGGAACGCCAGTCAGGTGCTGGATCTGACCCTGCCGCCGGAGCACTGGCAGCGGGTGCTGGAGGTCTACGCCAAGCAGGCACCGAACACGCCATTGCTGCAACGGGCGCTGATCCTGTCGTTCGCCAAGCAGATGCATCTGCCGGTCAACACGTTGCTCAGCGGTTTGATGGAGGATCTGGCCAAGGCCGGGGAAGGCAATGCCGAAACCCTGATGGACGATGGCGAAGACAGCCTGGTGATGAGCGATCCGGATTCGGCGCTCGGTCTGGCGGCGGCGCGGGTGTTGACCGCATCGCTGGCCACGCAGTCGAAAGTCGCTTTGCCGGACGCGTTCAATCGTCAGTTGGGCGCTGCGCAACAGCGTTTGGCCGTCAGCTCTCAACCGTTTGCCGAAGCGCTGAACCTGTCGTTGCAACCGTTCGATCAGGCTCGTGCGACGGCGTTGCTGCAACGTCTGTTGCCGCAGCAATCGACGCTCGAACGTGCGCTGGCGCTGACCTGGCTGCAACGCAGCATCGCTCAGGCCTCGCCGACCATCGCGCTGGCACCGGGCGATGGCTGGAAGAAAAACTACGGCGCGACCGGCGAGATGTACTGGACGTGGCAGGGTGCTGCGCCGGTGCCGAGCGTGTTGTCGGTGTCGGGCACTCAGGAGCGTCCGTTGCGTGCGGCGCTGAGCTTCCAGACCCAGCAACCGGCAATTGATCCGATGGCGGTGACCATCACTCGTCGCCTGTCGCGTCTGGTGCCGGGTGATGAAGCGTTCACCTTCAAACTGGAGCCGGTCGGCAGCAAACCGTTGTCCAGCGACAGCCTGTATCTGGACGAAGTGATCCTCACCAGCAAGGCACCAAAACCGCTGCGCTACGGCATGCTCGAAGTGCCGCTGCCGCCGGGCGCGGATGTCGAGCGCACCACGTGGGGCATCAAGTTGCAGGGCAAGGACGGCACCGAGCCGACCGCATTGGAGAAGGCACGTTTCGAACCGGGCCAACTGGCCTACGCGGTGCCGGTGGATGCGCTGAGCGGTGAATTGCGTCTGCGGCATCTGGTGCGCTTCTCGCAGAAGGGCCAGTTCAACCTGCCGCCGGTGCGTTTCACTCAGGTCTACGCGCCGCAACATCAGGCCCGGGAGGCGAAAGCCGCCCTCGGTCAGGTCACGGTCAACTGACATGACCCGGCCGCTGGTCTGGCTGCTGATGTGTGTGATTCCTGCGCTGGCGACGGCGCAGGATGAACTGTTGCGCGTGGCGTACAAGGGCGAGTTGCTGTCGCTGAACACCACGCAACTGACCGCTCGCGAGCCGTTGCCTTCTTCGCTGGATACGCCGCTGGGCAGTTTGTGGAAGGTGTTCGTTTACGCGTGGCTGGTGGATACCGGTGCGCGGGAACCGGCGTATGAATGTCGCGGGCAGTCGAAGGAAGAGGTTTATTGCTGTACTGCGGGCGGGAAGATTGAGCGTGATCAGGCGCTGGTGAAGTCCTGCGGGCTGTATTTCGAGCCGGCGCGGTTGGGTATAACCGCTGGCGATTGGAAAACCTATTGGCAGGCGCGACAGGCGCCGTCGTGGTTGCTGAAGTTGTCTTCCGTGCAACCGGCCACGAGGGTTCCTGTCGCGGAGTTACTGGGCGTTTTGGCTTTGTTGCCGGCTCAGGATCAGATGCGCCGCGTGCTGCTCGATGTAGTGTTGAACGCGGCGGACGGCAATGTCGTCGGTGAACTCGGCGGGCGCTTGCGGGTGAAAACCTGGAGCTGGCTCGGCGATCAGGACCCTCAATCACGCCAAGGCGGATTCGCTGGGTGGACGGCGGATGGTTCGCCGATCTGGGCCGGTGGTCGTGGCACCAGTCAGATGGTTTTGCGGCATTACGGTGCTGCGTTGGCGACGGTGTTGCCTGCTTCCTGGCCGGCGGACGCGGGGCGATGTGTTGAGGTCGGTCTGTTTTCGCGTTATCCCGTTACCCGGGTTCTGGCCGGTGATCGGGCGGTGACTGCGGGCCCGTTGCAGGGTGATTACCGCGTCGAATTCGCCAACGGCAATGCGCTGGATATCCACAGCGACGGCGAACTGTTTCTGCTCAACGACAAACTGGTCGCCCGGCTGGATCGCGAAGAGTATGTCGCCCGTGTGCTGGAGCGTGAAGCCAGGCCCGAACCCCCCGAAGCCGCCAAAGCATTGGCCGTGGCGATCCGCACGTATCTGCTGCAAAACGCCACGCGCAATGGCGAATGTTTGAGCATCGACGACAGCAGCACACGTCAGCGCGTCGCTCCACGTCCTGCTTCCGCCGAATCCCGCAACATCGCCGCGTGGACGGCGGACCTGGTATTGGCCGGCAGCACCGTCACCTATCACTCCGACCAACCCGGCCCGGACAAACTGGCCTGGCAGCAAGCCGTCGAGCAAGCCAATGCCGGCCAGCGTTACGACGCTATTTTGCTGCACGCCTATCCGCGCGCGAGCCTCAGTCGCTGGGACAACCCGGTGGCGTCCTGCGAAGCACTGCCAGCCGCGCAGGACTGGCTACAAAAACAGCGGCGCGGCTGGCGTCCTAGGCTGGAAAGCGAAACCGGCTACAACGAAGTCAGCACTTTCGCCGTCTGCAAACTCGCCTTCGGCCGCCCCTTCGTCGATCGCGAACGCCAGCGCATCTACGTGCGCGGCGTGCTGTCCTTGCAGGACCGCCTCGACCTGACTCACGAATACCTGCACCTGGCCTTTGAAGCACACCCCAACGGCCAGGATGAAACCTATATCGAAGGGCTCGCCCGTCACCTTTTGCTGGAATAGACCATGACACTCCGTTATCCACAGGTCTTGCTGTTGCTCTGCGTCTTTGCCGCTGTATCGCCGGTGATCGCCGCGGACGGCGTAAAACTCGACACCCCGGTCGGCGGCTGGCGCAGCGGCGCACCCGAAGGCGAGGGCGAGAGCTTCCGTCAGACCGTCAACTACCCGGCCTCCTCGGTGAACACCCCGCTCGGCCAGGCCAACACCGCCCGCATCAGCGGCGAAATCAAAGCCACACCGAAAAACAAAGAGCCCGGCCGCCTGATCGTCAACGGTGTCAGCATGCCGCTGAAAATCGACGACAGCGGCCGCTTCGACCGCCCATTCTCGTTTCCCAACGGCAGCAACAGCGTCGAAGTCCGCAGCCCGGACGGCCAGCAACGGCATCGCACACAGTTTCTCAACACCAGCGGCGGCGCCACCCCGGCCAAGCTGCGGGTATTGCTGGCGTGGGACAGTGATGGCACCGATCTCGATCTGCACCTGATCACACCTGACGGCGCACACATCTGGTACGGCGACCGCGTCGCTCCCAACGGCGCGGCTTTGGATGTGGACGTAACCACCGGTTACGGCCCGGAAATCTTCGCCATGCCTGCACCGATCAAGGGGCAGTATCTGGTGTATGTGAATTATTTTGGCGGTGGCTATCGCGGGGATGATGAGGGTGGGGAAGAAGCGGTGCAGCCGCTGACTACGGCGCAGGTGACGGTGATTACGGAGGAGGGGACGCCTAACGAGAAGATGGAGACTTTCATCGTGCCGATGCGGGCGGTGGGGGAGTTGACGTTGGTGAAGTCGTTCAGCTATCCGTGAGGGGATTGTGCAACGGGCTGTTGCACAATTGAGTTGGGCAGCAGCCTATTGCCCGATTGAGGGATCAAATCTCCCGAAACTACGGCTCGACGGGATTCGACGTTACAAGTCATCCAGACTTATCTTGACTCGCTGAGGGGTGACAAGACGTTCGTTGACTGCGGCGATAAGCGCCACATCCTCCTTGCAACGTAACTCTGCTTCGAGCAGTAACTGATCCGGATCAGAGAAGTGCGGCTTCTGACCGTCATCATTTCGGATTTTGGAGGAGTCCATGTTGGAACACCGTGACGAGTTTTGCCGCTACGGTAACAAGGAAGATTTCTGGACGGTAGGTTTGGTTTTCTTTCAGGCATTAAAAAGCCGGCTTGTGGCCGGCTTCTCGGGGACTGGCTTGGTTTATTTTTGGTAAACCGCGCCAGCCTTCAAAACTTACATCCGGATCTTGCGTCCGGCTGTGGGACTTGGTCAGACAGTGGTCTGCCGCGTCAGGCGTCATCTGGGCCGCTTGGCGGGTCGATGCGCGAATGTGGGGCGCAGGATACTGAGTTTTGTTGGGGATTCCCAGCCTCAAGTGCGGAATAGAGCGATTTCTGCGGCAGGAAGCAGAGATTTGTACCGGGTATCCGGGCCCCTTCGTCAGATCCCCGCCCGGACCAAGCCTGCTCCCACAGCGTTCTGTACTGGAGCCAGGAGTGGTGGAGGATCAGAGAAACGGCACCACCGGCCGCCGCTTGCCCAGCGTCGACCACCAGAACACCCACCCCAGCACATGAATCCTCTGCTCCTCGATCTGCGCCGCGCGGAAGATCTCGTCCGGGTATTCCGCGCTGTTGTGGCTGCGCAGGCGCAGGGCGTTGCCCGGCATGCGGTGCAGGTATTTGATGCGCAGCATGCCGTCGTGTTCGATGGCGTAGATTTCGCCGTCCACCACCTGGGTGAGGCCGCGGTCGATGGCGAGGGTGGAGCCGTCTTCGATTTTCTCGGCCATGCTGTTGCCGATCATGTGGGTGCAGATGGCGTCGGCATGACGGATTTCCAGGGCTTCGAGGTGGCTGCGGGGCAGGCGGATGGTTTGTTCCGGGTCCTTGATGACGTGGGTCTTGCCGGAGCCGGGGGCGGTCGGGGTTTCCTTGTAGAGCGGCAGTTCGATGTCGTTGGTTTCGAGCACCGTGTACACGCCGCGAATGGCATGGGCATCGAGGATGTCGCCCGAGTCCGTGTGCAGGTGCGGGGCGTCTTTCGGGCCTTCGCCGGTCTTCAGCCATTGGCTGTTGACGGACAGCAGGCGCGCGACCTCTTCCATGCGGTACGCGGGTACGCCCCGGGTGTACCAGTTATGAACGTTTTGGGCTTCCGTGCCCCAGAACTTTGCGAATCCCGTGGTGGTGATGTTCGCAGCTTCCAGGAGTGCCTTGAATCTTGGACCGCTAGTGTTCTTTCTCATAAACACGAGTCTACGGCCGGCCTAGAGCGGTTTGAATAAACCTTGCGTTCAAAATCGGGGCAAATTTTGCGACGGGATGTAAGACGTGCTTGTGGGAAATTACACGCACTAAAACTTTTCTGTAGGTCGCTATAAACAAGCTGTTTAAGAACCTGGCGAGCAGGCACAAAAAACCCCGGATCAACCGGGGTTTTCTTCAAGCGTGTCGCAGGTCGTGAGGCTTAGCCTTTGTAGGCGGCAACCGACTTGGTGATCGCGGCGCGGGCAGCGTCAGCGCCGTCCCAACCTTCGATTTTCACCCATTTGCCTTTTTCGAGATCTTTGTAGTTCGCGAAGAAGTGCTCGATCTGCTGGATCAGCAGCGCTGGCAGGTCGGTGTATTCCTTCACGTCCACGTACAGCTGGGACAGCTTGTCGTGAGGGACTGCGATGACTTTGGCATCGCCGCCGCCGTCGTCGGTCATGTTCAGGATGCCGACCGGACGCGCGCGGATCACCGAACCTGGAGCAACCGGGTAAGGGGTCACTACCAGCACGTCCAGGGGATCACCGTCGTCAGCCAGGGTGTTCGGGATGTAACCGTAGTTGGCCGGGTAGAACATCGGGGTGGCCATGAAACGGTCAACGAACAGGCAATCGCTGTCTTTGTCGATTTCGTATTTGATCGGCGCGTGGTTGGCCGGGATCTCGATCGCGACGTAGATGTCGTTCGGCAGGTCTTTGCCAGCCGGAATCTTGCTGTAGCTCATTGGGCGTTGCCCCCGTTAGTAGACCAAAACACTTGGCCGGATTGACCAAAAAGTGGCGGCGATTATAGGCATATTCTGCCGTGGACGCCACGTACCGGAAGTCGTGCAGACCTTTACTCGTGAGCCTGATAGACCGGGTCGGTGGCCTGAAGTTGCTTCAGGCGCGCCAACGGGTCCTGGCGGTAAAATAGCTGCAACTGCGCATACACCTGTGGATAAGCGTCGTGCAGCAGATCCGGAGCGCTGAAGAAGTACTCGCTGGTGACCGCGAAGAACTCGGCCGGGTTCTCGGCGGCGTAGGGGTCGATGGCGGTTTCGGCGTCGGGATGGAGGTCGAGCTGGCGATTGAGGTTGTCGTACGCCGCTTGCATTACCTCGGCCCAGTCGCTGACCCGCATGTCGGCGTGCAAAGGTGGCAGGCCGTTGGCGTCGCCGTTGAGCATGTCGAGTTTGTGCGCCAGTTCGTGGATCACCAGGTTGTAGCCTTCCCAGCCACCACTGGCCATCACGCCGGGCCAGGCGAGAATTATCGGCCCTTGCTGCCAGGCTTCGCCGCTGTGTTCGCCGTCCCACTCATGTTCGACGCCGCTGGCATCACGATGGCGCTGGGGGCTGAGGAAGTCGTCGGGGTAGAGGACGATTTCGTGAAAACCCTGATACCAGTTCAGATCGCCCAGATGCAAAAGCGGCAATTGCGCCTGGGCGGCGAGCAGCAGGCGTTGCTCCTGATGCAGCTCGACGCCAGGCAGGGCGGTCAGGTGTTTGTCTTCGAGGAACAGCACGCAGGCTTCGCGAAGCCACTGGTCTTCGGCGGCACTGATGCCATCGAGAAAACTCAGGTGATGACGCACCCGCTGCCACATATCGTCGGCAATCGGGTGCTTCGCCAGAATGCGCCGGCGTCGCCAGGCGCTCAGCGACCACATCGGCTTAGTGCGATTGGGCTTTGGTGCCACCGAAGCGGCTGCGAACCACGCCGATGATCATCGGAATCAGCGACAGCAGAATGATGCCGACCACCAGCAGCGACAGGTTCTTCTTGATGAACGGCACGTTGCCGAAGAAGTAACCCAGCGTTACCAGACCGCCGACCCACAGCACGGTGCCGAACACGCTGAAACCGAAGAAGCGCGGGTAAGGCATCTTGGCGACACCGGCGACGAACGGTGCAAAGGTGCGGATGATCGGCAGGAAGCGCGCCAGGGTCACGGTTTTGCCGCCGTGCTTGTCGTAGAAGTCGTGGGTCTGTTGCAGGTAATCGCGGCGGAAGATCTTCGAGTTCGGATTGCTGAACAGCTTCTCGCCCGCCGTTCGTCCAATCACGTAGTTGGTGCTGTCGCCGAGGATCGCCGCGAGCATCAGCAGGCCGCCCAGCAAGACCGGGTCCATGCCGCCGCCTGCAGCCACTGCGCCGGCGATGAACAGCAGGGAATCACCCGGCAGGAATGGCATCACCACCAGACCGGTCTCGCAGAAGATCACCAGAAACAGGATGGCGTAGATCCATGGCCCGTAATTATTCACCAGCAGGTCGAGGTAAACGTCGAGATGCAGGACAAGGTCGAGCGGGTTGAAATCCATGGAGGCACCTGTGGTGACGGCCTGACTCGGCAGGCCTGTGCGGATGACTTCGTGTAAGCCTACAAGCGGGTGTAGTTTTTCTTACAAGCCGGAAAGCTCGGGATTATACGGTCTGAGAGGTGAAAAGCGCGTTGGTTTTGTAGCGGGGGATGTCGGTGTGAATAAATGTCGGGTTGGCATTCATTTTGGGGAGGGAGTCTGCTCCCTCCCCGCAGGACACCCCGCGATCAGAGCTCGTCGCTAATTGGCAGCACGTAGTTCTTGAACTCGGTGTCTTCCTTGAACCCGATGGATTCGTAGGTTTTCTGCGCCACTTCGTTGTCGGCACTGGTGGAGACGCGCATGCGCACGGCCTGGGTTTCCTTGGCCATTTTCTTCGCGGTGCGGATCAGGTTGTCGGCCACCAGCTGGCGGCGGGCGTCTTCGGCGACGTAGATGTCGTTGAGGATCCACACGCGCTTGAGCGACAGGGAGGAAAAGCTCGGGTAGAGCTGGCAGAAGCCCATGAGCTTCTTGTCGTCGTCATCGGCCAGGGCCAGGTAGATCACCGACTCCTTGCGTCGCAGGCGCTTTTCGAGAAAGGCCCGGGACGAGTCCGGATAGGGCAGGGAGCCGTAGAACTCGCGGTACTTAACGAACAACGGGGTCAGCAAATCCAGGTGTTCGAGGGTCGCTTGGATAATCCGCATGGTAGGTCTCGTCCTTCAAGTGGCTGTCTTCACGTGCTCTGACGGCGATGGGAAACCCGGGCGGCCGTGCATCGATCCTGCCTCAAACCCGCGCAGAAAGGCAATGCGGAAACGGTTCAGGCTGGGGGCGGATCGAGTAGGAAATTACTCTTCATGTCTGCACCGGCTTCCGATTCCAGCGTCTGGATCTGCGCTTCGTCCTTCAGATTGACGCCCGACAGCTGTCGCCGACAGGCTTCGCGCATCAGGTACAGCAAGCGATGCGCCGCCATGCCGTAGCTGAGCCCTTCCAGCCGCACATTGGAGATGCAATTGCGGTACGCATCCGTGAGGCCGACCTTTGGATTGTAGGTGAAATATAAACCCAGGCTGTCCGGCGAACTGAGGCCCGGACGCTCTCCAATCAGCATCACGACCATTTTGGCGCCCAGCAACTGGCCGATTTCATCGCCAATCGCCACTCGACCCTGTTCCACCAGCACTACAGGTGCTATTGACCATTCGTCGGCGCTCATTTGTTCTTCCAGGCGGGTGAGAAATGGCAGGGTATGCCGATGCACCGCCAGCGCCGAGAGACCATCCGCCACCACAATCACCAGATCCACGCTGCCCGGATGCGCCTGGGCGTATTCGTGCAGGACCTGCGCCGATTGATCGCTCAACTTGCGCCCCAGGTCCGGGCGTTGCAGGTAGCTGTTGCGATCTGCCGCCGCGCTGTGCAGCAGCAGATTGTCACGCTGGCGCTCGGTCAGTTGGGCGCTGAGCCCGGCGTGATCGAACGGCAAATGCACGGCGTCCCTTGCTTGCGCGTGGGCGTACTGGAAATCCAGTTGCGCGCTGGTGGGCAGGCTGGTGCCGGTGCGGCCGAGGGCAATGCGTGCCGGGGTCAGACGACGCAGCTCCAGCCACGGGTTTTGTGGATCGACGGGCGGTTTTTCCATCTGACTCATCCCAGTTGCGCCAAGGCCTGGCGGAAGGCCGGCGGCAGGTTGTTGCCGAAGCGGACCTTGCCGTCCGCCTGGGTGAAGATGCCCATGTTGGCCAGCCACTGCTCGAACTCCGGCGCCGGTTTCAGGCCCAGTGTCTGGCGCGCATAGAGCGCGTCGTGGAACGAGGTGGTCTGGTAGTTGAGCATGATGTCGTCGGAGCCGGGGATGCCCATGATGAAATTGATCCCGGCCACGCCCAACAGGGTCAGCAGGGTGTCCATGTCATCCTGGTCGGCTTCGGCGTGGTTGGTGTAGCAGATATCGCAACCCATCGGCACACCGAGCAACTTGCCGCAGAAGTGGTCTTCGAGGCCGGCGCGGATGATCTGCTTGCCGTTGTATAGATATTCCGGGCCGATGAATCCTACGACGGTGTTCACCAGAAACGGCTTGAAATGGCGCGCCACGGCGTAGGCCCGGGTCTCGCAGGTCTGTTGATCGACGCCGTGGTGGGCGTTGGCCGACAGCGCACTGCCCTGGCCGGTTTCGAAATACATCAGGTTCTGCCCGAGCGTGCCGCGATTGAGGCTAAGGCCCGCCTCATAACCTTCCTGCAAGATGTTCAGGTTGATGCCGAAACTGGCGTTGGCCGCTTCGGTGCCGGCAATCGACTGGAACACCAGATCCAGCGGCACACCACGGTTGATCGCTTCTATAGAGGTGGTGACGTGGGTCAGCACGCAGGCCTGGGTCGGAATGTCGTAGCGCTGGATGATCGCGTCGAGCATTTCCAGCATCGCGCAGATCGAGGCGATGCTGTCGGTGGCCGGGTTGATGCCGATCATCGCGTCGCCGTTGCCGTACAGCAGACCGTCGAGAATGCTCGCGGCGATGCCGGACGGCTCGTCGGTCGGGTGATTGGGTTGCAGCCTTGTGGATAACCGTCCACGCAGACCGAGGGTGCCGCGAAATTTTGTGACGACGCGGATTTTCTGCGCCACCAGCACCAGATCCTGCACGCGCATGATCTTCGACACGGCGGCGACCATTTCCGGTGTCAGGCCGGGGGCGAGGGCGCGCAGGCTGGATTCATCAGCCGCTTCGCTCAATAGCCAGTCACGGAAGCCGCCCACCGTGAGGTGGCTGACGACCGCAAAGGCCTGTTTGTCATGGCTGTCGATGATCAGGCGGGTGACTTCATCGGTTTCGTAGGGAATCAGCACTTCCTGCAAAAAATGCGTGAGCGGGATGTCAGCCAGCGCCATTTGCGCAGCCACCCGCTCGCCATCGTTGAGCGCAGCGACGCCGGCCAGGAAATCCCCGGAGCGTGCCGGGCTGGCCTTGGCCATCACGTCCTTGAGGCTGTCGAAGCGGTAGGTCTGGGCGCCGACGGTATGGGCAAATGCGGCCATGGGGCGGTGTCCTCCTGATTCTGTGGATAATTCGATCCCCTGTGGGAGCGAGCTTGCTCGCGAAGGCGTCGTGTCAGGCGACATCATTGTTGAATGACACACCGCATTCGCGAGCAAGCCCGCTCCCACATTGGATCTTTATGCACTTCTATTTAGCGGGCACCGGGAGAGAGGCCCGATGCCGGTGCAGCTCAGTTAGCGTTTAGATACCTTCGAGCATAGCGTCTGCCGGTGCTTCGGAGCGTTGCTTGGCGGTCAACTGGAAGTACAGGTAACCGGCAGCCATGAAACCGAGGAATACACAACCGATCAGTGTGTTGAACCAGGCCATCGCCACCAGGCACACCACCGCCAGAAACAGCGCGATGGCCGGCACCACCGGATAGCCCGGCGCGCGGAAGGTGCGCTCCAGGTTCGGTTCGGTTTTGCGCAGTTTGAACAGGCTGAGCATGCTGATGATGTACATCACGATGGCGCCGAACACCGACATGGTGATCATCGCCGCCGTCAGGGTCATGCCTTGCAGATTGACCAGACCGTCGCTGTAGATCGCCGCGATGCCGATCACGCCGCCGGCCAGGATCGCCCGGTGCGGGGTCTGGAAACGCGAGAGTCTGGCCAGGCCTTTCGGCAGATAACCAGCGCGGGCCAAAGCGAAGAACTGCCGCGAGTAGCCGAGGATGATCCCGTGGAAACTTGCCACCAGCCCGAACAGACCGATCCACACCAGCATGTGCATCCACGTCGAATTGTTGCCGACCACCGCTTTCATCGCCTGCGGCAGCGGGTCGTTGATGTTCGACAGTTGGCGCCAGTCGCCGACACCGCCGGCCATCACCATCACACCGATAGCGAGGAATACCAAGGTCAGGATGCCGCTGACGTAGGCCCGTGGAATGGTGCGTTTCGGATCCTTGGCTTCCTCGGCCGCCATGGCCGCGCCTTCGATGGCGAGGAAAAACCAGATCGCGAAGGGAATCGCCGCGAAAATGCCCGGAATCGAGCCCATCGTGAACTCATTGGCGCCGGACCAGCCATTGAGCACGAAGTTGCTGAAGCTGAAGCCCGGCGCGACCACGCCCATGAACACCAGCAGTTCAGCGACGGCGAGTACGGTCACTACCAGCTCAAAGGTTGCGGCGATGCTGACGCCAAGGATGTTCAGGGTCATGAACACGAAATACGCGCCGACCGCCGCGAGTTTTGGATCGAGCCCCGGATATTGCACATTCAGATAGGCGCCGATGGCCATGGCAATGGCCGGCGGGGCGAACACGAATTCGATCAGGGTGGCGATCCCGGCGATCAATCCGCCTTTTTCGCCGAACGCCCGCCGGCTGTAGGCAAACGGCCCGCCTGCGTGGGGAATCGCGGTGGTCAGTTCGGTGAAACTGAAGATGAAGCAGGTATACATGGTCGCGACCATCAGGGCCGTGACCAGGAAACCCAGGGTTCCCGCCGTGCCCCAGCCGTAACTCCAGCCGAAGTATTCGCCGGAAATCACCAGGCCGACGGCAATGCCCCACAGGTGCAGGGTGCCGAGTGTGGGTTTGAGCTGTGTGGTGGAAGTCATAAGTCCTCTCTGTCTTTTTTATTGTTCGATCTGTTGGACTTTCGGGTGCAGCGGTTGAGTGGGTGGATGCTGTTCACGCAGCGGCAGTGTTCACGCAGATCCTGAATGACGGGTACGCAAGGCCCGTGCCAGAGCGGCCAGGCCTTGTGTGTTGTGTCATTAAGGATGCTATCGCTGGCAAGCCAGCTCCCACAGGTATTTGTGGTGTTGGGGCTTACCCAGATCCCTGTGGGAGCTGGCTTGCCAGCGATGGCTGTTTGAGGGGCAACACAGACTGCCTGTATTGCCCCGCTTTTTTTAGAAGAAGCCCAGCGGATTGATGTCGTAGCTGACCAGCAGGTTTTTGGTCTGCTGGTAGTGGTCGAGCATCATCTTGTGGGTTTCACGGCCGACGCCGGACTTCTTGTACCCGCCGAACGCGGCGTGCGCCGGGTACAGGTGGTAGCAGTTGGTCCACACACGACCGGCCTTGATGGCGCGGCCCATGCGATAGGCGCGGTTGATGTCGCGGGTCCAGAGGCCGGCGCCGAGGCCGAACTCGGTGTCGTTGGCAATCGCCAGGGCTTCGGCTTCGTCCTTGAAGGTGGTGATGCTCACCACCGGGCCGAAGATTTCTTCCTGGAACACGCGCATCTTGTTGGTGCCCTTGAGCAGAGTCGGCTGGATGTAATAACCGGAAGCCAGGTTGCCTTCGAGTTTTTCCACCTTGCCGCCGGTCAGCAGTTCGGCACCTTCGCCCTTGGCGATTTCCAGGTACGAAAGGATCTTGTCGAATTGCTGCTCGGACGCCTGGGCGCCGACCATGGTGTCGGTGTCGAGTGGGTCGCCACGTTTGATCTGGCTGACTTTCTTCATCACCGCTTCCATGAACTGCGGATAGATCGACTCCTGAACCAGTGCACGGGACGGGCAGGTGCAGACTTCGCCCTGGTTGAAGAACGCCAGCACCAGGCCTTCGGCGGCTTTTTCAATGAAGCTTGGCTCGGCCTGCATGATGTCTTCGAAGAAGATGTTCGGCGACTTGCCGCCCAGTTCCACAGTGGACGGAATGATGTTTTCGGCCGCGCATTTCATGATGTGCGAGCCGACCGGAGTCGAGCCGGTGAACGCGATCTTGGCGATGCGCTTGCTGGTGGCCAGGGCTTCGCCGGCTTCTTTGCCGAACCCTTGCACCACGTTGAGCACGCCCGGCGGCAGCAGGTCGCCGATCAGTTCCAGCAGCACGCTGATGCCCAGCGGGGTTTGCTCGGCAGGCTTGAGCACCACGCAGTTGCCGGCGGCCAGGGCCGGGGCGAGTTTCCACGCGGCCATCAGGATCGGGAAGTTCCACGGGATGATCTGGCCGACCACGCCCAGTGGTTCATGAATGTGATAGGCGACGGTGTTACCGTCGATCTCGGCGGCGCTGCCTTCCTGGGCGCGCAGGCACCCGGCGAAATAACGGAAGTGGTCAGCGGCCAGCGGGATGTCGGCGTTGAGGGTTTCGCGGATGGCTTTGCCGTTGTCCCAGGTTTCGGTGATCGCCAGGGTTTCGAGGTTCTGTTCGATGCGGTCGGCAATTTTCAGCAGGATCAGCGAGCGCGCCTGAGCGGAAGTGGAACCCCAGGCATCGGCAGCAGCATGGGCGGCGTCCAGGGCCTTGTCGATGTCTTCGGCCGTGGAACGCGGGAATTCGGCAATCGGTTGGCCATTTACTGGCGAGGTGTTGGTGAAGTACTGACCTTTGACAGGCGCGACGAACTCGCCGCCGATGTAGTTACCGTACTTGCTCTTGAACGAGACTTTGGCGCCTTCAGTACCGGGGTGAGCGTAACGCATGATGTTCTCCTTGGCTGTTGTACTTATCAGAGAGACGCGCATGAGCGCTTGCTATAAGCGTAGAGCAAAGGTCGGGCCACTGCCGTGCAGGTCAGGCAAATCAAGGCCTTGCGTGATTTCTGTCGGACAAGTGGCAAGCGTCTGTGACGGTATCGGTACAGCTGGGGTGACAGTTTGTACCGCTTCTGGCACAGCCCGTGACCGGGCGGTCTTGCCAGCATTGCAAAGACCGGTTGGCTGGAGGATGCTGGGCACCACTTCACGCATGGGCCGATGAGCCTCGGGGAGAATAATAAGAAATGCACGACAACCATTTGAGTCGCCATGCCCAACAGGTTCTCACCGTCACCCAGGGCAAGCCGCACCTGCATGGCCCCGGTGCCGACCCCTCGATTGCCCGCTCGTGGCTGCGTTGTCTTGAGGACTATCACCTCGACCCGGCCCTGACCATGGCGCCGACCGTGCTCGAACACGGTCGTGTCCTCGAAAGCCGCGAACGGCTGCAACAGGTGTTGCAGATCGCCGGCAATGAAATGAGCAGCCTGCATCAGCAACTCTCCGGCGCCGGGCATGCGGTACTTCTGACCGACGCGCGCGGGGTGATCCTGAACTGCGTCACCGCGCCCGCTGAACGCAAGATCTTCGAACGCGCCGGCCTGTGGCTGGGTTCCGACTGGAGCGAGGCCTGCGAAGGCACCAACGGCATCGGCACTTGCCTGGTGGAGCGTCAGGCTTTGACCATCCATCAGGACGAACACTTTCGCGGCCGTCACACCGGCCTGACCTGCTCGGCGAGCCCGGTGTTCGACCCGCACGGCGAACTGCTGGCGGTGCTCGATGTTTCCTCGGCTCGGCACGACGTCTCGCGCCAGAGCCAGTTCCACACCATGGCGCTGGTCAATCTGTCGGCGAAGATGATCGAGAGCTGTTATTTCCTGCGCTGTTTCGATAACCAATGGTTGTTGCGTTTCCATCTCCAGGCCGAGTCCGTCGGGCTGTTCAGCGAAGGGTTGCTGGCGTTTGACGGGGAAGGGCGGATCAGCGCGGTCAACCAGAGCGCATTGAACCTGCTGGGGCACATTCGTGGCGGCTTGCTCGGCAAACCGGTGGAGGCGTTTTTCGATTGTTCGCTGGATGAATTGCTCGGACGCGCCAGTGCCAATGCCAGCGCCAGCTGGCCATTGCGCACTCGCGACGGGCGGCATCTGTTTGCGGTGTTGCGCGGTGAAACCCGTCGGCCGCTGCCGGTAGCGCCGGCTCCCGCGCCTGTCGAAGCGCCGCGTCTTGCCGGGATTTGCCTGGGGGATGCGGCGTTGCAGGCGGATTTTCGCAAGTCGCTGCGGGTATTCGAGCGCGACGTGCCGCTGCTGATCAATGGCGAAACCGGCTCTGGCAAGGAAGCATTCGCCAAGGCTGTGCACAACGCCAGTCAGCGGGCCGGCAAAGCGTTCGTTGCTCTTAACTGCGCGGCGATTCCCGAGAGCCTGATCGAGAGCGAACTGTTCGGCTATCGCGGTGGCAGCTTCACCGGCGCGCGCAAGGACGGCATGCGCGGCAAGTTGCAGCAGGCCGATGGCGGCACGCTGTTCCTCGATGAAATCGGCGATATGCCGCTGGCCTTGCAAACCCGCTTGTTGCGGGTGCTGGAAGACCGGCAAGTGGTGCCGATCGGCGGTGAGCCGGAAGCGGTCAACGTGCGGATCATCAGTGCCACCCACCGCAATTTGCTGGAGCGGGTCGGCGACGGCAGTTTCCGGGAAGACCTGTATTACCGGCTCAATGGGCTGGAAGTGGCGTTGCCGCCGTTGCGCGAGCGCAGTGACAAATCGCAGCTGCTGGATTTCCTGCTGGCCGAAGAGGCGGGCGGTGAAACGATCCTGATCGACGAGCCGGCACGCCAGGCGTTGCTGGGCTTCAACTGGCCGGGCAATGTGCGGCAGATGCGCAATGTGCTGCGCACGCTGGCGGCGCTGTGCGATGAAGGGCGCATCGGGCTGGAGGATCTGCCCGCGATGTTTCGTCAGGTTCAGCCGCTGCTGGTAAAAACTGATGAAGCGTCATCCGGTCAGCCACTGGAAGACGCCGAGCGGCTGGCGTTGCTCAATGCGCTGGAACACACGCGATGGCACATGACTCACACGGCGCAGCAACTGGGCGTCAGTCGCAATACGCTCTATAGAAAGCTGCGCAAGCACGGTATCGCCCGAACCGCCTGAATCCCTCCCCGGACGCTCCGCGTCCGCTTTTGGACGCAGAGCGTCCTGCGCTGCATTCCCACGCGGAGCGTGGGAACGATCAAGGTCGGGCGATCAGCTAAAGAGTGCGATTTCCCCCTCCCTGCGCTAACCTGCGGCCATGTTTTACGAGGTCGACTATGCACATTCATATTCTGGGTATCTGCGGGACTTTCATGGGCTCGATGGCAGTTCTGGCCAAAGAGCTGGGCCATCATGTGACCGGCTCCGATGCCAACGTCTATCCGCCGATGAGTACCCAGCTCGAGGCCCAGGGTATTCAGCTGACTCAGGGTTACGACCCGGCGCAGCTTGATCCGGCGCCGGATCTGGTGGTGGTCGGCAACGCCATGTCCCGCGGCAACCCGGCGGTGGAATATGTGCTGAACAAAGGCCTGCCGTACGTTTCCGGCCCGCAATGGCTGGCCGACCATGTGCTGCAAGGTCGCTGGGTACTGGCGGTTGCCGGTACGCACGGCAAGACCACCACCAGCAGCATGCTCGCCTGGGTACTGGAACATGCCGGCATGAGCCCGGGTTTCCTGATCGGCGGCGTACCGCAGAATTTCTCGGTGTCGGCGCGTCTGGGCGGCACGCCCTTCTTCGTGATCGAGGCCGACGAATACGACAGCGCGTTCTTCGACAAGCGCTCGAAGTTTGTCCACTATCGTCCGCGCACCGCGATCCTCAACAACCTTGAGTTCGATCACGCCGACATCTTCCCTGATTTGCCAGCCATCGAACGGCAGTTCCACCACCTGGTGCGGACCATCCCGAGCGAAGGCCTGGTGATTCACCCGACCACTGAGCCAGCGTTGCAACGCGTGATCGAGATGGGCTGCTGGACCCCGGTGCAAACCACCGGTGCCGGCGGTCAGTGGCAGGTCAAGTTGCTGAAAGACGATGGCTCGGCGTTCGAGGTGATGTTCGAAGGCGTCTCCCAAGGTGTCGTCGAGTGGGAATTGACCGGCCAGCACAACGTTGCCAACGCCTTGGCCACTCTGGCCGCTGCGCGCCATGTCGGTGTTGTACCGTCGATGGGGATCGCCGGGTTGAGCGCGTTCAAGAGCGTCAAACGCCGGATGGAAAAAGTCGCGGAAGTGCGCGGCATCACCATTTACGACGACTTCGCCCACCACCCGACCGCGATTGCCACGACCCTCGACGGCCTGCGCAAACGCATCGGCGATGCGCCGCTGATCGCGATCATCGAACCGCGCTCCAACTCGATGAAGCTCGGCGCCCACCGTGACGGTCTGCCGGACAGCGTGGTCGATGCCGATCAGGTGATCTGGTACGCCCCGGCCAACCTCGGTTGGGATCTGGCGGGCACTGCCGCGCTGTGCACCGTGCCGTCGATCGTCAGTGATTCACTGGAAGGCATCATCGAGCGTGTGAAGAGCCAGGCCCAGCCCGGCACCCACGTGGTGATCATGAGCAACGGCGGCTTCGGCGGCCTGCACGGCAAACTCGCCGAGGCGCTGAAATGAACACTCGTTTGCAGAGCAATGGCCCGGAACGCATCACGCTGGCGATGACCGGCGCGTCCGGCGCCCAGTACGGCTTGCGCCTGCTGGATTGCCTGGTGCGCGAGGATCGCGAGGTGCATTTCCTGATCTCCAAGGCCGCGCAACTGGTGATGGCCACCGAGACCGACGTGTCGCTGCCGGCCAAGCCGCAAATGATGCAGGCGTTCCTCACCGAATACACCGGCGCCGCCGCCGGGCAGATTCGGGTGTACGGCAAGGAAGACTGGATGTCGCCAGTGGCGTCGGGTTCCGGGGCGCCGGCCGCCATGGTGGTGGTGCCGTGCTCGACGGGTACTTTGTCGGCCATTGCGACCGGCGCCTGCAACAACCTGATCGAGCGTGCGGCGGATGTCACGTTGAAGGAGCGTCGTCAGTTGATTCTGGTGCCGCGCGAAGCGCCGTATTCGAGCATTCACCTGGAGCACATGCTCAAGCTGTCGAACATGGGCGTGACCATCCTGCCGGCGTCGCCGGGCTTCTATCACCAGCCGCAGACCATCGATGACCTGATCGATTTCGTGGTGGCGCGGATTCTCAATCTGCTGGGCATCCCCCAGGACATGCTGCCGCGCTGGGGCGAGCATCATCTGAGCAGCGATGAATAAGCTGCTGGCGATCGTGCTTGCGCTGCAACTGATCGGCTGTGCCACGGCGCGCACGCTCGATGCCGCCAAGCCTGGCGCGCCGGTGGTGTATTCCGGCACGCGGCTGGACTTGTACGCCATGAACGGTGGCTGTTGCGCGATGGATCGATTCGGGGCCGAGGCCCCGAGCTATCCCGGGGTCGATCTGCCTGCCAGTGCGTTACTTGATACCCTGCTTTTACCGTTGTCGTTGCTGACAGTGATCGGCGTGGGCTTTCAGGCGACCGGAGGGCTATGAGGCCTCCTACAGAGTGATTGTTTCAGGCGCAAAGACGATGTCGTTGGAGAAAATGTCTTTTCCCGCCGGGAACTCGATAACACGTTTACCGGCGTTCGCCACTTCATCGATCAACGCATCATATTCATTCCGGTTAAGGGCTCCGGACCGCGTTCGGGCTTCGATGGCGTCGGCATGGCTCTGACTGGAACCGGTCGCGCGCTTCAGTGCCTGGTTGTGTATATCGTCCACTGTGGCCGCACGGGTCATGCTTGAGTTGACCAGCCAGACGCGTCTGGAAGTGAACCCGATCGAGGACATCGAAACGTGGCCTTCCATTTTCATGGTCGGGAACCGTGTTTTGTCGCCTGCTGGGATGTGGTAGGTCCGAGTTGGGTTGTACGCGCGATTATCCTGTCCGGGAACGACCTCCACATTGCGGGTGTCGAGCAGGTAGCAAAACCTGATGCGTTGAGAAGGTGACGTCGGAGCCCCTTTATTATTCTCGTGTGATTGGATGTCCGCCGGATGTTTCGGTGGGGTGATCTCGTTCGCGAAACTCATGGCGGTCTTGAGGCTGAACAAGGTGCTGACGGGGGTGTCGCTCGTTGAACCCTCGGTCGATCCCCCTTGTGGAAGCATGGCCCCAGGCCGGGCAATTTCGAAAGGCGTCCTGTCATCCACTTTGAACACGGCGGGAATGTCGATTCTGTACAGGAAGTTGTGCCTGTTGCGTTTAAAGCCTGCGTGCACCAATAACTGCTGAAAGAAGGGTTCGGTCAGGCTGGCTTTCAGAATGCTGATGCCTTCCCCCTGATTTCTCAGTCGGATCATTTCCGACTCGATTTCCGGCAGAAGCTGATCGAAAAGTTTTGAGTTGCTTACAAGCCGCGTGCGATCTCGATGTGCCGTGGCCCACGCGGGTAACTCATCATTGATCAGTTTATTGAACTGCCCTGTTGGCGATATTTCCCTGCACAGCTGCGCCAGCTGCAGGGTGGAGAGATTGTAGGGCCGGAATCGGGCGAGGACTTGCTCCCGTGATTTGAGCGGAGAATCAGGATTGGTCCACAGCCGCAAATAGTCGATCAATTGTTCACGCGGGGAAGGATATTCTCGTTGTTTGACCCATTCTGGCGGCTTCGTATTGAGCGCAACCTCCACGCGAAAGCGCAGAAGATCCGCTCCCTCGATCCTGTACAGGTTCCAGATATCGATGTCTCGCCAGTAGGGCCGAAATGCCCGTTGAGTAGGCGAATACCTGGTTGGTTTGACGATGGTCAGTTCGCTGCCTTCACGGAACGCCACTTGGGTGAGCGGGCCGTGACTGTCATCCAGGCCAGGTTTGCGCTGCATCTCGACGTAACCATGGTAGTCCGTCTTGTCGAGATCCCAGGTGTAGTGACGCTGATGGCCGTATGTTGTTGATGTGGTGTCCGTTGTCTCGGGCGTCGGCAGGCGCGGCGGCGCCTGCGGTTCAGTCGGGCTGCGATGCGGGCTGTCGAGATCCTGGGTGTGAGGACGCTGACCACCGTATGCCGGCGTGGTCTCTGTTGTCACTGGCGTATCCGGGGAGGGCAGGCGCGTCGGTGGCGAGTCGGGCGCCGGCAGGCCTGGCAATGGCGTCTGCGTGACCGGTGTATCGCGGTGCAAGGTGACGGATTCGAGGTGTTCTGCCCACTTGGCGGGTGTGAGTTTCTGATGCTCCAGCACGCGGTTGAACATGTCGCGATCCATGTCTGGACCCAGCCAGCGGCGAAGCTCGTCGAACAGATAGACGTTCTCCATCCGTTGCGCCCGGACTTTGGCCCATTGAGGTTTTTTCCCGGTGCGGTGAGCTTCGGTACGAAAGCGGGTGATGTCTGCGCCTTGAAGGCCGTAGAGATTCCAGATGTCGCGGTCAGTCCAGGCAGGCAGCCATTCGGCGGGTTGATCCATGGGGTGAGCGGGAGGCTCGACACTGACAAACAATCCGTTATCGTCCATGAAAGCATGCTGTGATGGAGGCCCTACGGCGTCGTCCAGCCGCATCTTTCGGTGCATGACCACATAGCCATGGTGATTGGCGGCGGCGTTGTCCCAGACGTAATGTCGGATATCGATGTTAGCGGTCGGGCTGTTCGGTTGCGCCCGCGACGGTTGCTCTGATTGCGGCGTGTACGTCTGTGCTGCGTTGTCGTCCGCCTCCTGTCGATGTATCAACGACTCGACTGACTGACTCGCGATTTGTCGCTCGCCGACCCGCCAGGTATTGCTGTCGGGGTCGAAGTGCAGGGCGGGGCCCGAGGGGTGCATTTCCTGCGGATGCATGGCCCGGTAGGTTCCGAGACCTTCGTCCCAGGCCACCATCACTGTGGTGGTCGTCGTGTACTGCACTTCGGCATAAATGCGTCCCCTGTGGACGCGCAATCCTTCGGTATTGACGCCGGGCAAAAGCGTTCGGGTCTGGTGCGGCAGTTCGTAGTGGCGGATTGATCCGGTCGCGTGAAGGTTGCTGGATGAGCCTTGCTCACTTTCCCTGAGCGAGGGGATCAGGTCATGAATCTGTACCGTGGGCAATGTGTTGCCTGAAGGCGGTAGTGTCGCCAGCTGTTGGCCGGGTTGGTGGGGGGCTGGTCCGCCGGATCTAATCAACCCGGGAAGTTCAAGTCGCGGAGTCGTCAGGAGAGGCGATGTATCGGAGAGGTTGTGAGGCGTGCCGGGTAACCTCTGATTCGGGTTTTTGGGTCTCATCAAGAAATCCTTTCATTGATTGTCTGGCGTTCGGGCTTGTCATCCGTCAACGGGATGCCAGACGCAGGCATGCCGCGCGGTGGGCACGTTATCCATGAAAGGAGAGGGGGGCGTGGTAGATAGTTACGACACGATGGTCGATTCGATTCGGTTTGTTTCAGTTGAGGGGCAGTACAACGCAAGATCCTCGGATCTCATTGGAAATGGTCGCCCGGATCTGCGTTGAACCGCTGTGACGAGTGAAATTATTTGCCGAGTTTTCTCAATTCATCCGACTCGACAATTCGCACCCCGTCCTGCTCTTCCAGCGCGAGTCGCCACATTGCCCGAGCCAGTTGGCAGGCCTCGATGCCGCGGTATTTGCCGGGAATCAGTTTGGAAAACGGCGCGGCAAGCTGTTCGCCCAGGCGCGGTTCGCTGCGATCACCCAGCAGCAAGGAGGGCCGACAAATGGTGAGCTGCGGCCAGTCCTGCGCGCGCAACGCGTGCTCCATCTCGCCTTTGACCTTGTTGTAGAAAATCGAGGATCGACGATCAGCCCCCAGAGCACTGATCACGATCAAATGCCGTGCGCCCATTTCCCGGGCGCGTTTGGCGAATGCCACCACCATGTCCAGATCCACGGCGCGGAACGCCTCTTCGGAGCCGGCCTGTTTGATGGTGGTACCGAGGCAGCAATAGGCAATGTCGACGCGGCCGGCCAGTTGCGGCAGGAAGGTCTGTGGATCGCCGACCGGGTTTTCCAGGTGTGGATGTTCGGCCAGCGGCCGGCGTGAGGGGGCCAGGACACGGCTGATCGTCGGCTCGTTGAGCAGACGGTCGAGCAGATGTTCGCCGGTCAAGCCGGTGGCTCCGGCAAGCAAGACATGCTGAGGCGTCAAGTACATAGTGTCTCTCCCTTGATACTGTTCAGCTTAGTTGCTCTTTGTCGCTCCGTCGTTCAATGCAGCACTTTGCAATGCTTTTCTCGCTTGTTGTTTACGCAGCAGTTGCCAGTGCGCGAGCACGGTTTTTGGCGCCCAGATCTGCGGTTCAGAGGCTTCGAAGCTGTCCGCCAGTTCGCGCTCGGCAACGGTGGCCTTGGCCAGTTTGAAGGCTTGCTCCAGATCGTCGGTCTGATTCAGTGCCTGGGCAAACAGGGCATCGCCGAAGTAGGTGAAGTTGGCTTCTTCGGAGCAGCCGAACGACACGCGGTCGGCGCGCGAAGCGGTCATGATCAGGGTGCGTTCGTCCTTGAGTGCCGGAATGAAGCCGCCGGAATAGCACGAGGAGATGACGATGATCTTGTCCCGGCTCTTCAGCGGTGCGAGCACGGCGGCGAGTTCGTCGGCGGGCAGGTCGGCCAGCTCCATGCGTGGCTGATCGAGTACCAATTCGTGTTCGGCGGTGCCGTGGCTGGTCAGGTAGATGAACACCAGATCTTCCGGACCGCTGCGTTCGGCCAGGGTTTGAGCGGCGCGACGCAAATTTTCGCGGGTGGCCATCGGCCGGTCGCCGAGGTGGTCGCGATGGTTGACCAGGCGAATCTGGCCAAAGGCGCCGAAACGGCTGGCGAGCATGTTGGCCACGTAATCGGATTCGCGCAGGAACACGCTCTGCTTGCCATCACCACCGAGGGTCAGGGTGTACAGCTCCACCGCCGGGGTCGAGGCCGGCACATTGGCCAGCGCTTCGTCGAGCAGGCGACCCTGTGCCAGCAGGCCGAGTTCCAGTGTGTCGGGCAGCAATTTGCCGTCGGCATCGCGTACCCGCTGGCCATTGATCCAGGTGCCGCTGAGTACGCTGCCATCGGTGAGCACCAGCGTGCCTCGACCTGCGTAGCTGTCGCTGTCGAATCCACCGACGTAGAAACTGCCATCGGCCAGGTTCAGTCGGCCCTGACCGCTGAAGCGCCAGTCATTGAAATAACCGATGTAGTGGCTGCCGTCGGCGCCGATCAGTTCGCCCTTGCCAGTCAGCGCGCCTTCCTTGAACTGCCCGAGCCAGACGTCGCCGTCGGCGTTTTCATAGCGGCCCTTGCCGTGCAGTTGATTGTTTTTGAATCCGCCGACGTAGATGTCGCCGTCGGCGCTGTTGAAGGTGCCGTTGCCTTCGAGCTGGCCGTTGACGAAGTGGCCGGTGAACTGATTGCCGCTGGCATCGCCGCGCTGGCCTTCGCCGTTGGGTTTGCCGTGGGCGAACTGGCCTTGATAGGAGCTGCCGTCATCCAGCTCCAGGCGCCCGAGCCCGGAATACTGGTCGGCCTTGAATTCGCCGCGATAGGTCATCGCGTTTTCTTTGAGGGTGCCTTCGCCGTCACGCCGGCCCAGTTTGAAACCGCCGGTGTAGCTGCCGGCCGCGGTGGTCAGCGTGCCCTGGCCGTCGAACAGCCCTTGCTGGAAGTTGCCCCGATAGACCTCGCCATTGCTGCCGTGCCATTCGCCCTGGCCGTGCCATTGCCCCTTGTCGAACGCCCCGGCGTACCAACTGCCATTGGGGTAGTCGACCCGGCCCTGGCCTTGCAACAAGCCATCGACCAGTTCACCGCGATAGCGGCCGCCGTCGGGCAGGCGCGCATCCGGCGGCAACAGCGATTCGCCGTCGCCACACGCGGCCAGCAACAGGGTCAAGGCAAGGGGAGCAAGAGGAGCGAATGAGCGCATAGCGGGATCCGGGCAATTAGGCGACCGAGTATGCCGCAGCTATGTGACCTTATACAGCCGGCAGGGAGCAGCGGATGCGAAACAGCGTGAGCCGCTTCGCATCCAGGCGCTTAAACGAAGCAGAGCGACAGCGGTTCGGCGATGTAGGCCGGTTTGTCCGAGCCTTCGATCTCCAGGGTGGCGGTGGCCTTGAGCAGCCACTGGCCAGGTTTTTTCTCGGTCACTTCACCGAGGTCGACCTTGAGCCGGACCTTGGAATTGACCTTGACCGGCTGGATGAAACGCACACTGTCCAGGCCGTAGTTGACCACCATCTTCACGCCTTGCGGCAGGATCAGGATGTCTTCCATCAGTTTGGGGATCAGCGACAACGACAGGAAACCGTGTGCAATGGTGCTGCCAAATGGCGTTTGCGCGGCTTTGACCGGATCGACATGGATGAACTGGTAATCCCCGGTGGCTTCGGCGAACAGGTTGATACGCTCCTGATCGATGGTGAGCCATTCGGAACGTCCGAGTTCCTTGCCGACATAATCTTTGAGCTCTGCAACTGGAACATAGGGCATTGAGACTCTCCTTGGGTTCATCGGTTTTATAGTTTTTCAGGTGGGGGATTTGACCGCCCTGCGAACCACTGTAGATCATCATGGCGATTTGCTCAGGTCAACCGACCATGCTTTTGGCGAATGCCGATCCATAGCGCAGGCGTGCTTATAATGCCGACGACTTGCGGGTTGGAAAGTAAGACGGAGATGACGGATGTTGCTACGCGGCCTGACGTGGCTGGTGCTGTTTCAATTGCTCGGCACGGCCCTCAATCACTTGCTGTTGCCGGTGCTGCCGGGGCCGATCATCGGCCTTTTGCTGTTGCTGGTATTCCTGATCGTGCGCGGTGAAGTCGGCGAGCCGCTGAACCTCGCCGCCGGCAGTCTGTTGCGTTATCTGCCATTGCTGCTGGTGCCGCCGGCGGTGGGCGTGATGGTTTATGCCACGGCGATTGCCGCGGATTTCTGGGCCATCGTCGGTGCGCTGGTGGTTTCGCTGATTCTGTCGATGGCCTTCGCCGGCGTGCTGATGCAACGGCTGGTCAAGCGTCACGCGCCGCATTCGGAGGAATCCTGATGCTGTTCGACTGGCAAGGTGCCTGGGCTTCGGTGATTCACCATCCCCTGTTCGGCATCGGCATCACCCTGGGGGCTTATCAACTGGTGCTGGCGGCGTTCGAGAAAACCCGCTGGATCTTTCTGCAACCGGTACTGGTCTCGATGTTGTTGGTGATCGGCGTGCTGGTCGGCTGCGGCCTGACCTACGCCGAGTACCGCAAGAGCACGGAGATCCTCAGCATCTTGCTCGGGCCGGCAACCGTGGCGCTGGCCGTGCCGCTGTACCTGAACCTGCGCCGCATCCGCCAATTGTTCTGGCCGATTTTTACTACGCTGGTGATAGGCGGCGTGGTCGCCACGGGCATGGGCGTGGCGCTGGGCTGGTGGTTCGGTGCCGATCACATGATCCTGATGACCATGGCGCCCAAATCGGTGACCTCGCCGATTGCCATGCTGGTAGCCGAGCAGATCGGCGGTGTCGCGGCATTGGCGGCGGTGTTTGTGTTGATCACCGGGGTGATCGGCGCAATCTTCGGCCCGGCGCTGCTGACCCGCCTCGGCGTGCACAGCCCGGAGGCGCGCGGGATGGCGCTGGGCATGACGGCGCATGCGGTCGGTACGTCGGTGGCGTTGCAGGAAAGCGATGAGTGCGGCGCCTTTGCGGCGCTGGCGATGAGTCTGATGGGCGTGGCCACGGCGGTGTTCCTGCCGTTGGCGGTGTCGATGGTGGTGTAAGGAAATGTCTATGAGTCTGCCGCTTTTTCCGCTGAACACGGTGCTGTTTCCCGGCTGCAATCTGGATCTGCAGATCTTCGAGGCGCGCTACCTGGACATGATCGGCCGCTGCATGAAACAGGGCGCAGGTTTCGGTGTGGTGTGCATCCTTGAAGGCAGCGAAGTCGGGGTCGCACCGGAAGGTTTCGCCATGGTCGGCTGCGAAGCGCGGATCACCGATTTCCAGCAGCAGGACAACGGACTGTTGGGTATTCGCGTGCAGGGCGGGCGGCGCTTCATCGTGCAGCGCACCGAAGTGCAACGCGATCAACTGATCGTCGCGGATATCGAGTGGCTGGACGAAGAACCCGAGCAACCCTTGCAGGATGAAGACGCGGATCTGGTCGCGCTGCTCAAGGCGCTGGCCGAGCACCCGATGGTCGAGGCGCTGAACATGGGCACCGAAGCGATTGGCCAGCAATCGCTGGCCAACCAGTTGGCCTATCTGTTGCCCTTCGCCGAAGAGGACAAGATCGATTTGCTGCAACTCGACGACCCGCAGCAGCGACTGGATGCGATCCAGGCGCTGCTCGATGAGTTGCAGGGGGAGCTGTTTGCATAAGGCCGGCTGACCGGGGCCGTTACTCGGGCCAGACGATGTCGCTGGCGAACCAGTCCTTGCCTGGGGCAAGCGTCAGTATCGGCTTGCCAGCTTTCGCGACCGTGTCGATCAGAGCGTCATATTCATGCTGGTTGTAGTCGCCGCTGTGGGTTCGCTCTTCAATGGCCTGATGGGTGGACCATGGATCAGTCCCCGCCCGGACCACATCGTCGACTTTTGCTGCTCGTGTGTAGGTCGAGTCAAGCAGCCAGAGGCGTTCGGAATCGATGCCATTTTTCGGGGCGGAGATCAGTGCTTCGAGATCATCTTGGGGAAACCACGTGCCGTCTTTCTCTGCGGACAGATTGAGCAGCTCGTTTTCCTCTTTGAGCACCACTTCCATTTTTCGGGTGTCGATGATGTAGGCGAAAGCGAACTTCTGATTATGTCGAGTCGTTTCGTAGTTGCGTTCGGAGTCCAGCTCCACGTCAGACGCATCAGACCCATCGTTATCGGACTCGCTTGAATCGTGATCAGGCTCACCGGGTTTCTTGCCGGGGTATTTGTTCTTCTGGTTGTTGTAGAGCAGATATTCCGGATCCGGGGTTTTTCTGCCATTGCCGGAATACTCTCTGACCAGCGTCAGACTGACCGTTGCGCTGACGGGTGTTTCGGTCGTCGCCCCTCTTGGATGTTTCATGCGCGGCAACATGACGCCGTCGTCATGAAACTCGAACGGCGTTCGCTCATCACCCCTGAACAAGCCGGGAATGTCGACGCGGTACAGGCAACCGCTGCTGTTGCGCAGGTAACCCAGACTGGCGAGAAATCCGTCGTAAAAAGACCGGCTCAGGCTTTGGTCAATGTCAACCAGATCGGCGCGCCAAATCTTGCCGTTTCTTGTGGGGATCAGCAGGGGCTCGATTTCCTGTCGCAGTTGATCGAAGCGACCGGGGTCTTTGTCATCGAGCGAACGTAATCGATGCTGCTCCGCCCACTGTGGCATTTGTCGCGGATTGTCGAGCAGGTCCTTGCGCAACTGCACATGCTGCCCAGGCGAAAGATTGTAGCTGCGCAGGTGTTCGGTCACGTCATCCAGCGTCTTCTGAGGATGTAACCAGCGCAAACCATCCATGATCAGATCCTGCCTGGCATTGTCGGTCACCATCGGTTTGACCCAGTGCGGCCGACTGCCGCTCGTCTGGCCCTCTTCCCGAAAGCGTGTGATGTCCTTGCCATGAATGCCGTAAGCCTCCCAGATCTGACGATCCTTCCAGGCGGTCAGGTGGGTGGGCGAGCCATTGAATCCGGCGGGGGGCTCGTCAACCCGTACCCAATAGTTGTCAGTACCCTTGAATCCGTAAAAGTAATCGGCGTTCGGAGAGCTGATTACATGTTCGTGCCGTCGGTAATAACCCTGGTTATCAAGCTCTACCCAGTGAGGCAGAGGGTCCAGATGCAGACGCGACAATGGCTGGAAAGGCTGCGGTTGTGAAATGGCCGGGCGCTTGCTCTGCGTATCGCCCTGTTCACTGGCAGGACGTTTGACCGCTTTCGGCGGTTGATGGGCAAGGCGCCACGTTGTTTCGCCCGGATCTCTCAGGATCAGCGGGCCGGGCGCCAGTTTCCGGTACAGGTCGGTTATCCGGTAGGCCCCTCGAGCCGCGTCGAACTCCACATGCACGGTGCCGATGTCCCGGATATCGACAAACCGGCGCCCGACGACAAAACGAAAGCCATCGGCATCCGCTGTCTGCATATTGCGCAATAACGCCTGATTCAACAGGTAGCCGGTCAGTCCGCTGTCTGTTGCGGACTGGACGTCGGGCAGGTCGGATATCTCGATTCGGGGCGGGGTGCCGCCGTCGGCGGAGTGAGTGCCCGAGCCCGGCCCGGGTGCGACGACAGGTTGGCCGGGAAAATCGGAGTGTGGGCGATTCAGCATCGGTACTTCGACATCCGAACGCGGTCGATTGACGAGCGTGTCCGTTGGCGATTGCTGATTCACTCTCGGAGGGTTTGATGATGGGGGTGTTTTTGGACGCATCGTGTCATTCCTTGACGATTGAAGTGTTGTTCCTTGCTGCGATTCAGTTCGTTGCCGTCATGGCGGCCGATCTGTTTTCGATGACGAGGCGCTCGGCATCGATCAGGCGTGTGGCGTCGCTGCCGGCTGTCCACTGACCTGTTGCCGCGTTATAGAAAATTCTTGCGTGAGGTGCGTCGGACAGATGGATGTTCTCGATGGGAACGTTATCGCTTTCCAGGATCTGCCGGTGTTTATGGTCGTCTATCAGGTCGACGACCGCCTGGGTCGAGGCGCAGGAGAGCGCATTGACGGCATGCAGACCAATCACCTCGAACAACGTATTGACCCGATAGCGATGCCCCGAGGAGTCGATCACGTCGATGGTTTCCAGGGGCAGCGATGCGTCGTTGCTGTCGGGCAGATGAACGTGAATGCTGCCGATCTTGAGCAGGTCATCCTTGATGGAGAGGTGACTGTCGCTGATCGCTTCCTGCAACTGTTGCGTATGAATGTGCCAGGTCGAGGATCCTCGAAGGCTGGCGTCCGCTTCGGCGGTGGACAGGCGAATGGACATGTTGCTGGCCGGGTACAGCGCATACGTCGAGGATCGACCTTCCAGCCAGAAGGTCGCGTTGTGATCGATGGCCTTGAAGTCGACGCGTTGCGGGGTGTTCTTCAGGGTGCGCTTTTCGACAGAGGGTTTGACGAACAGGTAGGTACCGGCGCGGGCTCGCAGCGAGTTACGACTTTCTACCGTTCGGTAGCCCGGGTTTCTGGCATCGTCCAGACAGGCAGTGTCCGGATAGTCGAGCTCATAGGAAACGCCATCACGCATGACCAGGGTGAAAGCGTGATTCATTTTCCAGCCCGAGGTCAGGATGCCGGCGCCTCTGTCACTTTTCCTCCCCGCATTTTCGATGACGGCGCCATGCAGCGAGAGCAGTCCGGCACCCGGACCGAAAGAGATCGTGAAGTGGACATCGTCGTAAGCGAGCATGGTAAATGCGTTTGTCTGCTGCGCGGTGACCGTATAGATCGCCCTGACTTCAGCAATGTCCTTGCTGTCGAAGTCGACATACAGCGTGCTGTGCGCCCCTATGTCTGCCGGGGCGGCTTTCAGGGTGGTGTGATAGTTCTGTCTGGAAACGAAGTAATACGAGTGTGCTTTGGAGGACGGAATGTTGACCGGATTGTTGAGCAGCACCGGGGATGGCCTGGCCATGCCGACAGTGATGACGTTGACCTGCAGGGGCTGGTGGGCGCTGGCCGCAATCTCGGCCGGCCACTCGGGTTGCAAGTGGTAGCCATCCTGGGTGATGAATATCCATTTGTCGTTGTTCAGCACGCGTTTGCCGTCGACGGTCCGGTAGACCGCTTCGAGTACCAGTGTGCGTAGCGGCGAGCGGGGGTGGTCGTCACGAAGCGATTCGATTACCAGGGCATGATCACGGATGAGCCAGTTCTGAATCGCTTCAAGTGTGACCCCCAGATAAACCTTGCTGGGCTCCACGCCATCCTCGGTAATGAGAATCTGGCGACTCAGAGGATTGAGTTGGTAGGTATCGTTGCCGCTACCGCCGTCGACGCTGGCAAAGAGACCCCGGACGGAAATATGGTCATCCCCTGCACCGGCATTGACCTGATCCTGCCCATTGGCGGTAATGACGTCGGCCTGATCCGATCCCTTGACCCGGTTGTACGCGCCGGCCAGGGTTTCGACTTTTTCGATGGAGCTGAACGTGGAATGCAGCACTGGTTCGATCGCCGGGTTCGCCGAGCGCAGCCCGAGCCTGCCGGCTTTCAGGTCAATGTCATAACCGAGGTAAAGCGGTGGATCCGGGATGTGATCCAGGTGCCTGTGAGTGCCTTGCAGCCATAGCAGGTCGGTACCGTCTCCCCCTTGCAGATGACTCGGCCGGATCTCTGCACCTGAAAGTGCGTCGCTGGCGGACTGAAAGAGAAACGAATCGTCTCTGTCACCGCCGTTGAGGTTTTTTTTGCCGGTGCCGTAACTGAAGAAATTCGGTTTGTTGCGTACCCCCTGCACCCTGTCATTGCCACCGCCGAGGTTCCAGAAAACCCCTTTGGCGGGGTCGCTCTTCACGGTGGTCACGATAGCGTCCGAGTCCGGCAGGCCAGCGCCTGCATCATAATGGTCGTCGATCTCGACGATGACCGGCAGGTTCTCGGTGATGTAGGGCCCTTCACCCTTGCTTTCATCCCACTGGTAACGATGGAGGCGGGTGGGTTGCAGCCTGACATCGAACCGGCCGTTGACGATCGCGTCGACACTGTCCTTGAGTTCATTGTCCAGCCAGCGCAGGCTTTGGGTCTTCAAGGCCTTGGCATAGTTGCTGGTGGTTCGGGCGACCAGGTAACGCTCCATCAGTGCCTTGTCCTGGTCCTGCCCGGTGAAGGCGAACCAGCCGGCGCGCCAGCGTTCGTTCACGGACAGCTCGATGTAATCGTCGATGTCGTCGACGGCCCGGACAGCGCCGTAGATTCTGGCGCCGACAATCATGATTGCCGCCGCTGCGATGCCCACCGGGCCGGCCGCCTGGAAGCCTGCCAGTGCCGCGCAACCCAGCGCCAGTGACAACGCGGCGCTGAATACACTCAACCCTCCTGTCACGTAGAGGTCCTGAGCCTCTTTGCCCTGGGCCTTGGCGGCATCGTTGAAGGATTTGATGGCGGTGTAGATGTCAAACGGCAGCGTCAGCACGCTGGCGATCAGTCCTGCGCCCCGGCACAACCACTTGCCCATGCCGGTCTTGCCGAATTGTTCAATCGCCGTCGAACCCTGTCGGATCATATGCTCGCCCGTCCTGGTCAGGGCATACTCGAATCCCAATGAGGTGATCTCCGAAAGGCCGCCGCCGACATTGATCAGGACTTCCCCCGTATGGCCTTTCTTGAGGGCGTCGATGGCGCCGGTGAACGCGCTGTACAGTCCGTAGGCCTGCAACCCCACCCCCATGCCGGCCAGGCTGCGACTCTTGGCCTTGTCTACCCAATTGGGTAAATGATCCGGCAGCGGGTCCCTGCGTATGTCCAGGCGTTGTGTGGCTTTCAGCAGATTGTTGATCTTGTTCATTGCCGCAGCAGATTCGCCCGTCGCCATCTCGCGCATCAGCGATGGGGCATTCGGTGAGCGCTGTGTGACAATTTCATACAGCAGTGGCGCAACTTTCTGGCCTTCTTGCTTATTGACTGACTTGATACGCTGCTCAACTTCGGCCGGGTCGAATTCCAATGAGTCAATGAATGTTTGATCGGGCTCGGGGAAATAAGTATTGGCTGCGCAGATGACCTGACCATTGAGCCGCCCGCCCAAGGCAAACAGCTCTTGACGGCTGACGGTCATTTCGCCGATGCGCAAGGGGCCAAACAGGCTGTCTGTATCACGCAGGCTGGGTGTCTGGCCGTGCGGAAAGGAAGTGCCGGTCTCTTTGCCAGTTGATGGGTTACTTAGGTCGGAAACAGTAATTGCAGTTGCAGGATATGTTTCATAAGTTGTTTCGAACGGAATAGACAAGATCAATACTCTTCCTTGAGGTGTTGAGCATTCAATCTGTCATGCAATGATTTTTTGGACAGGCATATTGTTTTGCCAATTATCTTTATGGTTGTCGGCTTTGTCGCGATGACGAGTTTTGTGTGTTCACTTCGGGCAAGTGTGGCGGTGACGTATTTGTCGAAACAGCAGAGTGTCAGTTCAGAAACAGGACTGATCGCCGCTTGCGGATTCGCCCCGAAGGGGAATCCGTGAAGCGGCGGATGCGGCTCAATAGGCGTATCGAAGCAGGGTGTGTGGCAGGTGTCGCAATACGAAGAAACCAAACAGAGCGACCAGCGCCGGCAAAACCAGCCACCAGACTTTCTGCGGCATAGCACCCAGAGGGGCACGGCGTTGGCTGAGCCACAGGCCCGCTGCGCACACGCAGGCAGCGAGCATGGCACCGGCCAGGACATCTGTTGGCCAGTGCGCGCCCAGATACACCCGTGACAGGGAAATGGCCAGCGCCGGTATACAACCAAGCAACAGCCAGGTCAGGCGCAGGCGCGGCGGTTGCCCGCGTCCGGCCAGCACGGCGAGCGCCAGGAACAGCGCGAACGATCCGGACGCATGGCCGCTGGGCATGCTGTAGCTGGTGAGTGGATCGGTCAGTACTTCCGGGCGTACCCGGGCGAAAAACAGTTTGGTCCCGGTATTGGCCAGGGCCGTAACGAGCAGGGTACCGCCCACGAAAATCGCATGGCGCCACTGACGGCACAGTAACAACAGCGCTGTCAGCAGGGCGCTGAACAACAGCATGTTGCGGAATTCACCGATAAGGGTGAAAACCACTGCCACCTCATCCAGCGCCGGGCGGCGGTGTTCCTGTACCAGGGTCATGACGCCCTGATCGAGGGCGGTCAGATACGGGTAACCGATGAACAAGCCGATCAGGATCAACAGGCTCATGCTGCCGATCCAGATCGCTGCCCGGCGATGGCGGCGCAGGCTGCTGTTGGCGCTCAGGCCGACCATCACGGCGATGCTGCCGGCAACGATCCCGGCCTGCAGCCAGAAACCTTCCGGCAATGGCAGGCGAATCGCCGCACCGGTGGCCCAGCCCGGCAGCAGGTACGCCAGACTCCAGCCGGCCGCCGCCAGCAGACTCACGGCCGCGAAGCGCGGGAAGGGCATGTCGCACATTCCGGCGACCATCGGCAGCATCGGCCGCAATGGGCCGATGAAGCGCCCGACCAGCAGGCTGGCGATGCCGTAGCGCTGGAAATAGGTCTCGGCGCCGGCCATCCATTCCGGGTGATGGCGCAGGCCCGGCAGGCGCCGGATGTTCTGGTGGAAGTGGCGACCGAGGAAGTACGAAATCACATCACCGAGAATCCCGCCGAGAAAACCCAGCAACAGGGTTTCGCTCAACGACAGTGCACCGCTGCCGGCCAGCACCGCCACGGCAAACAGCAGCACCGTGCCGGGCACGATCAAGCCGGCAATCGCCAGGCATTCCACACAGGCCACGACAAACACTGCAGCGGCCAGCCACTGCGGATTGGCGGCCAGCCACCCGGTCACGCTATCGAGCCATGGGCCCATACAAACCACTCCATTTCATTGAGGTCCCTGGCCGGCGTGCCGCAGGGGTGTGCATTCACAGCAGAAAATAATCGCGACCTTCGACCTGACCACGACGCAGCGGGTTCCGCGTGCACCACTGGGCATAGGCGGCATCGACGAAGCGATACATCAAGTGTTCGTCGCGGCCGTGGGGAATGCCCAGGCGGGTTGTTTGAATCATATGGGTCGGCGCGGGGCCGGTGTCTTCCACCAGCAGGATTTCATGGTCGAAGCGTTTGGCATCCCACATCGGCACTTTCAGTCCCAGCGCCTTGCAGAGCAATGTCTGCCCGGCGCAGAGCTTTTGCGACGGACGCGGTCGACCCTGAGCATCGGGGTTGTTCAATAGCATCTGCGCCAGACTGGCCGGGCCGCTGATCTCGTCGACCCATGGATAGGCCGATTTGATCAGCACCGCGTTGCCCGGACCCTGCGCGCTGAAGTTCAGCGAATCGCCGCCACGGGCGTAGTACATATAGATGTGGCCGCCGTCCAGAAACAAAGCCTTACGCTTTTCTGTGTAGCCGAGGGACGCGTGGCTGCCTTTTTCTTCGCAGTAATACGCTTCGGTTTCGATGATCCGGGCGCTGAGCCACAAATCGCCGACGCGGTGGCGGATGACTTTGCCGAGCAGATCGCGGGCCAGCGTCTGGGCGTCTCGGTCGAAAAAGGCGTCCGCAAGGCCCACAGGCTGGCGCGCGGAGGTGGCGCGAACGGTCAGGTTGGACATGGCAAACAGTGTTTATCCAGGCGAAGGAGGTCGTGATGATAACAATTGGCGGCTTAATCCCGGCTGAACGTCGGCAAATCGCCGTCCATTTCGACCATCCGCCCGTCACCGCTGTTAGTCCCGGGACGCGACAGCTATAATCTGCCGCTTTCCTCTTTGCCAAGACCCCAGCAGACCATGACTGAGTCCGTTCTTGACTACATGACCCGATTGGGTCGCGCCGCCCGCGAAGCCTCCCGCGTCATCGGCCGTGCCAGCACCGCGCAGAAAAACCGCGCCCTGCTGGCTGCCGCCAATGCCCTGGACGCTGCCCGCGCCGAGCTTGCGGCAGCCAATGAACAGGATCTGGCCGCCGGTCGCGCCAACGGTCTGGAGCCTTCGCTGCTGGAACGTCTGGAACTGACCCCGGCGCGCATCGACGGCATGATCGTCGGTCTGCGTCAGGTCGCAGCGCTGCCGGATCCCGTGGGTGCGATCCGCGACATGAGCTTCCGTCCGTCGGGTATTCAGGTCGGCAAGATGCGTGTACCGCTGGGCGTGATCGGGATCATCTACGAATCCCGTCCCAACGTGACCATCGATGCCGCCAGCCTGTGCCTGAAGTCCGGCAACGCGACCATCCTGCGCGGTGGTTCCGAGGCGATTCATTCCAACCGCGCGATTGCCGCCTGCATCCAGCGCGGTCTGGCCGAAGCCGAACTGCCGGCCGCCGTGGTGCAAGTGGTGGAAACCACTGACCGTGCCGCCGTTGGCGCGCTGATCACCATGCCCGAGTACGTAGACGTGATCGTACCGCGCGGTGGCCGTGGTCTGATCGAGCGCATCAGCCGTGACGCCCGGGTGCCGGTGATCAAGCACCTGGACGGCATCTGCCACGTCTATGTCAGCGAACACGCCGATCTGTCGAAAGCCCAGCGCATCGCCTTCAATGCCAAAACCTATCGCTATGGCATCTGCGGTGCGATGGAGACTTTGCTGGTCGATCAAAGTGTTGCGAAGGATTTCCTGCCGTCGATGGCCAGGCAGTTCCGCGAGAAAGGCGTCGAAATGCGTGGTTGCGAACGTACCCGGGCGATCATTGAAGCGGTAGCGGCGACCGAAGAAGACTGGAGCACCGAGTACCTGGCGCCGATTCTGTCGATCCGCGTGGTGGATGGCCTGGATCAGGCCATCGAACACATCAACCATTTCGGCTCCCATCACACCGACTCGATCGTCAGCGAAAACCTCGCCGACACCCGCCAGTTCGTGGCTCAGGTCGACTCGGCGTCGGTCATGATCAACACCCCGACCTGCTTCGCCGACGGATTCGAATACGGATTGGGTGCCGAGATCGGCATTTCTACTGATAAGCTGCACGCCCGTGGCCCGGTGGGCCTCGAAGGACTGACCTGCGAGAAGTACATCGTGGTCGGTGATGGCCAGTTGCGCGGCCAGGCGACGGTCTGACTTGTCCGACCTCGACCTGAAAGCGCCGAAACCCGGCAAGAAGTCCCGTCCCCGGCGCATTGGCGTACTGGGCGGGACATTCGACCCGGTGCACGTCGGCCATTTGCGTGGGGCGCTGGAAGTTGCCGAAGCGCTGGGGCTCGATGAGCTGCGCATGATGCCCAGCGCCCGGCCGCCGCACCGCGATACGCCGCAGGTGTCGGCGCAGGATCGGCTGGCAATGGTTGAATGTGCGGTGGCCGGTGTGCCGCCGCTGGTGGTGGACGCCCGCGAATTGCAGCGGGACAAACCGTCCTGGACCATCGATACCCTGGAGTCGCTGCGGGCCGAAATGGCCGCCGAGACCCAGGTTTTTCTGCTTCTGGGCTGGGACGCATTTTGCGGCCTGCCCACTTGGCACCGCTGGGAAGAGTTGCTCCAGCATTGCCACATCCTGGTGCTACAGCGCCCGGACGCCGACAGCGAACCGCCGGATGCCTTGCGCAACCTGCTGGCAGCGCGTTCGGTGAGCGACCCGCTGGCCCTGAAGGGGCCGAGCGGACAGATTGCATTCGTCTGGCAGACACCGCTCGCGGTTTCCGCCACCCAGATCCGTCAACTGCTGGCCAGCGGTAAGTCGGTACGTTTCCTGGTGCCCGACGCGGTCCTGGCCTACATCGATGCGCACGGTCTGTACCGTGCGTCGAACTGAACAAGGCGTGCTTCACTGATACGAATCCACGTGTCGCCAAGCCGCCGAATATATGAGCAAAACGAGTTTTATATGACTGACAAAGACCAAACCAAAGTAAAGCGCAAAGGCACATTCAAGAGCGCTCCGCTGCCAGAGCCGGTCAACTCCAACGAGCCGCTCAAGGGCGACGAACTGGTCAAGGTGGCCGTTGCAGCCCTGGAAGACGTCAAGGCCCAGGACATCCAGATCATTGATGTGCGCGACAAGCAGAGCATCACCGACTACATGATCATCGCCACCGGTACTTCCAACCGCCAGATCAACGCGATGCTGGACAAGGTTCGCGAAGAGGTCAAAAAGAACGGCGCCAAGCCGCTGGGCGAAGAAGGCAAGGGCGACAGCGACTGGGTGCTGCTGGACCTGGACCTGGTGATCGTGCACATGATGACTGCCTCGGCGCGTCAGTTCTACGACCTGGAGCGCCTGTGGGCCGGTGCCGAGCAAAGCCGTGCGGCGGACGCCAAGCACCACAGCCCGGAAAACACCCACGAGCATTTCACCAAGCTCAACAAAGACCAGCTGTAAGGGATTGCTGTGCGACTGCGACTGATCGCCGTCGGTTCACGCATGCCCAAGTGGGTGGAAGAAGGCTGGCATGAATATGCCAAGCGTCTTCCGTCCGAACTGGCGCTGGAACTGGTGGAAATTCCGCTCAATACCCGTGGCAAGAACGCCGACGTGGCCCGCTTCATCCGTCAGGAAGGCGAAGCCATGCTGGCCAAGGTCGGGCAGAACGAGCGGATCGTCACCCTCGAAGTTCATGGCAAGCCCTGGAGCACCGAGCAGCTGGCGGTCGAACTCGATCGCTGGCGCCTGGACTCGCGCACGGTCAACTTCATGGTCGGAGGCCCGGAAGGGTTGGCGCCGGAAGTCTGTGCCCGCGCGGATCAGCGCTGGTCGTTATCGCCGCTGACGCTGCCGCACCCGCTGGTGCGCATCCTCATCGGCGAGCAGTTGTATCGTGCCTGGACCGTGCTGTCCGGCCACCCTTACCACAAGTAATCCGCCCTCATGTCTCAGCCGATCCGCATCAAGGACCACGAAAAAGACGCCCGTCTGGTGCGTGCTCGCGTCGTGTTCGGCGCAATTGCGGTGGTGGCGCTGATCTGCGTGCTGATTGCGCGCCTGTATTACCTGCAGGTGATTCAGTACGAGTACCACTCGACCCTGTCGGAAAACAACCGGGTGCATGTCCAGCCGATCCCGCCGACCCGTGGCCTGATTTTCGACCGCAACGGCGTGGTGGTGGCGGACAACCGTCCGAGCTTCAGCCTGAGCATGACCCGCGAGCGTTCCGGCGACTGGCAGCAAGTGCTCGACGTGATCGTCGAGGTGCTGGAGCTGACACCGGAAGATCGGGTGATTTTCGAGAAGCGCATGCGCCAGGGCCGTCGGCCGTTCGAGCCGGTGCCGATCCTGTTCGAGCTGACCGAAGAGCAGATCGCCCGGATCGCGGTGAATCAGTTCCGCCTGCCGGGCGTCGAGGTAGTCGCGCAACTGGTGCGTCACTATCCGCAGGGTGCGCATTTCGCGCACTCGGTGGGTTACATGGGGCGGATCAACGAGAAAGAGCTGAAGACCCTCGACCCGGTCAACTACAGCGGCACCCACCACATCGGCAAGACCGGCATCGAACGCTTCTATGAAGCCGAGCTGCACGGTCAGGTGGGTTACGAAGAGGTCGAGACCAACGCCCGTGGCCGCGTCCTGCGCGTGCTCAAGCGTACCGATCCGATACCGGGCAAGGACATTGTCCTGAGCCTCGACATCAAGTTGCAGGAGGCCGCCGAGGCCGCGCTGGGCGGTCGACGTGGCGCGGTGGTGGCGCTCGATCCGAAAACCGGCGAAGTGCTGGCGATGGTCAGTCAGCCGAGCTTCGACCCGAATCTGTTCGTCACCGGCATCAGCTTCAAGGCTTATGCCGAGCTGCGCGACTCGATCGACCGGCCGCTGTTCAACCGCGTACTGCGCGGCCTGTACCCGCCGGGTTCGACGATCAAGCCGGCGGTGGCGATTGCCGGTCTCGATGCAGGCGTGGTGACGGCGTCAAGCCGGGTCTTCGACCCCGGGTACTACATGCTGCCCAACTACGATCACAAGTACCGCAACTGGAACCGCACCGGGGACGGCTTCGTCGACCTCGACACGGCGATCATGCGGTCCAACGACACCTACTTCTATGATTTGGCACACAAGCTGGGCATCGACCGGTTGTCGGCCTACATGAACAAGTTCGGCATCGGCCAGAAGGTCTCGCTGGACATGTTCGAAGAATCCCCCGGCCTGATGCCGTCCCGCGAGTGGAAACGCGCGACCCGGCGCCAGGCGTGGTTCCCCGGCGAAACCCTGATTCTCGGGATCGGCCAGGGCTATATGCAATCGACCCCGCTGCAACTGGCCCAGGCCACTGCGCTGGTAGCCAACAAAGGTGTGTGGAACCGCCCGCACCTGGCCAAATCCCTCGAAGGCGTGAAGCCGGTGGATGAGAATCCGATGCCGGATATCATCCTGCGCGATCCGTCGGACTGGACCAAGGTCAACCATGGCATGCAACAGGTGATGCACGGTGCACGGGGTACGGCGCGTAAAGCGGCCATCGGCGCGCAATACCGGATCGCCGGCAAGTCCGGTACGGCGCAGGTCGTGGCGATCAAACAAGGTGAAAAGTACGACCGCTCCAAGGTCCAGGAACGCCACCGCGACCACGCCCTGTTTGTCGGCTTCGCGCCGGCGGATGACCCGAAAATCGTGGTGTCGGTGATGGTCGAGAACGGTGAGTCCGGTTCCGGTGTCGCAGCACCGGTGGTGCGCCAGGTCATGGATGCCTGGCTGCTGGATCAGGACGGACGGTTGAAGGCCGAATACGCCAGCCCTATCAGTGCGGAGGCTACGGCCCGTGATGAATAATTTCGATCGCATGCTCTCCAGCGAGGATGTGATGCGTCGCCGGGCGACGCTGCTGCAACGTTTGCATATCGATGGCCCTTTGTTGGTCCTGCTGCTGATCCTCGCAGCCGGCAGCCTGTTTGTGCTGTATTCGGCCAGCGGCAAGAGCTGGGATCTGCTGGGTAAACAAGCCACTTCGTTCGGCATCGGTCTGGTGTCGATGATCATCATTGCCCAGTTCGAGCCTCGGTTCATGGCGCGCTGGGTACCGCTCGGCTACGTGGTCGGGGTGGTGCTCCTGCTGGTGGTGGACATCATGGGCCACAACGCCATGGGGGCGACCCGCTGGATCAACATCCCCGGGGTGATCCGCTTCCAGCCCTCGGAGTTCATGAAAATCCTGATGCCGGCGACCATCGCCTGGTATCTGTCCAAACGCACTTTGCCGCCGCAGCTCAAGCATGTCGGCATCAGTCTGCTGCTGATCGGTGTGCCGTTCGCCCTGATCGTACGTCAACCCGATCTCGGCACTTCGCTGCTGATTCTGGCCGGTGGCGCCTTCGTACTGTTTATGGGCGGGCTGCGCTGGCGCTGGATTCTCAGCGTACTGGCGGCGGCGATTCCGGTGTCGGTGGCGATGTGGTTTTTCATCATGCACGACTACCAGAAACAGCGGATCCTGACGTTCCTCGACCCGGAAAGCGATCCGCTGGGCACTGGCTGGAACATCATTCAGTCGAAAGCCGCCATCGGTTCCGGTGGCGTATTCGGCAAGGGCTGGCTGCTGGGCACCCAGTCGCACCTGGACTTCCTGCCGGAAAGCCACACTGACTTCATCATTGCGGTGCTGGGCGAAGAGTTTGGCCTGGTGGGCATCTGCGCACTGTTGCTGATCTATCTGTTGCTGATCGGTCGTGGCCTGGTGATTACCGCCCAGGCGCAGACGCTGTTCGGCAAATTGCTGGCCGGTGCGCTGACCATGACGTTTTTTGTTTACGTTTTCGTCAACATCGGTATGGTCAGTGGCCTGTTGCCGGTGGTGGGGGTGCCGTTGCCGTTCATTAGCTACGGCGGAACTTCGCTGGTGACGCTGCTGTCAGCGTTTGGGGTTTTGATGTCGATCCATACCCATCGCAAGTGGATCGCACAGGTTTGAATAAGGTGAAGAGTTCAATGCAAGTAATGCGTGACTGGGCGACACGATACGCACCGTGGCTCGGCCTGGTAGGCATCCTTGGCAGCGCGCAGGAAGCGTTGGCCGGCGATTACGAAGGCTCGCCCCAGGTGGCCGAATTCGTCGGTGAAATGACCCGCGACTACGGTTTCGCCGGCGAACAACTGATGGCCGTGTTCCGCGAGGCCCAGCGCAAACAGGCGATTCTCGACGCCATTTCCAAACCCGCCGAGCGGGTCAAGCAGTGGAAAGAATACCGGCCGATGTTCATCACTGACGCGCGCATCGCCCGCGGTGTGGACTTCTGGCGCCAGCACGAGGCGACTCTGGCCCGAGCCGAGCAGGAATACGGCGTTCCGGCCCAGGTGATCGTGTCGATCATCGGCGTTGAGACCTTTTTCGGACGTAATACCGGCAATTACCGGGTGATCGATGCGTTGTCCACGCTGGGTTTCGACTATCCTCCCCGTGCCGAATTTTTCCGCAAGGAGCTGCGTGAGTTCCTGCTGCTGGCGCGCGAAGAGCAGGTCGACCCGCTGACCCTCAAGGGTTCCTACGCCGGGGCGATGGGTTTGCCGCAGTTCATGCCGAGCAGTTTTCGCGCCTACGCGGTGGATTTCGACGGCGACGGCCACATCAACATCTGGAACAACCCGGATGATGCGATCGGCAGCGTCGCCAGCTATTTCAAGCGTCACGGCTGGGTTGCCGGCGAGCCGGTGGTCAGTCGCGCGGATGTACGGGGCGAGCAGGTGGATGAAGGCCTGACCACCGGCATCGAGCCGACGAAAACCGTCGGGGAGTTGCGAGCGCTGGGCTGGTCGAGTCATGATGCGCTGCGCGATGACATGCCGGTCACCGCATTCCGCCTCGAAGGCGACAATGGCCCGGAATACTGGATGGGCCTGAAGAATTTCTACGCGATCACGCGTTATAACCGCAGCGTGATGTACGCCATGGCCGTACATCAACTGTCTGAACAGCTGGTACAAGCACGGGGCGTCAAGTAATGCGGGCATTGCCTATCAATAAACCCCTGAAGCTGGTGGCTTTCGCTGCGTTGGCGTTGCTGGTCGCCAGTTGTTCGACCAGCCGTTCGCCGAGCCAGAAGCCAACCACCGCCGTGCGTTCGCAGCCGGGCCTGGACATCAACCGGGCCCACAAGGACGGCGCGCCGTGGTGGGACGTCGACGTATCGCGCATCCCGGATGCCACGCCGACCCTGCACACCGGCCCGTACAAGGCCAACCCGTACACCGTGCTGGGCAAGACCTACTTCCCGTTGCAGGAGTCCAAGACTTACGTGGCCTCCGGCACCGCGTCCTGGTACGGCACAAAATTCCACGGTCAGAACACCGCCAATGGCGAGGTCTACGACCTGTACGGCATGAGTGCCGCCCACAAGACACTACCGCTGCCGAGTTACGTTCGGGTGACCAACCTGGACAACAACAAGAGCGTGATCCTGCGGGTCAATGACCGCGGGCCGTTCTACTCGGACCGGATCATCGACCTGTCCTACGCCGCCGCGAAAAAGCTCGGTTATGCCGAAATCGGCACCGCGCGGGTCAAGGTCGAAGGCATCGACCCTCAGCAATGGTGGGCCGCCAAGGGCCGTCCGGCGCCTTTGATGCTCAACGAGCCGCAAGTCGCGCAGAATAGCGCCCCGGTGATCACGGCCTCGGCCGGCACCGTCGAACAATGGACTCCGCCGCCGCAGCAGCACGCCGCGGCCGTCGTGCCGGTTCAGCTCGACGCAAAAAAAAACGCTTCTGCACCAGCGTCTGGCCAGTATCTGCAGGTGGGCGCGTTCGCCAACCCGGACGCTGCAGAACTCCTGAGGTCGAAGCTCAGCGGGATGGTGAGCGCTCCGGTGTTCATCAGCTCGATCGTGCGCAATCAGCAGACCCTGCACCGGGTTCGCCTGGGACCGATCGGTTCGCCGGGTGAAATCGCCCAGGTACAGAACAGCGTGCGCCTGGCCAACCTGGGTTCGCCAAGTGTGGTCACCGAGTAAACGTAGGACTTGATTGACGGTTCACCAGCGATTGGGGGGTGAACCAGGTTGTTGGCTCGTCGAAGAACAAAAGCCCGGCAAGGGTGACTGGAGTGAGCAACTGAACACGCGATGGCCCGTTAGAAAGCCATCTGATTAATTTTGTCCGCAAGGACAGTTTCCATTAGCGATTTCGAGAGACGGATGAACATCACCACCTTTGCCAAACGCCTGTGTCTGCTAGTCCCGCTGCTCCTCTCGCCAGCCGCCTTCGCGGCCGAGATGATGCCGTCGCCACCACAACTGGCCGCCAAATCCTACGTGCTCATGGATGCCAACAGCGGCAACGTGCTGGTGGAGAATAACGGTGACCAGCGTCTGCCGCCGGCCAGCCTGACCAAACTGATGACCGCGTACATCGCCACGCTGGAAATCCGTCGCGGCCAGATCGGTGAAAATGACCCGGTGACCGTCAGCGAAAACGCCTGGCGCACCGGCGGTTCGCGGATGTTCATCAAGGTTGGCTCGCAGGTCACTGTCAGCGACCTGCTGCACGGCATCATCATCCAGTCCGGCAACGACGCCAGCGTCGCGGTGGCTGAACACATCGCCGGCAGCGAAGACGCCTTCGCCGACCTGATGAACAAGACCGTCGCCGATCTGGGCATGACCAACACCCACTTCATGAACCCGACCGGTCTGCCGAACCCTGAGCACTACTCGTCGGCTCACGACATGGCGATCCTGGCGCGTGCGATCATCCACGAAGATCCGGCTCACTACGCGATCTACTCGCAGAAAGAGTTCTTCTGGAACGGCATCAAGCAACCCAACCGCAACCTGCTGCTGTGGCGCGACAAGACCGTCGACGGTCTGAAAACCGGTCACACCGACGAAGCCGGCTACTGCATGGTGTCCTCGGCCGTACGTGACGGCATGCGCCTGATCGCCGTGGTGTTCGGCACCAACAGCGAAGTGGCCCGCGCCGCCGAGACCCAGAAGCTGCTGACCTACGGTTTCCGCTTCTTCGAAACCCAGACCTTCTACCAGAAGGGCACCGAACTGGCTCAGGCCCCGGTGTGGAAAGGCACCACCAATCAAGTCAAGGCCGGCCTGGCTGAAGACCTGACCATGACCCTGCCGAAAGGCCAGCTGAAGAAGCTCGCTGCCAGCATGACCATGAACCCGCAACTGACCGCGCCAATCGCCAAGGGCGACGTGATCGGTAAAGTCGAAGTGAAACTGGACGACAAGGTGGTGCACAGCGCCGACCTGATCGCCCTGGACGCTGTCGAGGAGGGTGGTATCTTCCGCCGCATGTGGGATAGCATCCGTCTATTCTTCTACGGCTTGTTCAACTGATTTGAGTTGACCTGCATGGCCCCGTTCCGATCCGGAGCGGGGCCTTGTTCGTTACCGGGCTTACGCTTACGAGGCCGTTACGCCATGACCGATACCGAAGTAAAGGCGCCAAAGATCGAATTTCCCCAGGTTGATTATCCGGTTAAGGTAATCAGCGATACGGGCGTCGGCAACAAAGACAAGATCATCGACATCGTCAAGAAACACGCCAAGATCAACGATGAGCGTGTCGACGAGCGTCAAAGCAGCAACGGCAAGTACACCACCATTCAGTTGCACATCGTCGCGACCGACCAGGATCAGCTGTACAACATCAACAGCGAACTGCGGGCTACCGGTTTCGTGCACATGGTGCTGTGATGCCGGACACGCTGGGCTTTCGCGAGCTTGGCCAGATGGCTTACGAGCCGGTCTGGCAGGCCATGCAACGTTTCACCAACGAGCGTGGCACCACGGCCCCGGATGAAATCTGGCTGGTTGAACACCCGCCGGTGTTCACCCAGGGCCAGGCCGGCAAGGCCGAGCACCTGTTGCTGCCGGGGGATATCCCGGTGGTGCAGGTCGACCGCGGCGGTCAGGTGACCTACCATGGCCCCGGCCAACTGGTGGCCTACCTGCTGCTGGACGTGCGCAGACTCGGTTTCGGTGTGCGCGATCTGGTCAGCCGCATGGAGCGCTGCCTGATCGAACTGCTGGCCAGCTACGGCGTGACCGCCGTGGCCAAGCCGGATGCTCCCGGCGTCTACGTCGACGGAGCGAAGATCGCTTCTCTGGGTTTGCGGATTCGCCACGGTTGTTCCTTTCATGGCCTGGCCCTGAACGTGGACATGAACCTGGAGCCGTTTCGACGGATTAATCCCTGCGGCTATGCCGGGCTGGCGATGACCCAGCTGAGCGAGCACGCAGGATCGATTGAATTTGCCGAGGTAAGTGCCCGGCTGCGCGCGCAGCTCGTCAAACACCTCGACTATGCTGAGCAGACGACCCTGACGGGCGGAATCGACTGATATGACTACTGATGCAGTGCAAACCATGATCCCGACGCTCGACGTGACCGAGCGCCCGGCCCCGCGTCCCAAGGTTGAAGCCGGCGTCAAGCTGCGCGGCGCCGAGAAGGTTGCACGCATCCCGGTGAAGATCATTCCGACCACCGAACTGCCGAAGAAACCCGACTGGATCCGCGTGCGCATCCCGGTTTCGCCGGAAGTCGACCGCATCAAGAGCCTGCTGCGCAAGCACAAGCTGCACAGCGTCTGCGAGGAGGCGTCCTGCCCGAACCTGGGCGAGTGCTTCTCCGGCGGCACCGCGACCTTCATGATCATGGGTGACATCTGCACCCGTCGCTGCCCGTTCTGCGACGTTGGCCACGGTCGTCCGAAGCCACTGGACGTCAACGAGCCGGAGAGCCTGGCCATCGCCATCGCCGACCTGAAGCTCAAGTATGTAGTGATCACCTCGGTTGACCGCGACGACCTGCGTGACGGCGGTGCCCAGCACTTTGCCGACTGCATCCGTGAAATCCGCAAACTGTCGCCGAACGTGCAGCTCGAGACCCTGGTCCCGGACTACCGTGGCCGCATGGACATCGCCCTGGAAATCACCGCGGCCGAGCCGCCGGATGTGTTCAACCACAACCTGGAAACCGTACCGCGCCTGTACAAGGCTGCGCGTCCGGGTTCGGACTACCAGTGGTCGCTGACCCTGCTGCAACGCTTCAAGCAGATGATGCCGCACATTCCGACCAAATCCGGCCTGATGCTGGGTCTGGGCGAGACCGACGACGAAGTCATCGAAGTCATGAAGCGCATGCGCGAACACGACATCGACATGCTGACCCTGGGCCAGTACCTGCAACCGTCCCGCAGCCACTTGCCGGTGCAGCGTTTCGTACACCCGGACACCTTCGCCTGGTTCGCCGAGGAAGGTTACAAGATGGGCTTCAAGAATGTCGCGTCCGGCCCGTTGGTACGTTCTTCGTACCACGCCGACGAGCAGGCGAAACTGGTCAAGGCCGAGCTGCTCGGTTCCTGATTCAGCGCTGAATGAAAAAATGCCCGCCGGGGTTTATCGCCCGGCGGGCATTTTTTTGCCCGACCTACACTCGTTACTGACTTTTCCTGCAATCTGCGGCGCAGCCGAGCCTCTTCTGTTTGTCGCCGTTCCTGACTACTGTGTGAGCATGACTTCACACAGGGAGATCCATGGATGACCGTTCGACCGACCCACACCCTTTTTCCGTACAAGCCTGTGCCTGCGCTGCCGTCGGAAGGGCTGATAGGCGTCATTGCGCCTGCCGGCTCCGGCACGCTGGATACTGAAAAGGCCGTTCAGTGGATGCGCGCCCGGGGTTATGGTCTGCGGGTGTTTCCCGGCGTCTACGAAAAGGATGGCTATCTGGCCGGCAGCGACGAGGTGCGGCTCAACGATCTGCACGCGGCGTTCGCTGACGAGGAAGTCGATGCGATCATTTGCCTGCGCGGTGGTTACGGCACGCCAAGGTTGCTGGACCGGATCGACTACGACCTGCTGAGCCGCCATGCCAAGCCTTTCGTCGGTTACAGCGACATCACCGCGCTGCACCTGGCCATCAGCCGCTACGCCGGGTTCGTGACCTTTCACGGGCCGTTGTTGAATGCCGATCTGCTGGGGGACAAGGAGCCGCCGACGGTGACGTCGTTCTTCGCCATGCTGCGCGGTCAGTTGAAGGCCGGCAGTGTGCTGAGTCATCCGGCGGCCTATCCATTGACCACCGTGGAGCCCGGTATTGCCCACGGGCGTTTGCTGGGTGGCAATCTGGCGATGATCGCCGCGACCCTGGGCACACCTTACGAAATCGACGTGGAAGGGGTGATTCTGCTTATCGAAGACATCAACGAGCCGCTTTATCGCATCGACCGCTTGCTGACCCAGATGCGTCTGGCGGGCAAGTTGGCCAGATTGCGTGGCGTGTTGGTCGGGGACGTGGCGGGTGTGGATGTCGAGGCCTTGAACCGCTTGCTCAAGCAGACCTTTGAACCGCTGCGGATTCCGGTGTTGTCCGGCTGGCGCAGTGGGCACTGCGATCCGAACCTGACGTTGCCGCTGGGGGCGCTGGTTCGACTGGATGCCGGCAAGAAAGAATTGATGCTGGAGCAGGATGTGGTGATCAAGGCGTAGAAACTAATCGCCTGATAGTCAGTCATCGCGGGCAAGCCCGCTCCCACAGTTTTCAGGTTGTACGCAGAACTGCGATCACCTCTAAACCTGTGGGAGCGGGCTTGCCCGCGATGCTTTTACTGGTTACGCAGACTTTCCAGCAGTTTGTGCGTCGGGTAGCCATCCGCCGGCCAGCCGAATGACTGCTGCGCACTGCGGATCGCCTTGCGCGTATTGGCGCCGATGATCCCGTCCGCTGCGCCTGCGTCGTAGTTGCGCGCGGTCAGCAGGTTTTGCAGTTCGATCCGCTCGGTGCGGCTCAACGGCAGGTCATCTTTTGGCCAGGTGCCATTGATCAGGCCAGCACCGTTGAAACGCTCGGACAACAGGCTGACGGCCAAGGCATAGGACGACGAGTTGTTGTACTTGAGGATCGCCCGGAAGTTATCGAGGATCAGGAACGCCGGGCCACGGTAGCCGGCCGGCAGCAGCAGCGCGGCGGACAGTTGCTCGGAACCGGCTGGCACCTGGCCGCCGTTCGGCAGGATCACGCCCAGTTGCCGCCATTCGGCGACGCTCTTGCGAATTGCGCCGTCGGCCAGGGTGTAGTTGAAGCCGCTCGGCAGTTGCACTTCGAAGCCCCACGGCTGGCCACGCTGCCAGCCGGAGCTTTGCAGGTAATGCGCGGTGGAGGCCAATGCGTCAGCCGGGCTGCCCCAGATGTCGCGGCGACCATCACCGTCGAAATCCACGGCGTGGGTGTTGTAGGTGGTCGGGATGAATTGGGTCTGGCCCATGGCGCCGGCCCAGGAACCGAGCATTTTCTCCGGCGTGATGTCGCCCTGTTGCAGGATCTGCAGTGCCGCGATCAGTTGCGCATGGGCAAAGCCCGGACGGCGGCCTTCATAGGCCAGGGTTGCCAGTGAGTTGATCACCGACTTGCTGCCCTGGAACTGGCCGAAGTTGCTTTCCATTCCCCACACAGACACCAGCGCCTGACGATCGACGCCATAACGCTGTTCGATGCTTTGCAGGATGTCGGCGTACTGGCTGATCAGGGCCTGGCCTTTGCGCACGCGCAAGGGCGAAAGGGCACCGTCCAGATATTCCCAGACTGGCCGGGCAAATTCCGGCTGGCTGCGGTCTGCGCGAATCACGCTGGCATCGAAGCTGACATTGGCGAACGCGCGGTCGAACAGGTCGGCACGGATGCCGGCGGCCAGAGCGTCCTTGCGGAAACCGGCCTGCCATTCGGCAAAGGTCTGGGTTGGTTGCAGGTCGAGGTCGTCACCGGACGGCACTACCGGCGGGATGACCGCTGGGGCTGTGGCAACGGGAGCGGTCTGAAGCGGTTGAGCGTCGGCAGCGGTGGGTTTTTCCGCGCAGGCGACGAGCAGTACGAAGCTGGAGGCAGCGATCAGTTGGCGCAAGGGCCAACGACGGGAAAGACTGAGGGGCATGCACAGGTCCAGAGGATACGAATCAGGTGCAGACCTTAACATGAGGAGGGGGTGCAGTGCTTCAAGCGGCCAGAAAGTAAGAAGCCTCCCAGCTGTCAGACTGGAAGGCTTCGCGGCGGTAGCTGCCTTTACCCTTGGTTGGTCGTTCCTGGCGGCTGCGGAACAGGGGTTGGGCGACGATGGATTTGGCCTTGTTGTGGCCATGTTTCGATGGCTTTTTGCTCATGAGGATTCTCTCGATCGGTGGGGTTTTGCGCGGCAGATAATCTGCCGATCTCGGGCGTCTGTCTATAGGACCGAGGGCGGGATGTTCTGTAGGAAATGGACTCGGTAAAAAAACGGGATCGCAGAGCGTGATCCCGGATTTCATTCGGCAGGCAATGTCAGACGCTGACCGGCCATCAGCAGCGCCAACCGGCTCAGACTCATCCACGGCGAACCGGCCGCCTGGCCCTTGATCTGCGCGTCGATGCGCTGGGCTTCGAGCAGCAACTGCGCCCAGCGTTGCGCCGAGTGGCGTTGCAGGGCCTTGCTCATCAGCGGTTTGCGCTTGTCCCAGACCGGAGGCTTGGCCTGGCTGAAGCACTTGTCCAGTGGCGTTCCCTGGCTGTATTGCAACGAGATGTTGGCCAGCAAGCGCAACTCGCGGGCCAGGGCCCAGAGGATCACCGGTGGCTCGACCCCTTCACCGCGCAGCCCTTCGAGCATGCGCAGAGCGTGGGCCGGTTCGCCGTTGAGCACCGCGTCGGTCAGGCCGAACACGTCGAAGCGCGCACTGTCGGCCACGGCCGCCTGTACCGTTTCGACGGTGATCTGCCCGCCTTCCGCCATCAACTTGAGCTTTTCGATCTCTTGCGCAGCGGCCAGCAGGTTGCCTTCGACCCGCGCAGCAATCAGTTCGACCGCGTCCTGGCTGGCCGACAGGCCGGCCTGGGACAGACGCTGACGAATCCAGCTCGGCAACTGGTTGGCGTCCACCGGCCAGATCTGGATGAACTGGGTCTGCTGACCTTCGACCAGCGCCTTGCCCCACTTGGTCTTCTGCGCGCTGCCGTCCAGCTTGGGCAAACTGATAAGCAGCACCGTGTCTTCAGCCGGGCGCGAGCAGTATTCGATAAATGCTGCAGCACCCTTGTCACCGGGTTTGCCCGAGGGCAGGCGAAGTTCCAGCAGGCGCTTTTCGGCGAACAGCGACATGCTGGCGCCGGCCTGCAGCAGCGTACCCCAATCGAAATTGGCGTCGGCGGCAAAGACCTGGCGTTCGTCGAACCCTTGCTGACGGGCAGCGGAACGAATGGCGTCGGCTGCTTCCTGGCACAGCAGCGGGTCATCGCCGCTGATGATGTAGACCGGCGCGAGAGCGCCTTGCAGGTGTTTGCCGAGTTGAGCGGGAGCGAGCTTCATAAGAGAGGGCGAACGGGGCGCCTGAGCGCCCCGAACGTCTTACTGCTGCGGCAGTTCGAGCGGCGACTGGCGCGGGGTTTCCGCTTCAGCCTTCTGTGCCGCTTCGAGGGCGTCGGCTTCTGCCTTGGCCCGCGCGTTGGCGGTTTGCTGCAGAGCGTCCAGCTGTGCCGGCGTCAGTTGTTGCAGACGCAGCATCATGCGTTGTACCAGCTCGCGGCGGGTTTCACGGCGGGCATCGTTGGCTTCCTGGTCGGAACCCACCAGGTTGTTGCCGTCGTGGATGAACACTTTCTGCACTTCAAGCTTGTCGCTTTTGAGCAGCAGGTCTTTTTCACCACGGATATCGTAGTTCAGCACTGTGCTCACCTGATATTCGCCAGTACGACCGGCGCCAGCGTAGCTGAGGATTCGCTGGGTTTCCTGCTCATCCGCCAGGTACAACTTGTACGGCGCACCGGATACGATCTTGACGCCGCTGGCCTCCAGCACCTGACGCAGTTGCGTCACTGTTTCGCCGTAGGCGTTGCGGGCGCTCAGGTCGAGCTCCTTGATCGACAGTTCGTTGGTGCCAGTACCACGCAGCTGGAAACCGCAGGCGCTCAACAGGACAGCGAGGCCCATCACCAGCAGATTGCGTTTGATCATTGTGTTGCTCCCCTTGAAACCATGTGGGCCGGTTCTGTGGCCCGAAAGGTTTTACTGGGCGTCAGGCTGACCTGACGCCCGATCCAATTAGCTGGCGACGATATTGACCAGTTTCCCGGGCACTACGATCACTTTGCGAATCGTCAGGCCGTCAACGAAACGCAGTACGTTTTCGTTGGCGCGGGCTGCCGCTTCGACTTCTTCACGGGTGGCGGCGGCCGGCATTTCGATCTGGCCACGCAGTTTGCCGTTGACCTGGATCACCAGGGTCAGGCTGTCCTGCACCAGCGCGCTTTCGTCCAGCACCGGCCAGCCGGCGTCGATCACCGGGTCAGCGTGACCCAGGCGACTCCACAGCTCGTGGCTGATGTGCGGTGTGATCGGAGCCAGCAGCAGTGTGACGGTTTCCAGACCTTCCTGAACCAGTGCGCGATCCTGTTCGGTCGCTTGCACGGCTTTTTCCAGCACGTTCATCAGCGTCATCACCTGAGCGATGGCGGTGTTGAATTTGTGGTTCTGGCCGACATCGTGGCTGGCCTGCTTGATCGCCTGGTGGATCGCGCGACGAATGACTTTCTGCTCGTCATTCAGGCCGGCGATGTCCAGTTTGCCCGGCAGGCCCTGAGTGATGTGGGCCTGAGCCAGACGCCAGACGCGCTTGAGGAAGCGGTGCGAACCTTCCACGCCGGAGTCGGACCATTCCGCGCTCATGTCAGGTGGCGAGGCGAACATCATGAACAGGCGGCAAGTGTCGGCGCCGAACTGGTCGATCATCGACTGAGGGTCGACGCCGTTGTTCTTCGACTTGGCCATCTTTTCGGTGCCGCCGATTTCCACCGGCAGGCCGTCGGCGATCAGCTTGGCGCTGATGACCTTGGCCTTGCTGTCGCGTTCGAGTTCCACGTCCGCCGGGTTGAACCAGGTGTAGGCACCGTTGGCTTCGCGACGATAGTAAGTCTCGGCGACCACCATGCCCTGGGTCAGCAGGTTCTTGAACGGCTCGTTGGAGCTTACCAGGCCTTCGTCGCGCATCAGCTTGTGGAAGAAGCGCGCGTAGAGCAGGTGAAGAATGGCGTGTTCGATACCGCCGATGTACTGATCCACCGGCAACCAGTGGTCGGCCGCGGATTTCTCCACCAGACCGCCTTCGAAGTGCGGCGAGGCGTAACGGGCGTAGTACCACGACGACTCGACGAAAGTGTCCATGGTGTCGGTTTCACGCTTGGCAGGCTGGCCGCATTTCGGGCAGCTGCACTCGTAGAACTCGGGCATGCGCGCCAGCGGCGAACCGGCGCCGTCCGGCACCACGTCTTCCGGCAGGACGACAGGCAGTTGATCTTCCGGCACCGGCACGTCACCGCAAGCGTCGCAGTGGATGATCGGAATCGGGCAGCCCCAGTAGCGCTGACGGCTGATGCCCCAGTCGCGCAGGCGGAACTGGGTGCGGGAGGCGCCGAGGTTTTTCTTGATCAGGGCGACTTCCATGGCGTCGAACGCGCCAGCGAAGTCCAGGCCGTCGAACTCGCCGGAGTTGATCAGCGTGCCGTGCTCGCCGTAGGCGTCTTGCCATGGCGCCGGGTTGGTGTCACCGGAGCTGGTGCGAACCACGGATTTGACCGGCAGGTTGTACTTGTGGGCGAATTCGAAATCGCGCTCGTCGTGCGCCGGCACAGCCATGACCGCGCCATCGCCGTAGTGCATCAGCACGTAGTTGGCGACCCACACCGGCAGTTTTTCGCCGGTCAGCGGGTGCTCGACGAACAGGCCGGTCGGCAGGCCTTTCTTCTCTTGAGTGGCGACGTCGGCTTCGGCGACGCTGCCGCCCTTGCATTCGGCGATGAACGCTTGCAGCTCAGGGTTGTTCTTCGCGGCGAGGGCGGCCAGGTGGTGCTCGGCGGCCACGGCAACATAGGTTGCGCCCATCAGGGTGTCCGGACGGGTGGTGAAGACTTTCAGGGTGCCGCTTTCGCCGATCGAATCGACGTTGTACGGGAACTGCACTTCCATCCCGCGCGACTTGCCGATCCAGTTGCGCTGCATGGTCTTGACCTGCTCAGGCCAGCCAGTCAGTTCGTCGAGGCTCTCCAGCAGCTCATCCGCGTAGGCGGTGATCTTGAAGTAGTACATCGGGATTTCGCGCTTCTCGATCAGCGCGCCGGAACGCCAGCCGCGACCGTCGATCACCTGTTCGTTGGCCAGAACGGTCTGGTCGATCGGGTCCCAGTTCACGGTGCCGTTCTTGCGGTAGATCACGCCTTTTTCGAACAGGCGAGTGAACAGCCATTGTTCCCAGCGGTAGTAGTCCGGTTTGCAGGTAGTGACTTCGCGGGACCAGTCCACCGCCAGGCCCAGGCTGCGCAACTGGGATTTCATGTAGGCGATGTTTTCGTAGGTCCACTTGGCCGGGGCCACGTTGTTCTTCATTGCGGCGTTTTCCGCCGGCATGCCGAAGGCGTCCCAACCCATCGGTTGCAGAACGTTCTTGCCAAGCATGCGCTGGTAGCGGGAGATCACGTCGCCGATGGTGTAGTTGCGCACGTGCCCCATGTGTAGCTTGCCGCTGGGGTAAGGGAACATCGACAGGCAGTAGTAAGTCTCCTTGCCTGGCTGTTCACTGACTTCAAAGGACTTTTGCTCGTCCCAGAACGACTGGGCGGCGGCTTCGATTTCACGGGGCTGATATTGTTCGTGCATGGCTACTTTTGTACTGGATAGGGGTGGCCTAATCCTCTTCAATGCGACGTTCGGGGCGTGCCGGACGAGCTGGAAGTGGAGTTACAGGAAGCGCCGTAGCATACATGACCGCGCTCGGCCTAGGGAAACCCTGATTGCAGCCGTTTGACCGGTCAAAATCGCGGCGAGGGCCGTTGGTCGCGGCGTGCAGCCGGTTTGTGCAGCGAAGCTAAGCTCTAACTGGGGAGTGAGTCTTATCTTCAATGAGGTGAGGGATGGTGGAGTCACAGCAAAAAAACGTTACCAAACCCGAGTTGTACGAGCGGTTGATCGATCGTCTGGGTATGGCCCTGGACGCTGCAAAAACCGCTGGCCGGCTGCGCGACGAGCGCCCCCTGGAGCTGGAATTGCGTGGCTTGAGCCCCGCCGAGTTCGAATTGGTCAAGGCCTATCTGGATCGCAGTGAGCGTGAAACCCACGGATACCTGTCACAGGCAGTGAAGCAACTCGATGCACCCCGTTCGGCCAAAGTCATCTGGCTCAAGGACAAGGCGCCCGGCAGAGACTCCGTCAAGATTAGGACTCTGCAGGCCAAGTAAACGCATGGCAGGTCAAAAAGCGGATCTTTTTCAACGGGATCCGACCCTACTGGTTGTCGCGCTGTATCAACCCACTTAGGCTTCGGGCATCTCTGGAGATGCTCGATGCCTTTTCGTTATTTGATTAAACAGCTTCTATTGCCGCCTGGCCTTCTCTTGTTGCTGCTACTCGTCGCCTGGTGGTTGCGACGTTCGCGGCCGCGACTGGCCGGGCTGTGTTTTGCCCTGGGTTTTGGCGGTTTCTTGCTGATGAGTCTGCCGGTGGTCGTGCAATGGGGCGCCAAGGCCCTGGAGCGCGAGCCGCCGCTGGCCCGGGAAGCGTGGACAAGCCTTGCACAGCGCGCCGATGCGATTGTGGTGCTGGGATCAGGCCGTGAACGCGGCGATGTGGCCTGGGGCGAGGATCAACCGACCGGTGTAGGGCTGGAGCGCCAGCGTTATGCGGCGCGACTGGCCAAGGCTTCGGGGTTGCCGATTCTGACCAGCGGTGGCCTGCATTACGGTACGCCGCCGACTGAAGCCAAACTGATGGCGGATTCGCTGCGCGATGATTTCGGGGTGGCGGTGCGCTGGCAGGAAGGGGAGAGCCGTACCACGTGGGAGAACGCCGAATTCAGCGCCAAAATGCTGTTGCCGGAAGGCGTCAAACGCATCGTGCTGGTGACCCAGGCCTGGCACATGCCGCGTGCGGTGTGGAGTTATCAACAGGCTGGATTTGAAGTGGTGCCGGCGCCGGTCGGTTTCCTCGGTACGGATAATGCGCGACCGTTTGGCGGCTGGCTGCCGGAGTTCAAGTCGATCTGGCAGAGCGGGCAGTTGATGAACGAGGCGGTGGGGCAGATCGGTTATTCGCTGTTCTACCGAGGGGGTGACAGCGCCGATTGACGCGGTGTCGTTGGTGGCGCCTTCGAGCAAGCTCGCTCCCACAGTGATCATCTGTGGGAGCGGGCGATATCTCAGAGAGTCTTGGACATCCGGTTGGTCATCAGCGCCCAGCCGAACAGCACCACACACAGGATGATCAGCGGCCACGAGCGCCATTGCAGATACGGCGTCAGGTTGTGCATCGGCACCACTTCGCCGTAGAGCACGCCTTGTTCGAACTGCGGAATGCGTTCGGTGATCTGCCCGAACGGGTTGATCAACCCGGTCACGCCGTTGTTGGTCGCGCGGATCATCCAGCGTCCGGCTTCAAGCGCGCGCATCTGCGCCATTTGCAGGTGTTGCAACGGGCCGATGGACGTACCAAACCACGTGTCGTTGCTGATCGTCAGCAGCAGATCGCTGCGTGCCGCCAGACCTGCGGCGAATTCCGGGTAGACCACTTCGTAGCAGATGAACGGCGCGATCTGATATCCCTTGGCCTGCAGCAGGGCCTGATCCGCTGGGCCGCGGGCGAAGTCGGACATCGGCAGGTCGAAGAACGCAATCAGTCCGCGCAGGATGTCCTGCAACGGTACGTATTCGCCGAATGGCACCAGTTTCTGCTTCAGGTAAGTGCCATCGCCTTCGCCGACCACAGTGATGCCGTTGAAGAAGCGCTTCTCGTGACGGACCATTTCGCGGATCGGCACGCCAGTGATCAGCGCCGATTTACGCTCGGCGGCGAAGTTGCCCATCATGCCGAGGTAGCCCTCGGCGGACTCCTTGAGCACCGGGACAGCGGTTTCCGGCCAGATCAGCAGATCAACCGGTTTGGAGCGGAAGCTCAGGTCGCGGTACAGCGCCAGCTGCGCATTGAGCTCGGCCGGGTCCCATTTCATGCTTTGTGCGACGTTGCCCTGGATGGCAGCAACGGTCAGCGGCGCGCCGGCCGGGCTGGTCCAGGCATGGCCCTTGAGCGCAATACCCGCAGCCCATGGCCCGATCAGCAATACCAGACCGGCAACGATGAAGATTTTGCGACGGGTTTGCAGCAGGCGCGGTGCGTTGTAGATCAGTGCAGCGGTCAGCGCCAGGACAAACGACACCAGCCACATGCCGCCTACTGGCGCGAGCCCGGCCAGCGGGCCATCGAGCTGGCTGTAACCGGAATACAGCCATGGGAAACCGGTGAGGAACCAGCCACGGAACGCCTCCTGGCCAACCCACAGCGCAGCAAAGGCCAAGGCATCGGCCACCGGCGCTTCGTTACGCCGCAACCAGCGCGCCCACAGCCACGCGGGCAGTGCGAAAAACCAGGCAATGGCCGCGGTGAAGATCAGCATCAGGAAACCGGCCAGCAGCACCGAAGCGCCGCCGAAGTGGTGGATGCTGTAATAGATCCAGCTGGTGCCGGCACCGAACAGGCCGAAGCCGAAGCACCATCCGCGACCTAGCGCCTGGCGCGGGCTCAGCTCGCGCAGGCCTGCGTAGAACAGGCCGACCGCCAGCAGGGCCAGCGGCCAGAGATCGAACGGTGCGAGAGCGAAGGTGGTGATTGCACCGGCCGCCACGGCCAGCAGGTTACCGGGCCAGCCGGGGCGGGTTGTCCAGCGCATTTCAATCCTTAGATTTTTTACCGGGCGATTGGGGTCAGTCGCAGCAAATGAATCCGACGGCTGTCGGCGTTCAGGATGCGGAAACGATAAGCGCCGATTTCAGTGATTTCGTTGCGTTTTGGCAAGTGCCCGAACGCGCTCATCACCAGCCCGCCGACGGTGTCGAACTCGTCGTCGGAGAATTCGCTGTCGAAGAACTCGTTGAAGTTCTCGATCGGCGTCAGGGCCTTGATCAGGAAATCACCGCTGGGCAGCGGCTTGATGTAGCTGTCTTCTTCGACGTCGTGCTCGTCTTCGATGTCGCCGACGATTTGCTCGAGCACGTCTTCGATGGTCACCAGACCCGCCACGCCGCCGTATTCGTCGATGACGATGGCCATGTGGTTGTGGTTGGCGCGGAATTCACGCAGCAACACGTTCAGACGCTTGGACTCCGGCACGAACGTGGCCGGGCGCAGCAGATCCTTGATGTTGAAGCTGTCGCCGTTCTCCTTGAGGATCAACGGCAGCAGATCCTTGGCCAGCAGCACGCCCATCACGTCGTCATGGCTTTCGCCGATGACCGGGTAGCGCGAGTGGGCCGAGTCGACCACGGCAGGGAGGAATTCGCGGGGTGTCTGGGTCGCCTTGATGCTGATCATCTGCGAGCGCGGCACCATGATGTCGCGAACCTGCAGGTCAGCCACCTGGATGGCGCCTTCGACGATGGCCAGCGCTTCGCTGTCCAGCAGTTTGTTCTGATGTGCATCGCGCAGCAGCTCCAGCAGCTCCTGGCGGTTCTTCGGCTCGTGGGCAAAAGCCTGGGTCAGTTTACCCAGCCATGACTTCTGCCCGTTGCTCGATCGATCTTCGCTCATAGCGATTACTCTGAATCCTTTGTTGTAACGATAGGGGATGTTTCGGTTTCGTCGTCCGCGTATGGATCGGGATAACCCAATTCGGCAAGCAACTCGCGTTCCAGTGCTTCCATTTCCTCGGCTTCCTCGTCATCTATATGGTCGTAACCAAGCAGATGCAAGCAGCCGTGAATGACCAGATGTGCCCAGTGGGCCTTTAGTTCCTTGCCCTGTTCGGCGGCCTCACGCTCAACCACGGCCACGCAGATCACCAGATCGCCCAGCAATGGAATGTCGAGAAACTCGTCGGGCACCTCGGCGGGAAAGGACAGGACGTTGGTCGCGTAATCCTTGTGGCGCCAGGTGTGATTCAGTTCGCGGCCTTCTTCTTCGTCGACCAGACGAATGGTCATTTCCGAGTCGGCGGTGCGCTGGCGCAGGGCCAGTTCGCACCATTGGCGGAACTCGGCTTCGGTCGGCGCAGACGCTTCGGTCGCGATTTGCAGGTCAAGCTCAAGCATCGTGGCGGGTGTCCTTTGGCGCTTCATCAGCGACACGCGTCTCGAAGCGCTCGTAGGCTTCGACGATGCGTTGCACCAATGGATGGCGCACCACGTCTTTGGGCTGGAAGTGGGTGAAGCTGATGCCCGGCACATCTTTCAGGACTTCGATGACGTGATGAAGTCCGGACTTGGTGCCGCGCGGCAGGTCGACCTGGGTGATGTCGCCGGTGATCACGGCCGTGGAGCCGAAACCGATCCGGGTCAGGAACATCTTCATCTGTTCGACGGTGGTGTTCTGACTTTCGTCGAGAATGATGAAGCTGTTGTTCAACGTGCGACCGCGCATGTAGGCCAGCGGTGCAACTTCGATCACTTGACGTTCGATCAGCTTGGCCACGTATTCAAACCCGAGCATCTCGTAGAGTGCGTCGTAGAGCGGGCGCAGGTACGGGTCGATCTTCTGCGACAGGTCGCCGGGCAGGAAGCCGAGTTTTTCACCGGCTTCGACCGCCGGACGCACCAGCAGGATGCGACGGATCTGCTCGCGCTCCAGCGCATCCACCGCACAGGCGACAGCCAGATAGGTCTTGCCGGTACCGGCCGGGCCGATGCCGAAGTTGATGTCGTTGCCGAGGATTTCCTTCACGTAGCGCAGCTGATTCAAGCCGCGTGGGCGAATCATGCCTTTCTTGGTGCGCAGGGCGACGGAGGCTTCGGCGGGGGCGTGGTTGTCCAGTTGCTCGACGGCCGATTCCTGCAGGAACAGGTGCACCGTATCCGGCGACAGCTCTGAACCCTTGGTTTCCCGGTACAGGCGGCGAATAAGGTTTTCCGCGGAAGTGGTGAGCTTGGGTTCGCCGATCAGTTCGAATTGATTGCCGCGGTTGCGGATCTCGATGGCCAGGCGCTGTTCGATCAGGCGCAGGTGCTCGTCGAACTGCCCGCACAGATTGGCGAAGCGGCGAGCCTCAAAGGGCTCGAGGATAAAACGATGTGGTTCGATGGGTGCGTTCAAGGTCGTATTTAGCCGCCCTGGGGCAATTAGGATGAAATCAAGGATAACGCCAGTGGCGTGGGTGCGAAAGCTCTTAAATTGATGAGCCTGTTCTCAAGAACAATGCAGGCCACTGTGGGAGCTGGCTTGCCAGCGAGAGCGGTACGACAGGCGACATATTGGTCGGGGCTGATGGCCTCATCGCTGGCAAGTCGAATCGTCGCACCGCAGCTCCCACAGAATTCTCAGCGTTTCTGATATTTGTTACTGGATCAGCGAGCCGCGCAGCGAGTGCGGTTGCGCCGCGTCGATGTGCACGTCGGCGAACTGGCCGATCAGGGTCGGATTATCGCAGCGGAAGTTGACGATACGATTATTCTCGGTGCGCCCTTGCAGCTCGCCCGGGTCCTTCTTCGAATAATCGGTCACCAGAATCCGCTGGATCGAACCGACCATTTGTCGGCTGATCTCGAAACCTTGCTGGTTCAAGCGATGCTGCAAGGCGTTCAGGCGCTCTTTTTTCAGTTCTTCCGGGGTGTCGTCGGCCAGATCGGCGGCCGGAGTACCAGGGCGTTGGCTGTAGACGAACGAGTAGGAAAAGTCGAAACCGACGTCGGCAATCAGCTTCATGGTCTGTTCGAAATCTTTCTCGGTTTCCCCCGGGAAGCCGACGATGAAGTCCGAACTGATGCAGATACCCGGTACGGCCGCACGCAGTTTGCGCAGCTTGGATTTGTACTCCAGCGCCGTGTGGTTGCGCTTCATCGCGGCCAGGATCCGGTCCGAACCCGACTGCACCGGCAGGTGCAGGTGCTTCACCAGTTCCGGGACTTCGGCGTGGGCCTGGATCAGGCTGTCGGAGAACTCCAGCGGGTGCGAGGTGGTGTAGCGGATGCGATCGATGCCGTCGACCGCCGCGACCACGCGGATCAGTTCGGCGAGGTCCGCCAGGCGACCGTCATGGGTCAGCCCGCGATAGCCGTTGACGTTCTGGCCCAGCAGGGTCACTTCACGCACGCCGTTTTCGGCCAGGTGAATGATTTCGGCGATCACGTCGTCGAACGGTCGGCTGACTTCCTCGCCGCGGGTGTAAGGCACCACGCAGAACGTGCAGTACTTGCTGCAGCCTTCCATCACCGACACATAGGCGCTCGGGCCGTCGATGCGCGGCTCGGGCAGGTGGTCGAATTTTTCGATTTCCGGGAACGACACGTCGACCTGCGGCAGTTTGCTGATGCGTGCGGCGTCGATCATTTCCGGCAGGCGGTGCAGGGTTTGCGGGCCGAAGACCACGTCGACGTACGGGGCGCGATCACGGATCGCCGCGCCTTCCTGGCTGGCCACGCAGCCGCCGACGGCGATCACCATGTCCGGGTTGGCCAGTTTCAGTTCACGCCAGCGGCCGAGCTGGGAATACACCCGGTCCTGGGCGCGTTCGCGGATCGAGCAGGTGTTGAGCAGAATCACGTCGGCATCTTCGGCGCGCGCCGTGACTTCCAGGGCCTGGTGTTCGCCCAGCAGATCGACCATGCGCGAGCTGTCGTACTCGTTCATCTGGCAACCGTGGGTTTCGATGTAAAGCTTCTTGGCCATGGAATAGGGTCGTCACGTGGTTCAAAGAACCGCGCATTATAGGGAACATGTCCCCAGGTTCCTACCGCTGCGCGTCCGGTGGCTATGCTATAGTTCGCGCCCTCATTTTTACCCCGATGTTGTCCACCCGCCATGACCAAACGCGAAGCTCCAATCTACAAGGTGATTTTCCTCAACCAGGGCCAGGTGTTCGAAATGTACGCCAAGCAGATCTATCAAAGTGATCTGTGGGGCTTCCTGGAAGTGGAAGAGTTCGTCTTTGGCGAGCGCACGCAAGTGGTCGTCGACCCGAGCGAAGAAAAGCTCAAGGCGCAGTTCGAAGGTGTGGTGCGCAGCTTTGTGCCGATGCATTCGATCGTGCGCATCGACGAGGTCGAGCGACTGGGGACGCCGAAGATCAGCGAAGCCCGTGGCGGCGTTGGCAACGTGATGCCGTTTCCGGTACCGATGCCCGAAAAATAATCTGTAAGACCGAGTCGCCTCATTCGCGAGCAAGCTCGCTCCCACAGGGAGATTCATTCCTGTGTGGGAGCGAGCTTGCTCGCGAAGAGGCCAGAGAAGTCGGCGCAGAAATCAGGGCAGGGGCGAGAACGGCGTACGCCCGTCAGCGCTCTGCAGTTCCATCAGGTATTTACGGAAAATTTGCCCGAGCACCTGGGTCGCGGTTTCGAGATCTTCGCGGGACATTTTTTCGGAGACTTCGTCCGCGGTGTCCAGCGCATCTTCAGCGCCGTTGACCGCGGCCATCTTCAGCACGATATACGCCTGAATGTTGTTGGCCTGCACACCTTCGCCGTGGAAGAACATGGTGCCGAGCTTGAATTGCGCCTGGGCGTGGCCTTGCAGCGAGGCCTTTTCGAAATAGCTCAGGGCTTGATTGAGGTCGCGCGGCGCGTTCTTGCCGTCGTAGTAGAACTCACCCAACTCGTATTGCGCTTGCGCATCCCCTTCGTCCGCCGACTTCTGGCAGGCGGCCAGTGCCTGCGTGACGTCTTGCGGCTGAGTATTGAGGGTGCAGCGACCCATCGCCGGGATCAACAACGAGTTGCCGCCTGCTTGTGCATGTGCGAGCAGCGGCTGAAGGAGCAACAGGCAGCCCAAGGCAAGGGTGCGGCCGGTGCGGTTCATGGGAATCGACTTACCTCTGAAGGGCGCGCGGACCCGTCGAGGGATCCAATAAGCGCGCATTATGAAATAAGCAGGGCCATCCTTACAAAGTCTTTACTCGATTTTCTGCTGCGCGGGAAATATATCGCCCACTTTATGGGAGATTTTTGGCAGGAGTGTCGGAAAAGGCGTGCGGATGTAGGAGAACGCTGACGCTGGCAATGGCCAACGTCAGCGGCGGGGCGTTTTACTTCAACTTCGCGAAGGCGCGTTCGGCGGCGTCGAGGGTCAGTTTCAGCTCGGCTTCGCCATGGGCGATCGAGGTGAAACCGGCTTCGAAGGCGCTCGGTGCCAGGTACACGCCACCTTCCAGCATCAGGTGGAAGAAGCGGCCGAACAGCGCTGCATCGCTGGCCATCACGTCTTCAAAAGTAACAATGTCGTCGGCACCGCTGAAGTACAGACCGAACATGCCGCCCGCCTGGGTGGTCACGAACGGAATGCCGGCGGCATCGGCGCGCTGTTGCAGGCCATCGAGCAGACGCGTGGTGTAGTCGGTCAGCTCGGCGTGGAAACCCGGACGGCTGATCAGGCGCAGGGTGGTCAGGCCGGCAGCCATCGCCAGCGGGTTACCCGACAAGGTGCCCGCCTGATAGACCGGCCCCAGTGGCGCGATTCGCTCCATGATCGAGCGCTTGCCGCCGAAGCAGCCGACCGGCATGCCGCCACCGATGATCTTGCCGAAGGTGGTCAGGTCAGGGGTTACGCCGTAGTAGGCCTGGGCGCCGCCGAGGGCGACGCGGAAACCGGTCATCACTTCGTCGAAAATCAGCACCACGCCGTGCTTGTCGCACAGGCTGCGCAGGCCTTCGAGGAAACCCGGCGCCGGCGGTACGCAGTTCATGTTGCCGGCCACTGGCTCGACGATGATGCACGCCACGTCCTGGCCGACTTCGGCGAGCATTTTTTCAACCGCGTCGATGTCGTTGAACGGCAGGGTCAGGGTGTGTTTGGCGAACGCTGCCGGTACGCCGGCCGAGCTCGGTACGCCCTGGGTCAGTGCGCCGGAACCGGCCTTGACCAGCAGGCTGTCGGAGTGACCGTGGTAGCAGCCTTCGAACTTGATGATGCTGTCGCGGCCGGTGAAACCACGGGCCAGACGGATTGCGCTCATGGTCGCTTCGGTGCCGGAGCTGACCATGCGCACCATCTCCATCGACGGCACCAGCGAGCAGACCAGATCGGCCATCTCGGTTTCCATCGCGGTCGGCGCGCCGTAGGACAGGCCGTGTTGCAACTGGTTACGCACGGCGTCCAGCACGTCCGGGTGGCTGTGGCCGAGGATCATCGGGCCCCACGAACCCACGTAATCCACATAACGCTTGTCGTCTTCGTCAGTGACGTAGGCGCCTTCGGCGTGCTTGAAGAACAGCGGCGTGCCGCCAACGCTCTTGAACGCGCGAACCGGCGAGTTCACGCCACCGGGAATGTGTTTCTGGGCGTTGGCAAAAAGGGTTTCGGAACGAGACATGATCGGGCTCTCAGACTTTTAATAATTCATTGAAGGCGCGGGCGCGGCGGGTCACTTCGGCGGTGCTGTCGGCGCCGAACAGGCCATGGACCACGGCCAGCAGATCGACACCATGGGCCACCAGCGGCGCGGCGTTGTCGAGGGTGATGCCGCCGATCGCGCAGATCGGCAGGTGCAGGGTGCGTTTGGCCTCGTCGAGCAGATCGAGGCTGCAACTCGGTGCACCGGGTTTGGTATTGGAATTGAAGAAGCGACCGAAGGCGACGTAGCTAGCGCCTTCTTTGGCGGCCTGTTCGGCCAGTTCGAGCTGCGCGTGGCAGGTCGAACCGATGATCGCTTTCGAGCCGAGCAGGGCGCGGGTCGGCGACAGCGGGCCGTCGGTCTGGCCCAGGTGCACGCCGACGTTCAGGCGCGCGGCCAGTTCGGCGTCATCGTTGATGATCAGTTGCGTCTTGTAGCGTTCGCACAGGTCGCGCAGGGCTTCAGCCTCACGCAGGCGGCGGGCCTCGTCGCTGCTCTTGTCGCGGTATTGCAGCAGGGTGACGCCGCCTTCCAGCGCCGCCTCCACGTAGGACAGAAACTTGCCGGCCAGCAACTGGCTGTCGGTGATGGCATACAGGCCACGTAGTTTCATCGCGCAGTCCTCAGGCTCGAAACATCAGGAACAGAAATCCAGCGGCAGGCGACGCGGCACGAACTGGCCTTTGCCCAGCTGTTCGGCATCGCGCAGGGTGCGCCAGGTGTAATCGAGTGCCGTACGCACGGCGCTGGCAAGGTTTTCACCCAGCGCCAGGCGACCGGCAAGCGTGCTGGCCAGGGTGCAACCGGAACCGTGATAGCTGCCCGGCAGGCGCTGGCACTTGAAGGTTTCGCGCAGGCCGTCGCGGCTGTACAGGCGATTGTGGATTTCGGTCTCGTCGCCGTGACCGCCGGTGATCAGCAGGTTCTTTATGTAGGGCAACAGTTTTTCAGCGCACTCGTCCGCGGTGCCTTCTGGCAGTTCGGCGAGGATCCGGGCTTCGGGAAGGTTGGGGGTGGCGATGATCGACAGCGGCAGCAGGCGTTCGCGCATGGCGTAGCCGACTTCGTCCTTGCCCAGGCGTCCGCCACCGCCGGCGCGCAGCACCGGGTCGCAGACCACTGGCAAGTGCGGGTGCGCCTGGAGCAGTTCGACGACGGTGTCGACCATTTCCAGGGAACCGAGCATGCCCAGTTTCACTGCCGCGACTTCGGAGTCGTTGAGCACGGCATTGGCCTGGGCCAGTACCCACTCACGGTCGAGGACGCGAAAGTCAGTGACGTTGACCGTGTCTTGCACGGTCAGGGCGGTGACGGCCGGAGCCGCATGGCAACCCTGAGCGAGCAGGGCTTCGATATCTGCCTGCAAGCCGGCGCCACCACTGGGGTCGTGGCCGGAGAGACAGAGGACAACGGGGCGTGAGCTGTAGATATTCATGGTGCGCGAGCTTACCACCAAACCTGTTTTTCGGGTGTTGTGGCGCAGCGCGCGGCCGATAACACGGGTAGCGGGATTCGTACCGCTTGTCACAATTTGACCGGGCAAACAGCTCTAGCTCGGCGTTCTGCTCTGGAACGCCCGTTCTAGAGCCTTCGTCGGAAAAATTTCCATGGTGCTCAATGGCCATCAACGGCTATGCTAGAGTGGATCCAAACCAATAACAGGTAATACCGGTTTTACGTCATCTCAAAGGGAATGGGGGGCTTCCTGACACAACCGGCCAAGCCACGCTGGGGCTTCAATGCGCTATTTGTTGATGTTGCTGTTCTGCTTGCCCCTCCTGGCAGGCGCCGTCGAGTTCGACGAGTTCACCCAGAGCCTCCCGCTGGGTCGATCCCTGCAAGTGTTCGAAGACCCGAGCGGTCAGGCGAGCATTGCCGACGTCCGCGCGCAAGCCGCCGCCGGAAACTTCAAACCCCATGACAAAGCCACGCTCAATGCCGGTTATTCGCGCTCGGCGTTCTGGCTGAAGATCGACCTGCATTACCGCCCGAGCAATCCGTCGGCGCAGCGCAGCTGGTTGCTGGAACTGGCGTATCCGCCGCTCGATCATCTCGACCTGTATCTGCCCGATGCCGTTGGAGACTACCGTCTGGTGCGGCAAACCGGCGACGCCTTGCCGTTCGCCAGTCGCGAGATCCGCCAGAACAATTACCTGTTCGACCTGGCGTTCAAGCCGGATCAACAGCGAACCGTTTATCTGCGGTTGTCCAGCGAAGGCTCGATCCAGGCGCCGGTGACATTGTGGTCGAGCACCGCGTACCTCGAAGACCAGCCAGTGCGCCTATATGTGCTGGGGATCATTTATGGCGTGCTGCTGGGGATGCTGGTCTACAACCTGTTCATCTACCTCAGCGTGCGCGACACCAGTTACCTCTATTACATCTTCTATATCGCTTCGTTCGGCCTTTATCAGCTGTCGGTCAATGGCGCGGCGGTCGAGTATTTCTGGCCGGACAACCCGTGGTGGGCCAACGCCGCCACGCCGTTCTTCATCGGTTGTGCGGGGCTGTTCGGCAGCCAGTTCGCCCGCAGTTTCCTGCAGACCAAGAACCACAGCCGCTGGCTCGATCGCCTGCTGATCGCCCTGATTGTATTTGGCGCCGTGGTGATCGGCCTGTCGTTGATGACCAGTTATGGCCTGGCCCTGCGTCTGGCGACGACCTTGGCACTGACTTTTACCGTGGTGATCTTCGCCGCCGGGATCCTCGCCTGGTGGCGCGGCCTGCGGGTGGCGCGTTATTTCATCATTGCCTGGTCGGCGTTCCTGATCGGCGGCATCGTCAACACGATGATGGTTCTGGGTTTGTTGCCGAACGTGTTCCTGACCATGTACGCCAGCCAGATCGGCTCGGCCATCGAAGTGGCGCTGCTGTCGCTGGCGCTGGCCGACCGGATCAACGCGATGCGTGAACAACAGGCGCAGACCCTGTTCGATGCCGGCCAGAAGCTCGAAGTGCTGAACCAGCAACTGGCCCACAGCAACAAGCTCAAGGACGAATTCCTCGCGACCCTCACTCACGAACTGCGCACGCCGATGAACGGTGTGATCGGCTCGCTCGAGTTGATGCAGACCGTCGAACTCGATCCGGAACTGGAGCAATACCAGCAGACCGCCGCCGGTTCGGCCCGGGACATGATGCGAATGGTCAACGGTATCCTGACCCTGACCGAATTGCAGGCCGGCAAGCTCAAGGCCACGCCGGGCAGTTTCAGCCTGCGCGGGGTGGTCGAGGCGTTGCGGATTCAGTTCGATGGCAACGCTTCGAGCAAGTCGCTGGACTTCAAGGTCGACGTGCTGCCGACCCTGCCGGATCGCCTGTATGGCGACAGCGCCAAACTCGCGCAATGCCTGGAATGCTTGCTGGATAACGCGATCAAATTCACCCGTGTCGGCGGTCTGGCCTTGCGGGTCACCGGCAAATCGTCGACGGACAATCGCCTGGCACTTTCCTTTGCGGTGATCGACACCGGCATCGGCTTTACCGATCTGGGTGAGGCCACGCTGTATCAGCGGTTCTTCCAGCTCGACGGTTCGATGACCCGCGAATACGGCGGGCTGGGTGTCGGCCTGGCGATCTGCCGGCAATTGGTGGAGTTGCTCGGTGGCAAGCTCACGCACCGCTCAGAGCCGGGGCGCGGCAGCCGTTTTCAACTGGATGTCGAGTTTGAGTTGCCGGAAGTGGAAGCCGTGCCTGCGTTCAGCCGCGACACCGTGCGCGCGCCGCAGGATTGCACCGTGCTGCTGGTGGACGACAACAGCGTCAACCAATTGGTGATGCGCGGCATGTTGCTCAAGCTCGGTTTCCGGGTGCGCACCGCCGACCACGGCGCGGCGGCGCTCGACTGTTTGCAGCGCGAGCGCTTCGATGCAGTGTTGATCGATTGTCAGTTGCCACCGCTCGACGGAGCATCGCTGTGTTGCCAGATTCGTGACCTGCCGGGATGCGCCCATTTGCCGGTGTTCATGATCGCGCTGGGGGCGGATCGCGAGCATTGCGCGTCGGGTGGCTCGATCGATTACCTGAGCAAACCGGTTAAATTCGAGGATTTGCAGGTTGCGATGCAGCGGCGGGTGTTGAGTTGCTGGCAGGGTGAAAGCGCCGGTATTTAGGCCGATATGACACTTTGAACGGTTCGGGGGCGGTGCTTAACTGAAGCTCTGGCCGATCAAGGAGCCCCGTCATGAACCTGCATCAGTTCGCCGAAACCCACGAAGTCACCAACCAGCCACCGTCGCTGGACGGCACCAACCTGTACCGCATCGACCTGCCGTTACAGGAGTGGTCGCGGCGGTTTGGCGCTGGCTGGGCCGAGTCGCGGATCGACGCCTACGGTGCGTTGGCCGGCGGGCCGCTGATGGAAGCCGGGTTCCTCGCCAACCAGAACAAACCGGTGTTCGCCAGCCATGACCGCTATGGCCATCGCATCGATCTGGTGGAGTTTCATCCGGCGTATCACGAGCTGATGCGCACCGCCATCGAACATGGCCTGACCTCTCTGCCCTGGGCTCATCCACAGGATGGCGCCCATGTCGCCCGTGCCTCCATGAGCTATCTGCACAGTCAGGCCGAGGCCGGCAGTGGTTGTCCGTTGACCATGACCTTCGCCAGTGTGCCCGCGCTGCGTTTGCAGCCGAATCTGGCCGAACAATGGCTGCCGAAAATCCTCGCCACCGAATACGACCCGCGCAATGTCGGCATGGCGCATAAGGCTGGTGTCACGATCGGCATGGCGATGACCGAGAAACAGGGCGGCACCGACGTGCGCGCCAACACCACCAAGGCATATCCGGTCGGCGCCAGTGGCCCGGGTCAGGCCTATGAATTGGTGGGGCACAAATGGTTCTGTTCGGCGCCGATGTGCGATGCGTTCCTGACGCTGGCGCAGACCGACAAGGGTTTGAGCTGTTTCCTGCTGCCGCGCCATCGCCCGGACGACGCGCGCAATCAGTTCTATATCCAGCGCCTGAAAAACAAGCTCGGCAACCAGTCCAACGCCTCCAGCGAAGTGGAGTTCCGAGGCGCGCTGGCGTGGATGGTCGGCGAAGAAGGGCGCGGTGTGCCGACCATCATCGAGATGGTGGCCATGACCCGTTTCGATTGCATGGTCGGCTCCAGCTCGCTGATGCGTCAGGCGCTGACTCAGGCCAGCCATCACTGCGCCCATCGCAAGGTCAGCGGCAAACTGCTTAGCGAACAACCACTGATGCAAAACGTGCTGGCCGATCTGGCACTTGAAAGCGAAGCCGCGCTGGCGTTGAGCCTGCGCATGGGCAAGGCGCTGGATCATCTGGACGATCGCCATGAAGCGCAGTTCGCCCGACTGGTGACGGCGGTGGGCAAGTACTGGATCTGCAAACGCGCGCCGGCAATGATCAACGAAGCCGCCGAGTGCATGGGCGGCGCCGGGTATGTCGAGGAGAGCATCCTGCCGCGGCTGTACCGCGAAGCGCCGGTGAACTCGACGTGGGAAGGCTCCGGCAACGTGCAATGCCTCGACGTGCTGCGGGCGTTGTCGAAAGAGCCGGGCGTGCTTGATGTGTTGTTCAGTGAGTTGGGCGATGGTCATGGCGACAGGCGACTGGCCGCGCACATTCAGCAATTGCAGGCGCAGTTCAAGGACACCGGCGACATTCAATACCGCGCTCGGCAACTGACCGAAGACATCGCTTTGGGACTGCAAGCGAAGCTGCTGCTGGAGGCCGGGAATTCGGCGGTCAGCGATGCGTTCATCGCCAGTCGTCTGAGCGGAGGCGGGCGGGTCTACGGCGCGTTGCCGCGCGGGCTGGATGTCGAAGCCATCGTCGCCCGCTCTACGCCGCAAGGTTTCTGACTCTGTTTTTTTGAACAATACGAAACCTTGTGGGAGCGAGCTTGCTCGCGAAAGCGGTAGTTCAGTTGAGTAGAGGGTGACTGACATACCGCTATCGCGAGCAAGCTCGCTCCCACAGGGGATCTTCATTGTTTGAATGATTAGGGTGAACCCACAACGCCACTGTTTCCGTGACGCCACGATGCAGGCAAGATGAAGCTCTGCAAGTCAGAACACAGGAAGCTGATCGTGACCGAAGCGTTTATTGTCGTTCAAACCGCCGAACAGGCCGTGGACCGTCTCGCCGAGCTGCATGAGCGGGCCACCACGGCGCTGAACTCGGCGCTCAAGCGTTATCTCAAGGATCGCGTCGAGCCCGACGCCCAGCAACGTGCCCTGTTCCGTTATCCCGAACTGCGTCTGACCTACCACTGCCAGGGCGAAGTCCCGCAGACCACCCGCGCCTACGCCAAGGTGCAGTTGCCGGGCACCTACAGCGTGACCGTCACCCACCCGGCGGCGTTTCGCAAATACCTGCTGGAACAGCTGGTGCCACTGATGCACGACTTCACGGTAACCGTGGAAGTCGGGGTCAGCGAGCAGAACATTCCGTACCCGTACGTGGTCGAGCAGGGCGATGAACTGGCCGGCTCCGGCGTCACCGCTGCGGTGCTGGCACGGGTGTTCCCGAGTACCGACCTGTCTGCGGCCACCGATGGCATCGCCGACGGTCTCTACGATTGGGAAAACACCGATCCATTGCCATTGGCGCTGTTCGATGCCGCGCGCGTCGACTTCTCGCTGCGCCGTCTGGTGCACTACACCGGTAGCGACTGGCGCCATGTGCAGCCTTGGATTCTGCTGACCAACTACCACCGTTATGTCGACCAGTTCATCGTCCATGGCCTGGAGCAACTGCGCCGCGACCCGCGCTTCGTGCGCATGGTGTTGCCGGGCAACGTGATCATCGAAAAAGGCATGGATCATGGCGAAGCGTCGGCCATTGCGGCCGGCGTGGTCTGGCACCGCTACCAGATGCCGGCCTATCACCTGATCGCCAGCGATGGCCACGGCGTGACCCTGGTCAACATCGGTGTCGGCCCGTCCAACGCCAAGAACATCACCGACCACCTGGCAGTGCTGCGTCCGCATTGCTGGCTGATGATCGGTCACTGCGGTGGCCTGCGTCAGTCGCAGACCATCGGCGACTACGTTTTGGCTCACGCCTACATGCGTCGCGACGGGATTCTCGACCGGGTGGTGCCGCCGAACATTCCGATCCCGGCGCTGGCCGAGGTGCAGCTGGCGTTGCAGCAAGCGGCGGCCAACATCACCGGGGAAAAAGGCGAAGAACTGAAGAAACGCCTGCGCACCGGCACTGTGTTGACCTACGACGACCGTAACTGGGAATTGCGCTGGGCCCAGGAGCGACCGTTGATCAACCTGTCCCGCGCCGTTGCCGTGGACATGGAAAGCGGTACCATCGCCGCCCAGGGTTACCGCCTGCGGGTGCCGTACGGCACGTTGCTCTGCGTCTCGGACAAACCGCTGCACAGCGAAATCAAGCTGCCGGGTTCGGCCAACGCGTTCTACGAGCGTGCGGTCAGCCAGCACTTGAAGATCGGCATCGAAGCGGTGGATCTGCTGCGCACCGAACTCAACTCGCTGCACTCGCGCAAACTGCGCAGCTTCGACGAGCCGCCGTTCCGCTGATTTGTCGATGGTCATTTAACGGTCGGGCTACTAGCATTGGCAGCCCTGACCGTTAGATGTTGTTTTTGTCCATGTCCCGTCCCCAGCGTCCACCTTCCCGCCGTCCCGGCGCGAAGCCATCCTCTTCAACCCCGCGTCGTGTCGCCAAGGCGCCACCGGCCGAGCCGAAGCTGATCCTGTTCAACAAACCGTTCGATGTGCTGACGCAATTCAGCGACGGCGAAGGGCGGGCGACGCTCAAGGATTACATCGACGTTCCGGGCATCTACCCGGCCGGACGGCTGGACCGCGACAGCGAAGGTTTGCTGCTGCTGACCAACGACGGCCAGTTGCAGGCGCGGATCGCCGACCCGAAGCACAAGCTTGCGAAAACCTATTGGGTGCAGGTCGAAGGTGTGCCGACAGCCGAGCAGTTGCAGCGCCTGCGTGACGGCGTCGAGTTGAATGACGGCATGACCTTGCCCGCGCAAGCGCGGCAACTGGAGGAGCCTGAACTGTGGCCGCGCAATCCGCCGGTACGCTTTCGCGCAACCATCCCGACCACCTGGCTGGAACTGGTGATTCGCGAAGGGCGCAACCGCCAGGTGCGGCGGATGACGGCGGCGGTCGGGCTGCCGACGCTGCGGCTGGTGCGGGTCAGGATTGGTGACTGGACGATCGAAGGGCTCGATCAGGGCCAGTGGAAAGAAGTGCCGGCGCGCTTATAAGGCGCCGGATTCGATCAGGCCGATCACCACACTTTTGATGATGAACGCCGCCACGCCCAGGCCCAGCACGAAGAACAGAATGAACGAGCCGAAACGCCCGGCCTTGGACTTCTTCGCCAGATCCCAGACGATGAAACCCATGAAAATGATCAGGATGCTGACCAGACCGGTCATCATCCACTCTTCAAATACTGCTGGATCCATCGGGCATCTCCGGCGCTGCGCGGCTGAAAGGGCGGCCGGGAGTATACGCCAGCGGCCAACGACGCAGCATTGACCTGCGTCGGTGTGCCGCAGTCATTCGTCGCCTGCACCGGCTTCTGCGCGAGCAAGCTCGCTCCCACAGGGAAATGCATTTCAAATGTGGGAGCGAGCTTGCTCGCGAAGGCGGTTTCAACTGCGCAGATGAGTCAGCGGCAATTCAGTGCTGTTGAGCACCTGATTCAGCACAAAGCTCGAGCGCACGCTGGTCACGCCTTCGATCCGGGTCAGGTGCCCCAGCAGCAGCTTCTGATAGTGATCCATGTCCGGCACCACCACTTTCAGCTGATAGTCGGCATCCACCCCGGTGACCAGACTGCATTCCAGCACTTGCGGCAGGGTACGGATCGCCGCTTCGAAGTTCTCGAAACGCTCCGGCGTGTGCCGGTCCATGCCGATCAGCACGTAGGCGGTCAGGCTCAGGCCGAGCATCTTGCGATCGAGCAGGGCGACCTGGCGGGAAATGTAGCCGTCGTCCTCCAGCTGCTTGACCCGGCGCGAGCACGGGGAGGGCGACAGACCGATGCGCTCGGCCAGTTCCTGGTTGGAGATGCGGGCGTCGCGCTGCAATTCCGCCAAAATACTCAGGTCGTAACGGTCGAGTTTGCTCATCAAACGGTCCTTTGTCTTAACTATTGCGGCGGATTATCTATCCAGGGTTAAAAATTGCGCAAGTGATGTTTATTTGAGCAATCTTCGCAATCATCTGTCGCGGCCTCAGGCCTATTCTTATCACCAGAATCACTGCTCGGTAACACAGTCCACTGCGGCCCGCCCAATCCGGCCTGCCGCGGCCGCCACCCCCACCGGGGTTGTGCCGGCCCCCGAGCTGCACACTGTCCAGAAGACGGCGTGAGGTGAGCCGACGTCAAAAGCGTCGAGCCAGGACGAAGTTCTCTAGAAGGGAGGCCGACGGGTCTCCCTTTTTTCTTGCCCGCGATTTGGCCCCTCTCGCTCAATAAATAAATGACGTGACTGATAACCTGTAGCAGAACCCGGTGTGCCCATCCCCGGTCTTAGCTACACGCCCTCTTAATTTCAGGCTCTAGTCCGCAGTGAGGAATTTCATGAAGTCGCGCATCTGGCGTCTGGCCAGTGTTGGTTTGCTGTGTGTGAGTGTCGGTGCGCAAGCGCTGGCGGATGAGCCGCAGAATCGAGGCCCCGACGGCGGCGGACGCGGGCCGGAGCATCAGGGCAACAATCAGGGGCATGGCGGCGGCAATCAGCCCCACGGCCAGAACAATCCGCAGCGGCAGAACAACGACATCATTCGTGGCGACAACAGCCGCCAATTCGAGCACAACGGTCAGCAGAACCACGGCCAACCGAACAATGGCCAGTGGCAGAACCAGAACCAGCCACGTCCGGCGTACAACCCCAACCCGGTGCGCCAGCCGCCACCGCCGCCGCAACTGCCGGCCAATGACCTGCCGATCCAGCCGCGCCCCGACACCGTGCGCCAGACTCAGGAACCGCGTCAGGGCTACTACCGCGACGAGCGCCCGCAAAATGGCTATCACCAGAACTGGCAGACCGGCAACCGCCCCAACGACAACCGCTGGCCGGGTCGCCCCGACGGTCATGGCAACGGCTGGGGCCCTGGCCCGCAATACCGGCCGGGCCATGTGATCGACCGTTTCCCGGATCGTGATTACCGCGTTCCATATCGCGGCCAGGACTATTTCTACTCCGGCGGCTACTGGTATCGCCCGCAGGGGCCGCGCTACATCGTGGTCCAGCCGCCGCGCGGGATCCGCATCCAATATCTGCCTGATTACGCGCGGGAAGTGTGGATCGGCGGTTCGCTGCTGTTCCTCGCCGCCGGCTCGTACTACTCCTATCAGGAGGCGACCCAGGATTACGTGGTGGTCGAGCCGCCGTCGCAGCAGCCACCGCAGCCGACCGGCAATGGTTATGACGTGGAAGCCTATCCGGCCAACGGTCAGTCACCGGAACAGGTTCAGCGCGACGGCTATGAGTGCTATCAGTACGCGGTGCAACAGAGCGGCTTCAATCCGCGTACCGCAACCTACCAGCCGGCGCCAGAAGTGGTGCAGGCCTACCGTCAGGCACAGGGCAATTGCCTGAGCAGTCGCGGTTATCAGGTCAACTACTGAGCCCGGGCGGCTTTGACCACTTCCTGCGGGTCGGCGTGCACCAGCACTTCGGCCCGTGGGTAAGCCTTGTGAATCGCATCCGCCGCCTGATCGCTGATGCCGTGAGCCACTGACAGCGTCAGCTCCCCCGGCAACTCCAGGTGCAACTGCACGAACCAGTGATTGCCGGAAATCCGTGTTCGCAAGTCATGCGCGCCCAACACCCCCGGCACGCCGCACGCCAGTTCGAGCATGTGCTGACTGACATCCGTCGGCAGCTCTTCATCCATCAGCACCGAAAAACTTTCCCGGGCGATCTGGATCGCGCTCCACAGAATGTACGCCGCAATTCCCAGACCAAACCACGCATCCAGTTGATCGAAACCCAATCCGGCCAACACCAGCGCAATCAGAATGCTACCGTTGAGCAACAGGTCCGATCGGTAATGCAGCGAATCCGCCCGCACCGCGTTGGAACCGGTCTGCTTGATCACCCGATGCTGCAGCATCAACAGCGCCGCCGTCAGCAACAGGGAAAACACGATCACCCCGATGCTCAGCCACGGCGCGCCGAGCGGTTCGGGATTGTTCAAACGCTCATAAGCCTGAAACGCGATCAGCACCGCACTGCCGCCAATGAACAGCGCCTGCGCCATGCCCGCCAGGGACTCGGCCTTGCCATGGCCATAACGGTGATCGTCATCCGCCGGACGCAGTGCGTAATGCACCGCCAGCAGATTGAGCAACGAAGTGACACCATCGAGGGCCGAGTCGGTGAGGCCGGCGAGCATGCTCACCGAACCGCTCAGCCACCAGGCGATGGCTTTGGCGATGATCAGCGTACAGGCCACCGCCACCGAGGCGCGGGTCGCCAGCCGCAGCAGACGGGCGTGTTCGGTGCTTGTGGTCATGGGTGCGTCAATTCCTTATGCGGCAGGTTGCAGGCCGAACATCGCCAGTTGCTGGGTGCTGCCCTTGTGCTGGATCAGGCGCGGATCGTCCAGCGGCAGATTGCGGCCCAGCTCGGTTTCGAGAATAGCCTGCAACTTCAAGTTATCGACCTGACCGTCCGGGCCGATGGCTTGCTTGAGCTTGGCCGGATCGACCTGCGCCGTGTGGCCCGGTTCGAAGTAGATCGCGCCGGTGGCGAAGTCCACGGCAAATGCGATCACGCCCGGAAGGATATAGAACAGCAGGCCCACGGCATCGAGCACGGCAATCGCCGGGTCGATCTTGCCGTCGATCTGGCCGCGCCGGTCGGGATAGAAAATCGAACCGCACGCGGTGATCTGAGTGAGCAGGGTGGCAACCAGTACACCGCCGATCAGGCGAAAAGGTAAGCGCATGGGAATCTCCTGAGTCATCTGTTAACGAAGCGTCATCGTGTGAAGTTAAGACCCTGACGAACGCCTGGCAGTTCGCCGTTATACTCGCGGCTCTGTTTGGGAGCCAGCATGATTTCTTTGCCAATCGATGAAGTTTTACCCGCCCTGCGTGAAGCGTTGGCGACACGCCACGAAGCCGTGCTCGAAGCACCGCCCGGCGCCGGTAAAACCACCCGCGTGCCCTTGGCCCTGCTCGATGAAGCGTGGCTGAACGGGCAGACCATTCTCATGCTCGAACCGCGTCGGCTGGCTGCCCGAGCAGCGGCGGAGCGGCTGGCCAGCGAGCTGGGCGAGAAGGTCGGTGAAACCGTCGGTTATCGCATCCGCCTCGACAGCAAGGTCGGCGCCAACACCCGCATCGAAGTGGTCACCGAAGGCATCCTCACCCGGCGCTTGCAGGACGACCCGGCGCTGGAAGGCGTGGGCCTGCTGATCTTCGATGAATTCCACGAACGCAGCCTCGACGCCGATCTGGCGCTGGCCCTCAGTCTGAACGGTCGCGAGCTGTTTCGAGCTGAACAACCGCTGAAGATTCTGTTGATGTCCGCCACCCTTGAAGGCGAACGTCTGGCCGGGTTGCTCGACGACGCGCCGATCCTGCGCAGCGAAGGCCGGATGTTCCCGGTGACGATGCGCTGGGGCCGGCCGTTCCAGCCCGGCGAATACATCGATCAGCGCGTCACGCAAACGGTGCTCGAAGCGCTGCACGATGAAACCGGCAGCCTCTTGGTGTTCCTGCCGGGGCAGGCAGAAATCCGCCGTGTGCATCAACAACTGGCGGACGCTATCGGTGAGCGCAGCGACGTGTTGCTCTGCCCATTGCACGGCGAACTCGACCTGAATGCCCAGCGCGCCGCCATCGACCCGGCCCCGGCAGGCCAGCGCAAAGTGGTGCTGGCCACCAACATCGCCGAGACCAGCCTGACCATCAACGGCGTGCGGGTGGTGATCGACGCCGGGCTGGCGCGGGTGCCGCGTTTCGATCCGGGCAGCGGCATGACCCGCCTCGACACTCAACGGATCTCCAAAGCCAGCGCCACCCAGCGCGCGGGCCGGGCCGGGCGTCTGGAACCGGGCGTGTGTTATCGCCTGTGGTCGCAGGATCAGCACGAACAACTCGCGGCTTATGGCAGTGCGGAAATCCTCTCGGCGGATCTTGCCGGTCTGGCCTTGCAGCTCGGGCGCTGGGGCGTGGCGCCGAGTGATCTGATCTGGCTGGACGTGCCGCCAGCGGCCGCTTATGCACAGGCTCAGGATTTGTTGCAGCGTCTCGGTGCGCTGGACGGCGAAAGCCTGAATCGTCACGGTCAGGCAATGGCTGAATTGCCGGCGCACCCGCGCATCGCTCATTTGCTGTTGCGCGGTCAGGCGCTGGGGCTGGCGAACATGGCGTGCGATGTCGCCGCGTTGCTCGGCGAACGCGACATTCTGCGCGGTGCCGGGGCGGATCTGCACAGTCGCCTGGTGCTGCTGTCCGGCGAAGAGCGTGCGGCGCGCGGAGCCCAGGGCGGCGTGCAGCGCGCCCGGCAACTGGCGCGGCAATATCGCGGCTACCTGCGCGGTAAGGCCAGCGAACCGGTCGCCGACCCGGATCACCCGCGCTGGCTCGGCGCTCTGCTGGCGCTGGCCTATCCGGATCGCGTCGCCCAGCAGCGGCGTGCCGGTGGTGCTGAATATCGTCTGGCCAACGGTCGCGCGGCGCTGTTCGCCGAAGCCGACAGCCTGATGAAGGAACCGTGGATCGTCATCGCCGACCTCGGCAGCCGTCAGGGTCAGCGCGAAGAGCGGATTTATCTGGCGGCAGATTTCGATCCGGCGCTGTTCGATTCGGTGCTGGCCGAACAAGTGCACACCGTCGATCAACTGGACTGGGACGAACGCGAAGGCGTGCTGCGCGCCGAGCGTCAGCGCAAGGTCGGCGAACTGATCCTCAGCCGCGAACCGCTGACCGGGCTCGATGAAAATGCTCGCAGTCAGGCGCTGGTCAATCTGGTGCGGCGCAAAGGTCTGGAACTACTGCCATGGACCCCGGAACTGCGCCAGTGGCAGGCGCGAGTCGCGTTGCTGCGTCAGCTCGACCTGAACGCCAAAGGCGACAGCCAATGGCCGGATGTCAGCGACGCCACGCTGCTGAAAACCCTCGAAGACTGGTTGATGCCTTATCTGGGCAAAGTCTCGCGACTCAGCCATTTCGCCAACCTCGACCTGTCGAGCATCGTGCGTAATCTGCTGCCTTGGCCGCTGCCGCAACAGCTCGACGAACAGGCGCCTCATCACCTGAGCGTGCCGTCGGGCTCGTCGATTCGCCTCGACTACAGCGAACAACCACCGATTCTCGCCGTGCGTTTGCAGGAGTTGTTCGGCCTCGCCGACACACCGCGCATCGCCGGCGGCCGGCAAGTGGTCAAACTGCACCTGCTGTCGCCAGCAAGGCGTCCGGTGCAGGTGACCCAGGATCTGGCCAACTTCTGGCGCAGCACCTATGCCGAAGTGAAGAAGGATCTGAAGGGGAGGTATCCGAAGCACTATTGGCCGGATGATCCGCTGGTGGCCGAAGCTACCGCCCGGGCCAAACCGCGGGGTACGTAAGAGTCAGCGACTGGCCTTCGCGGTCAGCTGCTCCCGACAATAATCGGCAAACAACTGCGCCGGTTTGGTCAGCTGTCCGCGTTTGAGCCACGCGGCCACCAGGCCTGAGCCGGTGACGTCTTCGACGATGTCCACGCACACGACTTTCTTGCCGTCGTAGGTGCATTCCGAATGCGGGCGGGTGACCAGGATCGAGAAGCCGAAACCCTGACCGACCATGCCGCGCACCATTTCGATCGATGGCGAGCTGAACTCGATGCGTGGCGAAAGCCCGAGTTCTTCGAACAGGCTGACGAAGTAGGTGCGGCTCGGTTGTACGTCGAGCAGGATCATCGGTTCCAGGCACAAGTCCCGCAGCGAAACCTGCTTGAGCTGGGCGAAGCGGTGATCAGCCGGCAGCAAGGCGTAAGGCCGTTGGGCCGGCATCAGGGGTTCGGTTTCGATGGTGGCGTCGAGGTCGTGTTTGTAGAGGATTGCCAGGTCGAAGGTGCCCGAAGTCAGGCCTTGCACCAGTTCCTGTTGTTCGCCGTCGCGGATGCGGATCTTCACTCCCGGATACAGCGCCGAGAAGCCGGCAATCAGTTGCGGCAGGTACAGCGGCGCGACCGTTTCAAAACAGCCGATATCGATCTGCCCGGCCACCACGTCGTTGTCGGCGAGGGCGTTCTGTTCGAACTCCTTGGCCATGCGCAGCAGTTCCTGAGCCTTGCGGAAGAACCGCGCACCACTCGGTGTCAGGGACACGCCCTGGGCGTGATGACGGATCAGCAGCTGCACGCCGAAGCTGTCTTCCAGCCCCTTGATTGCCGTGGAGATCGCCGGTTGCGCGATGTACAGCTTGCGCGACGCTTCGGCGACGCTGCCGCATTCGACGGTGGTGATGAAGTATTTCAACTGACGCAGGTTGTAAGCGGCCACGGTGAACCTCAAAGCGAACGGATTCCACATCCAAGCAATTTGTACGCCGCCGGCCTCCGTTCTGTCGGCGGTTTTTTTGTCCCTGAACAATAGCCTCATACGCGCGCGAAGGGGCCATCGGCTGGTTACCTTTTTTATTGTCTGCGAAGACATTTTTACTGGTTTTAGCGCGCACGGGCCTGAGCGACTATCGACCCCGCACTGTTCTCAAAAGAATAAAAGTCCAAGGAGCAACCACCGTGTTCGAGCTTGCAGACTGGCAGCGCAAGGCCGCTGAATTGAGCTATCCGTACCAGGCCGTGATCGACGGCACACTGCGTGCGGCGCAGTCGGGGCAGACCTTTGCCGCGATCAACCCGGCCACCGGCCAGTTGCTGGCAAACGTCGCCGCGTGCGGTGAAGAAGACGTCGATGCGGCGGTGAAAAATGCGCGGCAGGTGTTCGAGGCCGGCACCTGGGCCGGGTGTTCACCGACCGAGCGCAAGCAAGTGTTGTTGCGGCTGGCGGATCTGATTCTGGCCAATCGCGAAGAACTGGCACTGCTCGATTCGCTGAACATGGGCAAACCGGTGATGGACGCTTACAACATCGACGTGCCGGGCGCCGCCGGGGTGTTCCGCTGGTACGCCGAAAGCCTCGACAAACTCTACGATCAGGTCGCGCCAAGTGCGTCGAACGTGCTGGCGACCATCACCCGCGAAGCGCTGGGCGTGGTTGCCGCCGTGGTGCCTTGGAACTTCCCGCTGGACATGGCCGCGTGGAAACTCGCCCCGGCGCTGGCGGCGGGCAACTCGGTCATTCTCAAACCCGCCGAACAATCGCCGTTCTCCGCGTTGCGTCTGGCCGAGCTGGCGCTTGAAGCCGGTTTGCCGGCCGGTGTGCTGAATGTGCTGCCGGGTCTCGGCGAGCAGACCGGCAAAGCGTTGGGCCTGCACTCGGATGTCGATTGTCTGGTGTTCACCGGCTCGACCCAGGTCGGCAAATATTTCATGCAGTACTCCGCGCAATCGAACCTCAAACAGGTGTGGCTGGAATGCGGCGGCAAGAGCGCCAATCTGGTGTTCGCCGATTGCAAGGATCTGGATCTGGCGGCGCAGAAAGCCGCGTTCGGGATCTTCTTCAATCAGGGCGAAGTCTGCTCGGCCAACTCGCGATTGCTGGTGGAACGCTCGATTCATGACGAGTTCGTCGAGCGACTGAAGGCTCAGGCCGAGCGCTGGCAGCCGGGCGATCCGCTGGACCCGGCGAGTGCGGCCGGGGCCATTGTGGACACCCGTCAGACCGAAAGCATTCTGCGCTTCATCAACCAGGCCGAACGCGAAGGCGCGACCCGCGTCTGCGGCGGCCGTCGATTGAGTTTCAACGATTCGGACAACTTCGTTCAGCCGACGATTTTCACCGACGTGCAGCCGCACATGACTCTGTTTCGCGAAGAAGTGTTCGGCCCGGTGCTGGCGGTGATGCCGTTCGATGACGAGGCCCACGCCTTGCAACTGGCCAACGACAGCGTCTACGGTCTGGCGGCGTCGCTGTGGACCGATAATCTGCACCGCGCACATCGGGTGGCGCGGCAATTGCGAGCCGGTACGGTGTCGGTCAACAGCGTCGATGCGCTGGACGTGACCGTGCCGTTCGGCGGCGGCAAGCAGTCCGGTTTCGGCCGCGACCTCTCGCTGCACTCGTTCGACAAATACACCCAGTTGAAAACCACCTGGTTTCAGCTGCGCTCATGACAGCCGCTCACAACAAGAAAGGAGATCCGGCGATGACCACCTCACGTGAAACCCGCGACTACCAGGCCGCCGATGCAGCGCACCACATTCATGCGTTCGTCGACCAGAAGGCCCTCAACGACGAAGGCCCACGGGTGATGGTGCGCGGTGACCGCCTGCACCTGTGGGACAACGACGGTCGGCGCTACCTCGACGGCATGTCCGGGCTGTGGTGCACCAACCTCGGCTACGGGCGCAAGGACTTGAACGCGGCGGCGAGCCGGCAGCTGGAGCAGTTGCCGTACTACAACATGTTTTTCCACACCACCCACCCGCAGGTGATCGAGCTCTCCGAGCTGCTGTTCAGCCTGCTGCCGGGGCACTACAGCCACGCGATCTACACCAACTCCGGCTCCGAGGCCAACGAGGTGCTGATCCGTACCGTGCGCCGTTACTGGCAGGTGCTGGGCAAGCCCGAGAAGAAAATCATGATCGGCCGCTGGAACGGTTATCACGGTTCGACCCTCGCGGCGACGGCCCTCGGTGGCATGAAGTTCATGCACGAAATGGGCGGGATGATTCCCGACATCGCGCACATCGACGAGCCGTACTTTTTCGCCCACGAAGGCAACCTGACCCCGACGGAGTTCGGCCTGCGGGTGGCGCAGCAACTGGAAGCGAAGATCCTCGAACTGGGCGCCGACAAGGTCGCAGGTTTCATCGCCGAGCCGTTCCAGGGCGCGGGCGGAATGATCTTCCCGCCGGAAAGCTACTGGCCGGAAATCCAGCGCATCTGCCGCAAATACGACGTGCTGTTGTGCGCCGATGAAGTGATCGGCGGCTTCGGTCGCACCGGCGAATGGTTCGCTCACGAATACTTCGGTTTCGAGCCGGACACCCTGTCCATCGCCAAGGGTTTGACCTCCGGTTATATCCCGATGGGTGGCCTGATCCTGTCGAAGAAAATGGCCGACGTGCTGGTGGAGCAGGGCGGTGTGTTCGCCCACGGCCTGACCTATTCCGGGCACCCGGTGGCAGCGGCGGTGGCGATTGCCAACCTCAAGGCCCTGCGCGATGAAGGCGTGGTGACGCGGGTCAAGGATGACATCGGCCCGTACCTGCAACAGTGCCTGCGCGAGGTGTTCGGCAATCACCCGTTGGTGGGCGATATCCAGGGCACCGGCATGGTCGCGGCGTTGCAACTGGCCGAAGAAAAGGCCACGCGCAAGCGCTTTGCCAATGAAAACGATATTGCCTGGCGCTGCCGCACGATCGGGTTTGAAGAGGGGGTGATCATTCGCTCGACACTGGGGCGGATGATCATGGCGCCGGCGTTGATTGCCAGTCGTGAAGAGATTGACGAGCTGGTGGGCAAGACGTTGAAAGCGCTGGATCGTACGGCGCAGGAATACGGTCGGCTCTGAGGTATTCGTAAAGCTCAAGGGCCTCTTCGCGAGCAAGCTCGCTCCCACAGTTATCGGGGTGGATCACACAGTTGTGAACGACCGATAAACCTGTGGGAGCGGGCTTGCTCGCGATTGCGTCGGTCGATTCACCACTGTTTTTGCTGTCTTGCACCCCCTCCGTGCACCCCCGCCCGACGCGCCCTTTCGCGGTGCGCACTACCCAGTTTTTTCATCGTTCGCGTCTAACTATTTCCTCGTTTTCCTGACGCCAAGCCTGGGTCAACATCGATTTCGCCAGCCAAGGCATTGCCCGCCAGAGTCCAGCAGAGACCGCAGCGTGCAATCGCGACACCACGGCTGGCCGTACTGCCCATGACAACTAAATCAACAGCGTTGGGAGTGCTCCATGAACAAGTCCTTGTTTACCCGTCTTGCATGTCCTCTGGCGATTTCCGCCCTTTCCGTCACCGGCGCCCAGGCCGGCACCTTGTCGATCGGCCACACCACGTGGGTCGGTTACGGCACCCTGTATCTGGCCCAGGATCTGGGCTACTTCAAGGAAAACGGCCTGACCGTCGAATTGCCGGTGGTCGAAGAAGCCTCGATGTACATGGCCGCCCAGGCGTCCGGGCAATTGTCCGGCTCGGCTTCGACCATCGACGAAGTGCTGAAGTACCGCCCGCAATTCTGCTTCAAGGCCGTGGCCGCGCTGGATGACAGCCATGGCGGCGACGGCGTTCTGGTCGGTAAAAATGTGAAGAGCCTGCAGGAACTCAAGGGCCAGGCTGTGGCCGTCAACGAGGGGTCGACCTCGCAGTTCTGGCTCTCGTACCTGCTGAAAAAGAACGGCATGAGCATGAGCGACATCACCGTGCAGAACATGACCGCCGACGATGCCGCCACCGCGTTCATCGCCGGTCGCGTGCCGGCCGCCGTGACCTGGGAACCGCATCTGTCGATGGTGCGCGACAAGCAGCAGGGCAAGGTGCTGATCGACAGCAGCAGTACGCCGGGGGTGATCGTCGATGTGGTGGCGCTCAACTGCACGGTGATCGAGAAGCAGCCGGAAGACGTCAAGGCGCTCGTCGCCGGTCTCTACAAAGCGGTGCAGTTCACCAAGGACCATCCACAGAAAGCCTACGAAATCATGGCCAAGGGCGTCGGCGGTTACTTGTCCGATCCGAAGGAGCTGGCCGCCGCCGCGCAAGGCGTGCGCTTCTACGATCAGGCCATGAGCGAAAAACTGCTCGGCTCGCCGGGCAAGCCGGGTGACAGCGCCCCCCTGATCAAACTGGCCAACGAAACCGCCAGCGAACTGCAGGGCAAGCCCTACAACGTCAGCAACGACGATCTGGTGGATAACCGTTTCGTCAGCCCGCTCTAGGAGACTGGTCATGTTCAAGCGCAATTCATGGCTGAGCCGCTGCATCACGCCGAAGACCGGGTTGCCGGTGCCGGTGGTGTGGAGCGCCAGCGGTCTGGCCTGGGTGTTGCTGGTCGGCCTGTGGGCCGGGTTGTCCTACGGCGGCATCGTGCCGGGGATGTTCCTGCCGACACCCGGCGCGGTGGTCGAAGCCGCCGTGCGCCTGAGCCGCGACGGCACCCTCGGCCAGCATGTCTGGGCCAGCGTCGAAGTGGTGATGGTCGGTTTCATTGTGTCGTCGCTGGTGGCGGTGCCGCTGGGTTTGCTGATGGGCAGCTTTCGCATCGTCCAGGCGTTCCTCGAACCGCTGGTGAATTTCATCCGCTACCTGCCAGTGACCTCGTTCGTGCCGCTGTTCATCCTGTGGATCGGTATCGGTCTGGAACAGCGGGTGTCGGTGATCATTTTCGGCGTGTTCTTTCAGCAACTGGTGATGATCGCCGACGTGTCCAAAGGCATTTCCAAGGACTTGATCAACGCCTCCTATACCCTCGGCTCCAACCGGCGTGACGCGGTGCTGCATGTGATCGCCCCGGCGTCGTTGCCCGGCGTGCTCGATACCTTGCGGGTGACCATGGGCTGGGCCTGGACCTATCTGGTGGTCGCCGAACTGGTCGCCGCCTCGAGTGGCCTCGGTTACTTGAGCCTCAAGGCCATGCGCGGCTTTCAGGTCGACGTGATTTTTCTCGCCATCGCGATCATCGGCCTGCTCGGCCTGGTCACCGATCAACTGTTCCGCTTCTTGCGTTTGAGGATTGCCGCATGGGCTCAGTAACCGCTGCCAACCGTCGTTTCATCGAACCGGTCGCCGCACCGGCACACGCCGAGCCAAGGTTGCAGGTGGACAAGGTCAGCCTGCGTTACACCAAGCCCGGCGGCGGAACATTCACTGCGCTTGAAGAAGTGTCGTTCGAAGTGCCGGATCAGCAATTCGCGGTGCTGGTCGGGCCGTCGGGCTGCGGCAAGTCGAGCCTGCTGTACCTCACCGCCGGCCTGGCCGAGCCGACCTCTGGCGAAATCTACGTCGGTGGCCAGCAGGTGCAGGGCCCCGGCGCGGATCGCGGGATGGTGTTCCAGAGCTACACGCTGTTTCCGTGGCTGACGGTGCGGCAGAACGTCGAGTTCGGCCTCAAGCGCCGGGGTATGCCGGCGGCGCGGCGCAAGGAAATCGTCGATCACTATGTGCACGAAGTCGGCTTGTCCGGGTTCGCCGACAACTACGCCAAGCAGTTGTCCGGCGGCATGATGCAGCGGGTGGCGATTGCCCGGGCGCTGGCCAACGATCCGCAGATCCTGCTGATGGACGAACCCTTTGGCGCCCTGGACAGCCAGACCCGTCTGCAAATGCAGCAGCTGTTATTGCGGGTGTGGGGCAACAGCAAGAAGACCGTGCTGTTCGTCACCCACGACATCGACGAAGCGATCCTGCTCGGCGATCGGGTGTACGTAATGGGCGCGCGCCCGGGGCGAATCAAGCAGATTCTCGATGTGCCGATCGAGCGCCCGCGCACGCTGGACATGGTGATGGAGCGCTCGTTCATCGACATGAAGCGGCAGATCTTCGGGCTGTTGCACGACGATCTCGAAGAAGCTCACTGAATTCAGTTGGGCGGCAGCAGGAAACGCGCAATCACCGGTAAATGATCGGAAATGCGCAACGTATCGTCCTGCCGTACCGTGGCTTCGACCCGTTTGATCTTCGGGCTGTAGAACAGATAATCGACCGTGCGGTCCGGGCCATTCAGGCCGGGGTCGTTGGGGTAGTGGGTCAGCCACTTGGCGCGGTCGATGCCGCTGGCTTCGTTGTTGGTCGGGATCATCGGGTACTTGTCCCAAAGCACATGCAGCGCACTGTCGGCGGAGTACGGCGTGCGCTGCTCGGTGGGCAGGCGCCGGTACTGGCCGAGCGGCAACAGGTTGAAGTCGCCACCGATCAGCCACGGCGTGCCGTGGCTTTCGTGTTTGTCGAGAACCTTGGCCACCGCTGTCACCTGCGCCTGCAAGGTGTCGTCCGGCTGTATGGCACGATCCAGATGGGTGTTGAACACCACCAGTTGCCCGCCATCACTGAGCGGCAGGGTGGTGGCGAGCAGGGCGTTTTTCGGCTGGAACTGACGGCTGATGATGTTCGACGGCTGCACCGGCAATTGCAGGCGCTCGGCGTGTTCGATGCGGTAGCGGCTGAGGGTGGCGAGTTGCCGGCCGACGCTGCCGAAGATATGCGGATCCGGGACGAAATCGGCCTTCCAGTCAAAGGCGTGGGCGCCGCACGGGTAGAGGTCGGTGAGACGTTCCTGCAACAGCTTGAGCTGGTTCTGATAGTCGCTGGCCTTGGCGCCGTCATCGAGTTCCTGCAACAGCACCACGTCAGGCTGTTCGTCGCGGATCACTCGCGCCACTTCATCGAGGCTGAACGCCATGTCTTCCGGGGTCGGGGCTTCGTCGTCGCCTTGGGCCAGGTCATTCCAGAACACGTAGCGCTTGCCGGCCAGGTATTGCACGTTCCAGGTCATGACTTTCAGGGCCTGGCCGGGCACCAGCGTCGGCGGTTGCCCGGTGCAACTGACCGGCAGGGTTTCCCGGGCGTCGGGGCGCCAGGTCAGGCTGTAGATCAGCGTGCCGATCAGGGCGAGTGCGAGCAGTACGGGCAACAGGATGTAGCGCAGTAGACGGGTCATGGCTCGGCTTATAGCGATACGGAAGTGGTCCCGAGCATACCCGAGACCCATCGATCAGCCCAAGCGCGGCGCAGTCAGACTATTCCGTCACGTTTGTCGGGCAATTCGCTGATCAACATGAACAGGCGGAACAACACCACGCTGGTGAACAGTTGCAGGAAGCTGTGGCCACTGTCGATCAGCACGGCGATCAACGGATTCTGCGGATCGGGATAGACCTGCAGGGTCAGGCCCTTGAGCAGCCACAACGGTCCCATCACACAGAGGATGCACACCAGAATCCGCAGAAAATGCCCACGGCTCAGGCGCAGGCTTTCCTTCATCGCCTGCAACGGACCGTAGCCGCGCAGCACCAGCAGGTACTCACCGAAGGCCAGGGTGACCATCAGCCACAGGCCTGGCAGGAAATACAGGGACAGACCGAGCAGAATCAGCAGCGTGTTCAGTGCCGTCAGCAGGGCGAAACGTGGCCACAGACGAGCGGCCATTGCCAGCAGATCGCGGGTTTGCGGGGATTCGCCGCGGGTACGGGCATCGAGAAACAGAATCAGCGCGGCGGTGTACAGCGGATACACCAGCAGGCCGACGATCACGCTGATCGCCGAGTAACCGTCCGGGTCGCTGGCATGGTCGACCACCTGTTGCAGCGCGGCTTCGAAAATCACCAGCGGCAGGCACAACTGGACGATCCGGGCCAGATTGCGTTTAAAGAAATACAGCGAGTCACGCAGCACATCGAAGGCATTCATCAGTCGGTATCGCAGGTCAAAAACAGTGGCCCACTTTAACCGATGATCCGTTTTGCTGCGCAAACGTAAACGTTCGGTAAAGGTCATTGAAACATTCTGTTGCTGCCTCCATTACAGAGGGGCGCCTCCTCCGACGTGGACGAGGGCAACGTTATCCCCGGCAATCTACGAGGTCGCCATGAACAGCGAAGAACAAACCCTGATCGATGGACTGTTTTCCCGGCTGCAACAGGCCGAAACGGAGGCAGCCCCGCGCGACGCACTGGCTGAAGCGCGGATCAAGGAACACCTGACGCGCCAGCCGGCCGCAGGTTATTTCATGACCCAGGCGATTCTGGTGCAGGAGGCTGCCCTCAAGAGCCTCGACGAACAGAACAAGCAACTGACTCAACAGGTCAAGCAATTGCAGGCCGAACTGCAATCGGCCAAGGCCCAGAGCGCGCCGCCGGCCTCCAGCGGTGGTGGCTTCCTGTCGAGCATCTTCGGTGGCAGCAGCTCCCGCCCCGCACCGACCCAGAGTGCCCCGACCTCCACTGGCGGCTGGCGTGAACCTGCACCGCAGCAGAACTTCGGTGCGCCCGCGCCGCAACAGAACTTCGGCGCGCCACCACCGGGTTATGGCCAGCAACAAGCGGCCCCGGCAGCCGGCAGCAGCTTCCTCGGCGGCGCCCTGAAAACCGCCGCCGGTGTGGCCGGTGGCGTGATGCTGGCACAAGGCATCAGCAGCCTGTTCCATCACAACCAGCAGCCGGAAGAAATCGTCGAAGTCATCAAGGAAGAGCCGGCCCAGGTCAACGACCAGAGCAACAACGGCTGGGGCGATGACCAGCGCATGGCCAACAACGACTCCTACGGTAATGATCAGGGCGGCTTCACCGACACCGACTACAGCGATGACAACTCATCGTTCTTCGATGACGACGATTCTTTCGTCTGATTCACCATTCGTCCGGGGCGCCTGATCGCCCCGGGCCGATTATTCGCGGAACCTTCCTTCGGGCTGGCATACTGAGCGCCTTTTTCGGGCCTGGTGCCTGATCCGGCTCATGCGCGTCAGCGCTCACAGGAACTCCGGTGAAAAAAATCGCAGTGTTCGCCGATGTGCAGAACCTCTACTACACCGTGCGCCAGGCCTATGGTTGCCACTTCAACTACGCGGCGCTGTGGGCGGATGTCAGCCAGCACGGGCAGATCGTCGAGGCCTATGCCTACGCGATCGACCGAGGCGACAGCAAACAGCAGCAGTTCCAGCAGATCCTGCGCAACCTCGGTTTCACCGTGAAACTCAAACCCTACATCCAGCGCAGCGACGGCTCGGCCAAGGGCGACTGGGACGTGGGCATCACCCTCGACATCATGGACGCCGCCGACCACGTCGACGAAATCGTCCTGGCCTCCGGTGACGGCGACTTCGACATGCTGCTCGAACGCATCATCAACAAACACGGCGTGCAAGCGGTGGCCTACGGCGTTCCCGGCCTGACCGCCAACTCGCTGATCCGCGCCGCCAGCCGTTACGTGCCGATCGAAGGCGCGCTGCTGTTGAAAAATTGAGCCCTGCTCAAGCATTGATTTGGACGGAGTACCACCCGGTTTGGAACGCATTGCAGTCATCGACTTTGAAACCACCGGCATCTCGCCGAGCAGCAGCTGCCGGGCCACGGAAATCGCCGTGGTCATGCTGGAAAACGGCCGCATCGTCGAGCGTTACCAGAGCCTGATGAACGCCGGCGTACGCGTCCCGGCCTTCATCGAACAACTCACCGGCATCAGCAACGCCATGTTGCGTACCGCGCCGTCGGCCGAACAGGTGATGAACGAAGTCAACGAATTCGTCGGCTGCACGCCCCTGCTGGCGCACAACGCCGCGTTCGACCAGAAGTTCTGGGACTTCGAACTGGGCCGGATCAAACGTACCCGTTTGCAGAATTTTGCCTGCTCGCTGCTGCTGGCCCGCCGATTGATGCCGGCGGCGCCAAACCACAAGCTCGGCACGCTCACCACGTTTGCTCAACTGCCGCATACCGGCCAGGCGCACAGGGCGATGGCGGATGCGGAGATGGCGGCGAACCTGATGGCGCATCTGGCGGATGAGTTGCGGCGCAAGCATGGGGTGCGGGAGCTATCGCACGACCTGCTGTGCAAATTGCAGAAAGTCCCGGCTGCTAAAGTGGGCGAGCACCTGCAGCGCTATCGCTGATTTTCAGGCAAACACATTTCCCTGTGGGAGCGGGCTTGCCCGCGATGGCGTATTGTCAGTCACCCAAATTGTTGGATGTGATGGCCTCATCGCGGGCAAGCCCGCTCCCACAGGGATCACTCTTGCCTCAGGGTTTGCCGTTGCCCTCGATATGCCCCAACGGCACCCGCTTCTCTATCGCACTCGACAACACGATCGACGTCTTGCTGAAGCCGAATTTCGCCACCCGGTTGATCAGCTCTTCCAGCTCGGTCATCGACCCCACTGCAGCCTTCATCATTACGCAAGGATCACCCGTCACCCGAAAACATTCGGTCAGTTGCGGGATTTTCGTCAGTTCGTCGTAGACCTTCTGACTGCCGTTCTGGTGCAGGCGCAGTTCGATCATGCACTGGATCGGCAGGCCGATTTTCGACAGGTCGATGTTCGCCTGATACCCGGTGATCACCCCGGATGCCTCAAGCTTGGCCACGCGCTCGGCGACGGCGGGGGCGGAGAGGTTCACTTTGCGGGCGAGGTCGGCGTAGGACGCGCGACCGTTTTCGAGCAGGGCGCTGAGCAGCATGCGGTCGTATTTGTCCAAGGTCGGACTCCTGAAAATGCCAGACTTTCGAAATCAAGGTTTATCCCGTCGATCTCCGTGAATTCAAAAGTGTACCGGCACGATAAACAGGTTTTGTAACTTATTTTTAGCGGTTGGCCTTTCTAGAATAACCAGTCTCCCTGCCTTGATGTCGAGTCGTCTCATGTCTGCCGTGCGCCGTTTTTCCTTGCCGTTGATCGCCGCGTTTTTTGCGTTGTACGTGATTTGGGGATCGACCTATCTGGTGATCCGCATCGGCGTCGAATACTGGCCGCCGCTGATGCTCGGCGGCGTGCGCTTCGTGATTGCCGGCACTCTGATGTACGCCTTCCTGCGCTGGCGCGGGGCCCCGGCGCCGACCTGGGCGCAGTGGAAAGCGGCGGGGATCATCGGGATTCTGTTGCTCAGTTTCGGCAACGGCGCGGTGACGCTGGCCGAGCACAGCGGCGTGGCGTCGGGTGTTGCCGCGCTGGCGGTGGCGACGGTGCCGCTGTTCACTTTGCTCTGCGGCTATTTCTGGGGCGCGCGCAACACCCGTCTGGAATGGGCCGGGGTGGCGATGGGGATTATCGGCATCGCGATGCTCAACATGGGCTCCAACCTGCAATCGAGCCCGCTGGGCGCGGCGCTGCTGATTTTCGCGGCGGCGAGCTGGGCGTTCGGTTCGGTGTGGAGCAAACATCTGCCGCTGCCCAAGGGCGCGATGGCCAGTGCTGTGGAAATGCTGGTCGGCGGCGTGGTGCTGTTGATCGGCAGTGCGGCGAGCGGTGAACACCTGCAAGCCATGCCGCCGCTGGAAGGCTGGCTGGCGCTGGCGTACCTGATCTTCTTCGGCTCGATCATCGCTTTCAACGCTTACATGTATCTGTTGAAAAACGTTCGTCCGGCGGCGGCCACCAGTTATGCCTATGTGAACCCGGCGGTGGCGGTGTTGCTGGGGATCGTGTTTGTCGGCGAGACCATCGGCATCGAAGAGGCGCTGGCGATGCTGGTGATCATCGGCGCGGTGGTGCTGATCGGTCTGCCGCAGTGGCGGCGTCCTGCGCGGCCGCCAGTAGTCGCTGCACCGACCGCCATTCCGACAGAGCAGCGTGTGAATTAGGGTAAACTGCGCGCCATCGCACACTTGCTCTGATTTTTCCTACGGTACTCCCATGACTTTCGCCACCCTTGGCCTGATCGAACCCTTGCTGCGCTCCCTCGAGAAGCTCGGCTACCAGACCCCGACGCCGGTGCAGGCGCAGGCCATTCCGGCCGTGCTGGCCGGTCGCGACCTGATGGCCGCGGCCCAGACCGGCACCGGCAAGACCGCCGGTTTTGCCTTGCCGCTGCTGCAACTGCTGGCGATGGAAGGGCCGAAAGTCACCGCCAACTCGGTGCGTGCGCTGATTCTGGTGCCGACCCGCGAGCTGGCCGAACAAGTCCACGAAGCCGTGCGCCAGTACGCCGAAAACCTGCCATTGCGCACTTATGCGGTGTACGGCGGCGTCAGCATCAACCCGCAGATGATGAAGCTGCGCGGCGGTGTCGATCTGCTGGTCGCGACGCCGGGCCGTCTGCTCGACCTGTTCCGCCAGAACGCGCTGAAGTTCAATCAGCTGCAAACCCTGGTGCTGGACGAAGCCGACCGCATGCTCGACCTGGGCTTTTCCGAAGAGCTGGCGAACATTTACCGCGCGCTGCCGAAGAAACGTCAGACGCTGCTGTTCTCCGCGACCTTCTCCGATGACATCCGCCTGCTGGCCGGGCAGATGCTCAACGATCCGCAGAGCATCGAAGTCAGCCCGCGCAACGTTGCCGCCAACACCGTCAAGCAATGGGTGGTGACGGTGGACAAGAAGCGCAAGCCGGAACTGTTCGTGCACCTGATGCGCAAGAACAAGTGGAAGCAGGTGCTGGTGTTCGCCAAGACCCGTAATGGTGTGGACGCGCTGGTCGAGAAACTTCAGGGCCTGGGCGTGAACGCCGACGGCATCCACGGCGACAAGCCGCAAGCGACCCGGCAGCGGGCGCTGGATCGCTTCAAGGCCAGCGAAGTGCAGATTCTGGTGGCCACTGATGTTGCTGCCCGTGGTCTGGATATCGAAGACCTGCCATTGGTGGTCAACTTTGACCTGCCGATCGTCGCTGAGGATTACATTCACCGTATCGGCCGGACTGGCCGCGCGGGTTCGACCGGTGAGGCGATTTCGCTGGTGTGTGCCGATGAAGTGAACATGTTGTCGGCGATTGAAATGCTGACTCGCAGCACGTTGAAGCGTGAGGTTGAGCCGGATTTTGTGCCGGAGCACCGCGTGCCGGACACCGATGCCAGTGGACAGGTGATCAAGAAGCCGAAGAAACCGAAAAAGCCCAAGGCTTCCGGTGGTGGCGGTGGCAAGCGCAATCTGGGCAAGTGGGTGGACAGCGGCGAGACCCAGGCGCCGGAGCCTTCGATCAAGCCTGTGCGCAAGGTGCCGGTATTCAATACCGGGCCGCGCAAGCGTAAGCCTTGAATTGAGTCGGCGGTTGTAAGGCCGCCTTCGCGAGCAAGCTCGCTCCCACATTGAGCTTCAGTGGTATGGAGATCACTTGTGGGAGCGAGCTTGCTCGCGAAGGCAGCGCCTCGGTTTTAACCTTTGCGCTGCAACCACTGCGCCATCCCAAACCCCGCCGCCCGGCCACTGGCAAAACACGCCGTCAGCAAATACCCCCCAGTCGGCGCTTCCCAGTCGACCATCTCCCCCGCACAAAACACCCCCGGCAACGCCTTGAGCATCATCCGCTCATCCATCGCCTCGAACGTCACTCCGCCCGCGCTGCTGATCGCTTCGTCCAGCGGACGGGTTTTCACCAGCGTCAGCGGCAAAGCCTTGATCGCCCGGGCCAACAACGCCGGATCGGCAAACGTCGCAGCATCGGTGAGTTCACGTAACAGCGCCGCTTTCACCCCATCAATCCCGACCTGACTGTGCAGATGCTTGGCCATCGAGCGTGATCCCCGTGGTTTGCTCAATGCCGCCTGCAATTTATCCACAGGTCGGCCGGGCAGCAGGTCGATGTGAATGGTCGCGGCACCGTGCACATTGATCGCCTCACGAATCGGCGCCGACAGGGCATAAATCAGACTGCCCTCGATGCCGGTCGCGGTAATCACACATTCACCCAAACGCGGAACGTCGTCGTTCAAACCGATGGCGATATTTTTCAGCGGCGCGCCGGCGAATTTGCTGACCATCACTTCGCTCCAGGCCTGCACCTCGAAGCCGCAATTGCTTGGCTGCAAGGGCGCCAGTCCTACACCGCGTTGCTCCAGCGGCAGCATCCACGCGCCGTCGGAACCCAGTCGCGACCAACTGCCGCCGCCGAGGGCGAGCAGGGTGGCGTCGGGGTTGAGGGTTTTCTCGCCTTCCGGGCTGTCGATGCGCAGCGCGCCGTTTTCATCCCAGCCGAGCCAGCGGTGGCGGGTGTGGATAACCACGCCGCTGTCGCGCAGGCGCTTGAGCCAGGCGCGCAACAATGGCGCGGCTTTCATGTCGGTGGGGAACACCCGGCCGGAGCTGCCGATGAAGGTTTCGATCCCCAGCTCGTGAATCCAGCGGCACAGCGCATCGGCGTCGAACGCGCGCAGCAACGGGGCGATGTTCGGGGCGCGTTCAGCGTAGCGCGAGAGGAAGGCCGGGTAGGCTTCGGAATGGGTGATATTCATGCCGCCGACCCCGGCCAGCAGGAACTTGCGGCCCACCGAGGGCATGCCGTCGTACAGATCGACGCGGACTCCGGCCTGGCTCAGCACTTCGGCGGCCATCAGGCCGGCGGGGCCACCGCCGATGATGGCGACGTGAGCGGAGGAGGTGGCGTGAATCTGGGTCATGGCGTGCGCTGCGGTCTGGCGAAATATGGCGCGCATTCTAACAGCGCAGATCCCTTGTGGGAGCGAGCTTGCTCGCGATGCGGTGGATCAGTCGCCATCGATTCGGGATGAGAGGGCCTCATCGCGAGCAGGCTCGCTCCCACGGAGACTTGTGGTGATTCAAATAGCTGATCAAAAAACAACCAGCGCGCTGCAAGCCATGTTCAGCGTGGCCTGTAGTCCCTTTCGCTCAGGTTATCCACAGGCCGTTCCACAGCCATTGTGGGTAACGCAGCACAACTCAATGACAACCCGATGACTGCCAGACACGCTGCGCACTGTGATGCAGGATGCCGTGGCGGCGGGCGAGGGCGTGGCGATCCTTGCTGTAACCGCCGCCGATCACCCCGACCACCGGGATGTCGCGGCCCAGGCAGTGGCGCATCACGCTTTCATCGCGGGCGGCGACGCCTTCATCGGTCAGTTGCAGATAACCGAGGGCGTCGTCCTTGTGCACATCGACGCCGGCGTCGTACAGCACCAGATCCGGCTGATACAGCGGCAGCAGATAGTTGAGCGCATCGTCGACCACTTTCAGGTAATCGGCGTCGCCCATGCCGTTGGGCAGCGGAATGTCCCAGTCGCTTTCGGCCTTGCGTGCAGGAAAGTTCTTTTCGCAGTGCAGGGAAACGGTGATCGCTTCCGGGGTGTTGTGCAGAATTCGTGCAGTGCCGTCGCCCTGATGCACGTCGCAGTCGAAGATCAGCACCCGGTTCACCCGGCCGCTTTGCAGCAGGTAGTGGCTGATGATCGCCAGGTCATTGAAGATGCAGAACCCGGCGGGGTAGTCGTAGTGGGCGTGATGAGTACCGCCGGCGAGATGACAGGCCAGGCCATGCTCCAGGGCTTTTTCCGCTGCCAGAATCGAACCGCCGACCGCCCGCACCGTGCGTCGGGCCAGAGCTTCGTTCCACGGCAGGCCGAGGCGCCGCTGGTCTTCGCGGGACAACTCGCCACTCATGTAGCGCTCGATATAACTGCGGTCATGGGCCAGGGCGAGAATGTCGGCAGGGCACAGTTCAGGGCGCAGCAGGTCTTCGTCGCGGGTCAGGCCGCTGTCCACCAGGTGATCGCGCAGCAGCCGGAACTTGTCCATGGGAAAGCGGTGATCCGCCGGAAACTCGGGGCTGTAGTCTTCGTGGTAGATCAACGGCAATGGCATGGTGGACTATTCATAAAGGCTGCAGGAAAGAGTGCAAAGCCTAACAGCGATGTAGACTGACGGCATCAAGCGGAGGGGCGGGATGGAACCGATACTGGAGCTGGAAAGCGCAAGGCTGCTGATGCGCCAATGGCAGGACGAGGATTTGCCGGCGTTCGCGGCCATGTGCGCCGACCCGCAGGTGATGCGCTACTTCCCCGCGCCCTTGAGCCGGCTGGAAAGCGCCGCGCTGATCGGCCGGGTGCGCGGGCATTTTGCCGAGCACGGTTACGGCCTGTGGGCGCTGGAGCGCAAGGACACTGGCGAGTTCATCGGTTTTACCGGGCTCGGCGTGGTCGGCTTCGATGCGCCGTTCACGCCGGCGGTGGAAATCGGCTGGCGTCTGGCCAAGGAACACTGGGGCCTGGGTTATGCCAGCGAAGCGGCGTGGACCGCGCTGCGTTGCGGCTTTGACCGGGTGGCGCTGAATGAAGTGGTGTCGTTCACCAGCGAGACCAATCTGCCGTCGCAGAAAGTCATGCAGGCGATCGGCATGCACCACGCCCCGCAGGATGATTTCGACCACCCGCGTCTCGCGGACGGTCACCCGTTACGTCGACATGTGCTGTACCGCATCACGAGGGAGCAGTGGCTGGAAACCTTGCATGGATAAGCAGGCGCGGACGTTTACAATGGCCGGCACCCTGGGGGCGCCGGCCAGAACCTGAATCCCCCGCCGCAGCCAAGACTGCGCGGCATTGCTTTGTGTGAGGAGAGTCTGAATGAGCCAAGTGTTGGAAGATCTGGTGGATCTGCTGACCCTCGAACCGATCGAGGAAAACCTGTTCCGTGGTCGCAGCCAGGATCTGGGCTTTCGCCAGTTGTTCGGCGGCCAGGTGCTCGGCCAGTCGCTGTCGGCGGCCAGTCAGACCGTTGAAGAAACCCGTCATGTGCATTCGATGCACGGTTATTTCCTGCGTCCGGGCGATGCCAAGTTGCCGGTGGTCTACTCGGTTGACCGCGTGCGCGACGGCGGCAGTTTCAGCACCCGCCGCGTGACCGCGATCCAGAAGGGCCACCCGATTTTCACCTGCAGCGCTTCGTTCCAGTACGACGAAGAAGGCTTCGAACACCAGAGCCAGATGCCGCAAGTGGTCGGCCCGGAGAACCTGCCGTCGGAGCTGGAACTGACCCAGCAACGCGCGCACCTGATCCCGGAACACATGCGCGAAAAACTGCTGTGCCCGAAGCCGATCGAAGTGCGCCCGGTCACTGAAAAGGATCCGTACAACCCGCAGCCGGCGGACCCGATCAAGTACGTGTGGTTCCGTGCCGACGGCGCGTTGGCCGACATCCCGGCACTGCACAAATACCTGCTGGCCTACGCCTCGGACTTCGGTCTGCTGACCACCTCGATGCTGCCGCACGGCAAATCGGTCTGGCAGAAAGACATGCAGGTCGCCAGCCTCGACCACGCGTTGTGGTTCCACAATGACCTGCGGGCCGATGACTGGTTGCTCTACGCCATGGACAGTCCGTGGGCCGGCAACTCGCGCGGTTTCTCCCGTGGCAGCGTGTTCAACCGCGCCGGGCAACTGGTCGCTTCGGTGACTCAGGAAGGCCTGATCCGTCATCGCAAGGACTGGGCATGAGTCTGGCGGTTTTGCGGAACTGGGTGTTCGACATGGACGGCACCCTGACCGTCGCCGTGCACGACTTCGCGGCGATCCGCGTGGCGCTGGCGATCCCGCCGGAGGATGACATCCTCACCCATCTCGCGGCATTGCCCGCCGAGGAAGCAGCGGCGAAACATGCGTGGCTGCTGGAACATGAGCGGGATCTGGCGCTCGGTTCGACACCGGCAGTTGGCGCGGTGGCGCTGGTGCGCGACCTGCATGCGCGCGGTTATCGTCTCGGCATCCTGACCCGCAATGCGCGGGAGCTGGCCCACGTGACGCTGGAGGCCATCGGCCTTGCGGACTGCTTCGCGGTGGAGGATGTGCTGGGCCGCGATGAAGCACAGCCAAAACCGCATCCGGGTGGCCTGCTGAAACTGTCTGAAGCCTGGCAAGTGCCGGCGAGCGAGATGGTGATGGTCGGTGATTACCGGTTTGATCTTGATTGCGGCCGCGCGGCGGGCACTCACACGGTGCTGGTTAACCTGCCGGATAATCCGTGGCCGGAGCTGACCGATTGGCATGCGAAGGATTGTGTGGAGTTGCGGCGGATGTTGTTCGCCTGATTGGTTGTCTGAGAGGGCCCCATCGCTGGCAAGCCAGCTCCCACAATGACTTGCGTGAATGCAAATTCTGTATCCGCTACAAATCCCTGTGGGAGCTGGCTTGCCAGCGATGGGGCCGGATCAAACAACACCAGACTTATTGGTCGAACAGTGCTTTCTGGCCTTCCGGCGAGGTCAGCATGCCGTCGCCGTTATGCCCGACGCCGGGCACTTCGATCAGCCGTTGATTCACCCCTTCAGGGTGACGGCGCAGCAAATAACCGAAAAACAGCTTCCCGCGTTCCAGTCGATAAGCCCCCTGGGCTTTGGCGGCGCAGCTCTTGTCCAGCGCCGGGTGTTGCGGGTCGGTGTCCTGCTGGCCCAGCAGATAAATCACCTCGCGTTTGACGTAACGGCCTTCAAGCTGCGCGGGCGTTTGCCCACCCGAGTAAATCGGTGGGTCCACCAGACCGTACTTCCAGCGGTTGAATCCCGAACACTTCGCATGATCGAAGGCCACCGGGCGTTGCTCATTGAAGTAGGCGTACGACGACGGGTTGGCGACCACGTAACGCAAGCGAATGCCTTCGGTCTTGAGCGCCGGTTGTTCCTGGGCCAGCAGCGCATAACGCTGCACCACCTGAGCGCCGCCGGAGTGGCCGAAGATCACGATCTGCTTCACGTCCGGAAACTGCTTGCGATCGCTCAGGCGCCCGACGATTTCGTCCAGTGCGGCGTAGGAACTCAGCGGGTTCGGCCCTGTGGATAACCCGCCGCCCATCCAGTCGTTGCCTTGCCAGCGCAGCACGCTGGCGGGTAACGAATAGAGCGCCACATCGCTTTCGTTGAGAAACTGCGGGGCGATCACCAGGGTGTTGGCGGTTTGCCCGGCCAGTTCCGCCGCGACTTCACCGCTTTTGCGATAGGTCTCGGCGTTGCGCAGCTTGCCATGAATGACGATCAGCACGCGCTCGATTTTTGCCGGCGCCGGGCCGATACCCACCGCCATTTCGCCGGCCTGCAATTGCAGGCGCCCGGGACTGATTGCGTCGACGCCAGCCGCTTGGGCAGTGCCGCCGATGAACAGAAAAGCCAACAGCCATTTATGCATTTACAGGTTTTTCGCCGCAAAGGTATCGCACTGGCCGACCTGGCCCTGGGCGAATCCGGTTTTGAACCAGCGCACCCTTTGCGCCGACGTTCCGTGAGTGAACGAGTCCGGCACCACGCGGCCCTGACCCTGTTGTTGCAGGCGATCATCACCGATGGCGTTCGCCGCGTTCAAGGCTTCTTCGATGTCGCCCGGTTCCAGCCAGTTCAGACGCTTTTGCGCGTTATAGGCCCAGACCCCGGCCAGGCAGTCGGCTTGCAGTTCCTGACGCACCAGCAGACCGCCGTCACCTTCCATCTGCCGGCCTTGCTGGCGGGCTGTCTGAATTTTCGCCGAGACGCCCAGAAGCGTCTGCACATGGTGTCCGACTTCGTGAGCGATCACGTAGGCCTGGGCGAAGTCGCCGGCGGCCTTGAAGCGCTGGGCCATTTCCTGGAAGAACGCCATGTCCAGATAGACCTTCTGGTCCGCCGGGCAATAGAACGGGCCAGTGGCCGAGGTTGCCAGACCGCAGGCGGAATTGACCCGATTGCTGAACAGCACCAGGGTCGGATCCTTATATTGCCGGCCAGCCTGCTGGAAGATCGCGCCCCAGGTGTCTTCGGTGTCGCCGAGGATCGAGCGCACGAATTCGGCCTGTTCATCGTTGGCCGGCGGCGCCTGACGGGTTTGCGAAGTGGGGGCCGATTGTTCGGTCATCTGCCCGGTGAGCTGGCCGAGGATCTGCAGCGGGTCCTGCCCGGTGATCCAGCCGATGCCGACGATCAGCAGGATCGCCCCGAGGCTCAGGCCCTTGCCACCGCCGAAACGCATGCCGCCACCACCGCCCATGTCATCGCCACGGGCATCGACGACGTTGTCACTGCGTCGGCCTTTTTTCCATAGCATGTGGGAATCCTCGTCTGTGCAGGTGGAGAGTGTGTGTGGTGATGAGTGTTGCTGGTGTGTGAGTGTGGCGCCAGTCCGGTCGTCCGTCTATTCGCACACACGCACAAAGGCCCGGCCTCGGGGTGACGAGGTCGGGCCTGTTATTGACGAGCGCGAGCGCCGGGAATTCAATCCGCCGGCGGATTTCTTTCGCCGGGTCGGGTGTCAGCGGTCGAAGGCATCCCAGACCGGCGCGAAGTCCGGGCTGACCTGACGTTCGCGCTTGGACAACGCGGCGATCAGCGCCCGGTCGTCATCGTCCAGTTCGACCTGCAGTGAGGCCAGGTTGGCCAGTTGATTGGTCTTGCTGCTGGCCTTGGGAATCGCCGCGACGTTGTCCTGATCCAGCAGCCACTTCAGCGCGACCTGAGTTGGCAACACGCCGTGTTTTTCGGCGATCTGCTGAATCTGAGGAACCTCCGAGACCTTGTTGCGCGCCAGAGGCGTGTAGGCCGTCAGCGCCAGATCGTGTTGACGGGCGTAGTCGAGCAGGGCGTTTTGTCCGAGCAGGACGTGGTACTCGACCTGAATGGCTGACAGAGGAATGCCGTATTCCTCGACGACTTTGCGCAGCAGCGGCAGCGGAAAATTCGCTACGCCGATGTTGCGAGCCAGCCCCTGTTCCTTGAACGACGCGAGGGTTTCAAGAGTGTGCGGCAGATCCCAGTCGGTGGTCGGCCAATGAATCATGAACAGGTCGACGTACTCGCTGCGCAACGCCTTGAGGCTGCGCTCCAGCGAGTGACGCATGGCGTCCGGTTGCAACTGGTCCCACCAGACCTTGGTGGTGACGTGAATCTGCTCGCGGGGTGTCGGCGTATTCGCCAGGGCCTGTCCGACGGCGTCTTCGTTGTTGTAGGCCGCTGCCGTGTCGATGTGGCGGTAACCGAGTTCCAGCGCTTGCTCCACGGCGCGGGTGCATTCGTCGCCGAGCATCGGCCAGGTGCCGAGGCCGAGTTTTGGCAGGTTCAGTCCTTGTCTGTTAACGATGTGCTGCATGGTCGATCTCCTGTTCGAAAGCCGTGACGCCCGCCATGTGTCGGGCTGCAATGTAACCGAAAGTCAGCGCCGGGCCGAGGTTGATCCCGCCCGCCGGATAATGCCCGCCCATGATGCTGGCCATGTCGCCTCCGGCGGCGTAGAGCCCGGCGATGGGCCGGTCTTCGGCGTCGAGCACTTGCGCGTGAGGGTTGACCTTGAGCCCGGCGAAGGTGCCGAAGCAGCCCGGCTGCACCTTCACCGCGTAGAACGGGCCTTGTTCGATAGGCGCCACGCACGGATTGGGTTGTTGCGCCGGATCGCCCTGTTTGCGGTTGTACGGGGTCGAGCCGCGACCGAACAGCGGGTCTTCGCCGTGCCGGGCAGGGTGGTTGTAGTCGTCAACAGTGGCGCGTAAACCCTTCGGGTCGATGCCGCATGCGGTGGCCAATTCCTCAAGGGTATTGCCGGTTTTCAGATAGCCGCTGCGGATAAAACCTGACACCGGAACCGGAAACGGCCGAGACATGCCGAGCCCGTAACGCCGCTGGAACGCGCGGGTGCAGATCAGCCAGGACGCGACCTCTTCGCCTTCGGGGGCGGCGGCGACCATGGCGCTGACATAGTCGTAATAGCCGTTGGCTTCGTTGACGAAGCGCTGGCCGTTGCGCAGCACGCCGATGACGCCCGGTTTGCCACGTTCGATGATGTGCGGGAAATGGCCGATGCTGCCGTCGGAATGTGGCACCTGCGAAACCGGTGCCCAGGCCACGGTCGAAGCCACATCGGTATTGACCCGGCCCCCGGCGGTTTCGCCCAGTCGCAGTCCGTCGCCATTGACTGCCAGCGGAGGCAGCGCCCAATGTTCATGACCGGTGGGCGTGCGAGGGAACAAGTCTTTGCGCCGCTCGATGTCATTGGCGAACCCGCCGGCCGCGAGCACCACGGCTTTGCGCGCATGGACATTGACCGGGCCTTTTGTGGTGTTCACGCGAGCGCCGGTGATGCGTGATTCGTCGCGCAGCAGTTCAGTCACCGGCGCCGACTCCCACAGCAGTACGCCGAGGTCTTCGGCGGACTTCGCCAGCCGGGCCACCAGCGCCACGCCGTTGACCAGTTGCATCGCCCGGCCGTGCAGCGCCAGGTCCAGCAGGTGGCGGGTGAAACGCCGGGTCACGTGCCAGGCCGCCGACAACGAGCGAGTCAGATTGAGAAACGCCGACAGGTCCGCGCCGGCCATGATCGGCATGCCCATGAACGAAGTTTCTCGCATGGTTGTGCGAAGACGCTTGAGCAGGCGCCCGACCTTTCGTCCGTCATAGGGCGCGGCAATCACCGAGCGTCCGCCGGTGCCGGCGCCCGGTGATTCGCCGTGGATGTCGGCGATGGCGTTGCCGTCGGCAAATTGCAGGGCGGTGTGCTGTTCGAAGAACGCCACCATGCGCGGGCCGGCTTCAAGGAAGGCGTCGATCATGGCCGGGTCGTAGTGCCCGCCGAGTTCGTGGCGCAGATAGGTGCGCGGCAATTCCACGTCTTCCACGATCCCGGCGCGCCGGGCCAGCGGATTGCACGGCACCCACGCCCAGCCGCCGGACCACGCGGTGGCGCCGCCGAACACCGGATCCTTCTCCACCACGATGACCTTCAAGCCATGCCAGGCGGCGGTGACGGCGGCCGACAAACCGGCGGCGCCGGAGCCGACCACCAGAACGTCGCAGTCGATATCGGGAAGGGCAGACATCAGCAAGGGCTCCAGCAATCAATTGTTTTTAGAATCATGTTCCAGAAAATAACCAGTGCGGGCGAAGCAGATCAACCGACTGACGCGCAAAGTGGGCGGTTATCGGACGCCTGGTTCCAGATTTCGCATTCCTCGGGATGTCTTCTAGAATCGGCGAAATTTCACCGAGAGCGCACCATGGCCGGCAGTCAAATCGAACGGGTTTTCAGCGTGCTGGAAAGCCTCACCAGTGATCCGCGCGGGCTGCCGATGCAGACCCTGGCCGAGCAACTGGACATTCCGAAAAGCGCGACGCACCGGCTGCTCGCCGAGCTGATCCGCCTGGGTTACGTGCGGCAGAATCCGGAGACGTTGCGCTATCACCTGTCGACCAAACTGGTTGCGATGGGCTTTCAGTACCTGTCGAGCAGCGGGGCCGACATCGTACAGCCGGTGCTTGATCGCCTGGCCCAGGAAACCGGTGAGCTGGTGCGTCTGGGGGTGATCGAAGGCGAGCGCCAGACCTGGATCGCCAAGGCCCAGGGCGCCCGCACCGGTCTGCGTTACGACCCGGACATGGGCCGCGATGCGCCGCTGTTCTACACCGCGTCGGGCCATGCTTGGCTGGCGTGCATGAGCGACGCCGAGGCGTTGTCGCTGGTTGAACGCCAAGGGGCGGAAGTGCCGGCGGATATCGGGCCCAACGCGCCGCGCTCCAATATTGAACTGCTCGAACGCCTGCGCGTGGCCCGGGAGCAGGGCTATGCCTGTGTGGAAGAAAGCTCGGCCGTGGGCACTTCGGCAATTGCCGCCGTGGTGAAACATCCCGCCGATGGCCGGGTGATTGGCGTGCTCAGCATCGCCGGGCCGAGCGCACGGATGCCGGGGGCTCGATTGCATGAACTGGCACCGCTGTTGCTGACGTTCACCGAGGAGTTGTCGGCGGCCAGCCTGGCTTCGGAGTTGTTCGTTTAAGCAAAGCTGTGCGCTGTTCGCCCACTTTTCAGTCGGGCGGGTGTGAGAATCTGGAACCGGGTTCTAAATTGTTGGAGGAGTGAGTTTTCCCACAACAATCACAAGAGGATCGCACCTTGAACCCGCCCCTTCGAATCGCCCTTATCGGCGCCGGTAACATGGGCCAGCAACATTATCGGCACCTGAAACATCTCACCGAGGCCACGTTATGCGCCGTGGCAGATCCCGGCCCTCAGGCACCGGCCCTGGCGGCGGAGTGGGGTGTGGCGCATTTCGTCGATCACCGTCAGATGCTGGAGCAGAACCGGCCAGACGCAGTGATCGTCGCCAATCCGAATAATCAACACGTCAGCACTGCGCTGGATTGCCTGGCCGCTGGTGTTCCGGTGTTGCTGGAAAAACCGGTGGGTGTGCATCTGGATGAGGCGCGACAACTGGTAGCAGCGGTGAAACGTAGCGGCGTGCCGGTGCTGGTCGGCCATCATCGGCGGCACAATCCGTTGATCGTGCGTGCCCATGAACTGGTCAAGGACGGAGCATTGGGACGGCTGACGCTGGTGACTGCGTTGTTCCAGCTGCGTAAGCCTGACCAGTATTTCGAAACCGCGTGGCGGCGCGAAGCCGGTGCCGGCATGCTGCTGACCAATCTGATCCACGACCTCGATCTGCTGCGCCACTTGTGCGGCGAAGTGTGTTCGGTGCAGGCGATCACTGATCGTTCGCTGCGCGGTTTCGCCAATGAAGACAGCGCAGCGATCCTGCTGCAATTCGACGGCGGAGCGCTGGGCAGTCTGACCGGTTCCGATGCGGTGGCGGCGCCGTGGAGCTGGGAGTTGAACTCCGGGGAGAACCCGGTCTATCCGCGTCAGGCCGATCAGCCCTGTTACTTGCTGGCGGGAACAGCCGGGGCCTTGAGCATTCCACAGCTCAAGCGCTGGCATTACTGCGCCGATCAGGTGGACGCCGGTTGGCATGAGCCGTTGCTGGCGGTCGATGAACCGTTCACGCCTGACGAAGCCTTGCGATTGCAGTTGCAGCATTTCGTCCGCGTGGCGCGCCGGGAAGTCGAACCGCTGGTGAGTGCCGCCGATGCCGCACGCACGCTGGCGCTGGTCGAGGCCGTCCGTGAAGCAGCGGCCAGCGGTCGCGCCACCGAACCTGCGCAGATCGAGGCCTGAACATGAGCGAACGAATCCTGTCCCTGGCCAGCCTGACCGTGCTGGAGTTGTCGCCACCCTACATGGTCGAGGTCGCGGCCCGTGCCGGTTACAGCCATGTCGGCCTGCGTCTGGAGCCGGCGACGCCCGAGGAATATCACTTTCCACTGGTAGCCGATGGCGATTTGCGGCGTCAGACACTGGCGCGTTTGCGTGACACCGGAATCGGCGTGCTCGACGTGGAAATCCTGCGTTTGAAACCGCAGACGTTGGTCGCGGATTTCGAGCAGCTGCTGAGCGTTGGCGCTGAGTTCGGTGCCAGTGAATTGCTGGTCGCCGGTAATGACCCTGACGAGCAGCGGCTCACCGATAATTTTGCGGCACTCTGCGATCTTGCGGTGCCCTACGGTTTGCATCCGCATCTGGAGTTCATGCCGTGGACCGATGCGCGCAATCTCGAGCAGGCGTTGCGCATCGTCGACAATGCCGGGCGCGAAAACGGGGCCGTGCTGGTGGATGCCTTTCACTTCGACCGTTCCGGATCGCGGCTGGAAGATCTGACCGGTGTGCCGCCCTCACGGCTGCGCTATGCACAGTTGTGCGATGTTGCCGGGCCGAGGCCGACGGACATGGCCGAGATTTTGCGTCAGGCCCGCAATGAACGACGGTTTCCCGGCGAGGGCGATTGTGACCTGATCGGTTTGTTGCACAGTCTTCCGGCTAACCTTGCCCTGAGTCTGGAAATTCCCACGGTCAAATTGCTGGAGCAAGGCGTGAGTGGTTTGCAGCGGGCGCAAATGGCGATCGACCGCACACGGGAATTGTTGGCCCGGCTTTAAGTCTGCTTCAAGGGGCGAGGGCGCCTGCGTCCTCGTCACCGTTTATTTTTCATTCAGAGAGAGCCAATGACCGTCAGCACTCCGCTTTCCGGCGTCAACCAACCCTTCAAGGGGATCTTGCTGATTGTCGTGGCAACCTTCCTGTTCTCCAGCCACGACGCGCTGTCGAAATACCTTTCGGGTTTTTATCCGATCGTCATGGTGGTGTGGGCGCGGTATCTGGTGCACACGCTGCTGATGGCGGGAATTTTCCTGCCGCAGTCCGGGCTGCGCGTGCTGCGCACCAAACGCCCGTTATGGCAGTTGGCGCGGGCGTTGTGCCTGTTGGGCACCAGCCTGTTTTTCACCACGGCGTTGCTGTACATCCCGCTGGCCGAGGCCACGGCGGTCAACTTTCTTGCGCCGGTGCTGGTGACGGCGCTGTCGGTGCCGTTGCTCAAGGAACGGGTGACGCGCGGTCAGTGGATTGCGGTGGTGTGCGGGTTCATCGGTGTGCTGATCATCGTCCATCCGGGCGGTGACCTGTTTACTCCGGCGATTCTGTTGCCGTTCTGTTCGGCGCTGTTTTTCTGCTTCTATCAGTTGCTCACCCGCAAGCTCGCGGAAATCGACAGTCCGACCACCAGCAACTTTTTCGCCGGGTTGTGCAACACGCTGGTGATGAGTGCGCTGGTGCCGTTCTTCTGGCAGGTGCCGAGCCTGGGGCATGCGTTGCTGATGCTGGCGCTGGGCAGTTGCGGGATGACGGCGCACCTGTTTCTGACCCAGGCATTCCGGCATGCCGCGCCGGCGTTACTGGCGCCGTTCGGTTATTGCCAGATCGTGTTCGCAGGGTTGTTGGGCTGGTTGCTGTTTGCTCACACGCCGACCCTGATGACGGTGATCGGGATCGCGGTGATCTGTTGCAGCGGACTGGCGGCAGCGTGGCAGCAGAGCCGGCGCTGAAAGGCACTGTGGGAGTGAGCTTGCTCACGAAGGCGGTGTGTCATTCAATGTCAGTGCTGAATGTCAGTCCGCATTCGCGAGCAAGCTCGCTCCCACAAGGAAGGGCAGGTTACTCAGTGACGGTAGGAATCTTGCGCGGTGCCATGAAGTACATCCAGGTCAGGGCAATGAAGTACATCGCCGGGATCAGGGTGAACAGCACGGTGTAGTTGTTGTTGGTGACCGTCAGGATGTGGCCGACGATCTGGGTCATGAACATCCCGCCGATCGCCGCGCACATGCCGCCGAAACCGAACACCGTACTCATCATGTGCTTGGGCGTGTAGTCCATCACCAGGCTCCAGATGTTGGCCGTCCAGGCCTGATGCGCGCCGATGGCCAGGGAGATGGCGGCGACGGCGACCCACAGGTTGGCGGAACCGGCGGCCATGACCACGCCGATGATGCAGCAGGCAAACAGGAACATCGACAGCAGCCGCGCCTTGATCGAGTTCATGCCGCGACCGATCAGGAACGAAGACAGAATCCCGCCGCCCACGCTGCCGAAGTCGGCGGTGACGTAGATGATGATCAGCGGAATGCCCATCTGGGTGACGTTGATGCCCAGGTTGTATTGCTGATTGAGAAACGGCGGCAGCCAGTACAGGTAGAACCAGAACACCGGCGCGGTCAGCGAATAGGCGAGGGCGAAGGCCCAGGTGCCGCGCATGCGCAGGATTTTCGAGAACGGCACACGGGCCTGGTCCGGTTCGACTTCTTTCTGGATGTACTCCAGTTCCGACTGTTTGACGCTCGGGTGATCTTCCGGGTTGAAGTACTTCAGGCCCCAGAACAGCAGCCAGATCCCGCCCAGTGCCGACATGCACAGGAACGCAGCCTGCCAGCCCCACACGTGAAGGATCAGCGGCAGCAGCATCGGGGTGAACATCGCGCCGACGTTGGTGCCGGCGTTGAAGATGCCGGTAGCCACGGCGCGCTCGCCGGCCGGGAACCACAGGCGTGTGGTTTTCACGCAGGCCGGATAGTTGGCCGCTTCGGTGAGGCCGAGGATGAACCGGCAGACCATGAAGCCCACTGCCGAGGTCGCCAGACCGTGGGCGCCGGTGGCCAGGCTCCAGAGCAGCACCGCGCAGAAGAACACGCGTTTGACGCCGACCCGGTCGATCAGCCGTCCTTGCAGCACGAAGCCGATCGCGTAGCCAACCTGAAACCAGAAGTTGATGTTGGCGTAGTCCATCGCCGTCCAGCTCATTTCCTTGGCGAGGATCGGCTGCATGACGCCGAGGGCGGCGCGGTCGATGTAGTTCAGGGTGGTGGCGAAAAACACCAGCGCCAGCATGCCCCAACGGGTCTTGCCGACGGCCATGGCGCCGCGGATCTTGTCGCCGATGCCACCCGTGGCAGTGCTCATGGCCGGAGCCATGCGGGAAGTCTGTGAAGGAATCATGTGTTCCACCCGTTTTTGGATTTGTTATTTGGTGTGCTTTTTTTGTGCACGCTGCGACCGGTGGTTCAGTTCCGGACTCAAGGTGAAAGGGATGTTGGGCAGTGGACGAAAAATCGTCAATTCGCCAAACCGGCATTGTGTTCGATAATCGCACGCAAAACTAACCGGGTAGTACAGTTTAAATTGCCCAATGAAAAACCGGGACCAATAATTCGCTCACCCTATAAAAGCGGCGCAATTTTCATAGCCGACGTCTCCACCGGGAGTTGAAACATGCAGCGATCCATTGCCACCGTCTCCTTGAGCGGAACCCTGCCGGAAAAACTCGAAGCCATTGCCGCCGCCGGGTTCGACGGGGTGGAGATTTTCGAGAACGATCTTCTGTATTACGACGGCAGCCCCCGGGAAATCAGGCAGATGTGCGCTGACCTCGGAATTGCCATCACCCTGTTCCAGCCGTTCCGCGATTTCGAAGGCTGCCGCCGCGATCGCCTGGACCGCAACCTGGAGCGGGCCGAGCGCAAGTTCGACCTGATGCAGGAACTGGGCACCGACCTGGTGCTGGTCTGCAGCAACGCTTCCCCCGACAGTATCGGCGAGCAACAGATTCTCATCGACGACCTGCGCCTGCTGGCCGAACACGCCGGTGCCCGTGGCTTGCGCATCGGTTATGAAGCGCTGGCCTGGGGCCGTCACGTCAATACTTATCAACAGGTCTGGGACATCGTGCGTCAGGCCGATCACCCGGCCCTCGGCGTGTTGCTCGACAGCTTCCACACCTTGTCGCTGAAGGGCGATCCACGGGCGATTGCCGAAATTCCAGGCGACAAGATTTTCTTCGTGCAGATGGCCGACGCGCCGATCCTGGCGATGGACGTGCTGGAGTGGAGCCGGCATTTCCGCTGCTTCCCGGGGCAGGGCGAATTCGATCTGCCGGGCTTCCTCGCACCGATCATTCAGAGCGGCTACACCGGACCGCTGTCGCTGGAAATCTTCAACGACGGCTTCCGCGCCGCGCCGCCTCGGGCCAATGCGGCCGACGGTCTGCGTTCGTTGCTGTACCTGGAGGAGAAAACCCGCCAGCGTCTGGAGCAGGAAATCCGCCCTGTGGATAACCGCGAAATCCTCTTTGAAACGCCGAAGGCCAGCGAATACAACGGCATCGAGTTTCTTGAGTTCGCCGTGGATGAAAGCCTCGGCGCCAAGCTGTCGAACTGGCTGGAGCGCCTGGGTTTCGTCAAGGCCGGCCAGCATCGTTCCAAGAGCGTCAGCCTGTTGCGGCAGGGCGATATCAACCTGATCCTCAACTCCGAACCCTATTCGTTCGGCCACAGTTTTTTCGAGGCCCACGGCCCGTCGCTGTGCGCCACCGCCGTGCGGGTCAAGGACAGCGCCAGCGCGCTGGCCCGCGCCGTCGCTTATAAAGGTCAGCCGTATCGCGGACTGGTCGGTCCCAACGAGCTGGAACTGGCAGCGGTGCGTGCGCCGGATGGCAGTCTGATTTATCTGGTGGATCAGGAGGCGGATGTCTACGGCACCGACTTCAATCTGCTGCCGGATGCTGTGGCGCACGGCGGTCTCAAACGCATCGATCACATGGCCATGGCGCTGCCGGCAGACAGCCTCGACAGTTGGGTGCTGTTCTACAAGAGCCTGCTGGATTTCGAGGCCGACGATGAAGTGGTGCTGCCGGATCCGTATGGCCTGGTGAAGAGCCGCGCGCTGCGTAGCCGCGACAGCTCGATCCGTCTGCCGCTGAACATTTCCGAGAACCGCAACACCGCGATCTCACACGCGCTGTCGAGTTATCGCGGCTCCGGGGTGCATCACATCGCCTTCGATTGCGACGATATCTTCGCCGAAGTCAGCCGGGCGAAAGAGGCGGGCGTGCCGCTGCTGGACATCCCGCTGAACTATTACGACGATCTGGCGGCGCGTTTCGATTTCGATGACGAATTCCTCAGCGAGCTGGCGTACTACAACGTTCTGTATGACCGCGATGCGCAAGGTGGCGAGTTGTTCCACGTCTACACCGAGCCGTTCGAAGGGCGCTTCTTCTTCGAGATCATCCAGCGCAAGAACGGTTACGCCGGATACGGCGCGGCCAACGTCGCGGTGCGACTGGCAGCGATGGCCAAATCACGCAGTGGCGCTGTTCGCCAGGCGAAGTTGTAGGAAATTCGTAAACGCGGGATTAAACACGGGTCGCGCGACTTCCTTCACTGGGGCGCGCGGCCCATAATCGCCAGCCTGTGCAGTGATGGCCGTGAGCCCGCAATGACAATGACTTCAGAACTTTCCGCCGCCCCCGTTCTACCCACGGTAGAGCCGCGCAAAAGTCGCAAGAACAACCCGGAAAAGACCCGCGAGAATATCCTGCAGGAGGCGATCGTCGAGTTCGTCCAGCAGGGTCTGTCCGGTGCTCGTGTGGACGCGATCGCCGAGCGCATCCATACCTCCAAGCGCATGATCTATTACTACTTCGGCAGCAAGGAGCAGTTGTACGTCGAGGTGCTGGAGAAACTCTACGGCGATATCCGCAGCACCGAGAACCGCCTGCACCTGGCTGAATTGCCGCCGGTGGAAGCGATCCGGCGCCTGGTGGAATTCACCTTCGATCACCACGACCGCAACGTCGATTTCGTGCGGATCGTCAGCATCGAAAACATCCATAACGCCGAGTACGTGAAGCGTTCCGACGCGATCAAGGCGATGAACAACACCATCCTCGATTCACTGGGCGAGATTCTGCGTCGTGGTGCTGAAGAAGGGGTGTTCCGCGCCGGGCTCGACGCGCTGGACGTGCATCTGTTGATCAGTTCGTTCTGCTTCTATCGCGTATCGAACCGCCACACGTTCGGTGAGATCTTTCAGATCGACCTGCCGGACGAAGCCATCAAACAGCGTCATCGCGAGATGATTTGCGAGTCGGTGCTGCGCTACTTGCAGGCGTGACGGCGTCCTTTGTGGGAGCGAGCTTGCTCGCGAAAGCGGTGCGTCAGCCAACACATGTATTGGCTGACGTTAAGCCTTCGCGAGCAAGCTCGCTCCCACAGGGAACAGAGGTGTGATTCAACCATTCATGCTTTGGAAATGCGCGAGCATTCGCTGCGCATCCGGCACTCTGCCGCTGAACAGCTCAAACGCCTTCACCGCCTGAAACACCGCCATGTTGCCGCCATCCAGGGTTCGGCAACCCAGGGCGCGGGCGTTGCGCAGCAGTTCGGTTTCCAGTGGGAAATATACGATCTCCGCTATCCACAACTCAGGCCGCAGCAATGCCGCCGGCACGGGCATACCCGGCAGTTTGGCCATACCCATCGGCGTGGTGTTCACCAGGCCATCGGCCTGATTCAGCGTGCTCGCCAGATCATGCCCGGCAACCGCCCGGCCAGCGCCGAAATGCTGGTTGAGGTTGTTCGCCAGGCTTTCGGCGCGCTCCACGTCCACATCAAAAATGCTCAGTTGCTGTACGCCTTCGCTCAACAAGGCGTGGGCCACCGCCGCACCGGCGCCACCGGCGCCCATCTGGACCACACGCTCGCGGGCGACGTCTGGCAGGCCGCGACGAAAACCCTCTGCGAAACCCAGGCAATCGGTGTTGTGTCCGACGCGTTTGCCGTCCTTGAGCACCACCGTGTTCACGGCGCCGATGCCTCGGGCTTCCGCGGACAGCTCATCGAGCAGCGGGATGATTGCCTGCTTGCACGGGAAGGTGATGTTCAGGCCGGTGTAATTCATTCGTTCGGCGGCCAACAACAGGTCGGGCAGGGCGTTGCTGTCCAGTTGCAGTTGATCGAGATCGATCAAGCGGTACAAGTAACGCAGACCCTGTTCGTCACCTTCGTGTTCATGCAGCGCCGGAGTGCGGGAGGCCTGAATGCCGGCGCCGATCAGCCCGGCGAGTATCACGTTGTTGCGGTTCATGTGGTTCACCCCTTCAGCCGCTGGCTGAAATGTTCCAGGGCCAGGCGATAACCGTGGCTGCCGAAGCCGCACATCACGGCGGTGGCGATGGCCGAGACGAACGAGTGGTGACGGAACGGCTCGCGGGCATGGACGTTGGACAGGTGCACTTCGATCACCGGCAATTCGCTGGCAACGAGGGCGTCGCGGATCGCTACCGAGGTGTGTGTCCAGGCGGCCGGGTTGATCACGATGCCGGCGCAGCGCTGGCGGGCGCCGTGAATCCAGTCGAGCAGTTCGCCTTCGTGATTGGTCTGGCGAAACTCCACGGCCAGGCCGAATTCTTCGGCGGCGCGCCCGCACAGGGCAGAGATGTCGGCCAGGGTTTCGTGACCGTACGTCGCCGGTTCACGGGTACCGAGCAGGTTCAGGTTCGGGCCGTTGAGCACCAGAACGATAGGGGGCATGGGGGCAAACTCCACTTATTGTTTTTGGCTTGGGCCGAGGGTTCGACCTGTGGAGTTAAATTGTACTAGCTGGTTACTTTAATCAATTGCTCTGCATCGACAGCTCTGTTTTGTGTGCGGTGATCGCACACAGGCGGTATTCATTGCGGTAACTGCTCCACCAGAAAATCGATGAAAGCCCTGACGCGCAGCGGCATGTGGCGATTCTGCGGGTACAACAAGGTGAATGGCCGCGAGCGTCCGCTGTAGGGTTTGAGCACTTCTATCAGCGAGCCGTCGGCCAGTTCTTTTTCGACGATGAAGCGATAGGTCTGGAACAATCCGGCGCCATGTCTGGCCAGGGTCACGCCGCCGAGCACGTCATCGGAGCAGCAGAAATTGCCCTCGGTGAGGATTTCCCGTGGCGCGTCCTCGTCGTAAAACAGCCAGGTGATCCGCCGCCCACTGCTGGGCAACTCGTACTGGATGCACTCGTGCTGTTCGAGGTCTTCGAGGGTCTGCGGCGTGCCGGCGCGCTTGAGGTAATCGGGGCTGGCGACCATCACCAGTGCCGCATCTTCCAGGTGTCGGGCGATCAGGCCCGAATCGGGAATCGCCCGCACGCGGATCGCCATGTCGTAGCCCTCGCCGACGAAGTCGATGTTGCGGTTGCTGATGTGCATGTCGACCTTCACCTGCGGGAATCGCGCGCGAAAGGCCGGCAGCAGCGGCAGGATTCGATGATGGGCGTATGTCGTAGGAATACTGATGCGCAGAGTGCCGGACGGTTCCTGCTGCTGGCCCATGACTTCCCGCTGCGCCTCGACCAGTTGCGCCAGCGCCTGGCGGCATTCTTCGTAATAGCGCCGGCCGCTGTCGGTCAATTTCACGCTGCGGGTGGTGCGCGCAAACAGTCGCACGCCCAGGCGTTCCTCCATGCGTGACACCGAGCGGCTCACCGCTGCCGGCGTCACCGAAGCCGCCTGCGCCGCAGCGGTAAAACTGCCGCACTCGGCGGCCAGGCAAAACAGTTCGATGCTGCCCAGCTGAAGATCGTCGAAGTGTCGCTGCATGATTGATTACACCGGGGAATGAGTCTTCGTATGTAGCAAATGCGCGGTCGCTGCGAAAGAACTGCTTACCATTTTGCGCGAGGCTTTTGCGGCTCCCGCACTAGGCTCGGAGGGTAACGGCCACAGCAGGCGATGGCGCCGGTGGTCGGATTTGCCAGGGAATGGCAATTGTTGAAACTTTTAAACCTAACGGATGGGTTAGCATGAAGGTATGCAGTTACAAAGGACTGTCAGTGGTGATCATGCTGCGTGACGAACATTGCCCGCCTCACGCGCATGTGGATGCAGGGGCCTGGAGCGCCCGCTTCAAATTCAGTTTCTGGCACAACGGCGTTGAACTGTGGGATGTGGTGCCGTTGTCACATCGACCTCCGGTCAGCCTGCTTGAGGGGCTGCGCCAGTCGCTGCGTGAAACCGATCATCTGCGGCGGGCGCGCTGGATCTGGTGGACTCGATTGCGCACAGCCTGTCTCGACAATCAGTGGTGGGACGGGCAGTCGAATCAGGTGGCGGTGCTGCGGGAGGTCACCAGCACCAGTTTCAGGATCGGGTCGGCGTATTACGAGCCTGAGGTCAACAAAACCCTGTTGGACCTGGTCGGCGCTCATGAAGGAGTGGAAATAGAATTATGAAAACAGTCAAAACCGCGTTGCACGCGGATCGCCCTGTCACGCAAAAACGTCTGGACGAGGCCGTCGACCGTGGCGGCGTGCGCCGACGCAGCAGCCTGCAAGCCGTGTCGGTGGCCTTCCAGAAACCATGTCTTGTTATCCACTTTGAAGACGACAGCGGCGTGCTGCTACCAGTGAATCTCTACCGCGAATTCGATGATTTCGAACAGGAAGACTTCACCGGATTGAAGGTCGGCTTTGCCGGCACCGCCCTTTGCCACGACGACAAGGACCTGCAGGTTTCCATCGCTGGCATGATCTCCGCCAGTCAGCCATTGATGGCCATGGCGGCCTCGGTGATCGCTTCCCGCAACGGCCGCCAGAGCAGCACTGCGAAAGCTGAGGCGGCACGGGCCAATGGCAGGAAGGGCGGGCGCCCGCGCAAAGTCGATCCTGTGTTGTGAGCAAGTACAAAAAAGCCGTCGGTCAGGACGGCTTTCTTGTTTCTGGCACCTGCGATCAACGGCGGGTCAACAGCACGCCGGATTCCATGTGGTGGGTCCACGGGAACTGGTCAAACAACGCACAGCGGGTGATGCGGTGGGTATCGTTCAGTTGGGCGATGTTGGCTGCCAGCGTCTCCGGATTGCAGGAGATGTACAGGATGTTGTCGAAGCGCCGGGTCAGCTCACAGGTGTCCGGGTCCATGCCGGCCCGTGGCGGGTCGACGAACACGCTGCCGAACTCGTAGCTCTTCAGGTCGATACCGTGCAGGCGACGGAACGGGCGAACTTCGTTCAGGGCTTCGGTCAGCTCTTCGGCGGACAGTCGCACCAGGGTGACGTTATCCACAGCGTTTTCGGCCAGGTTGCTCAGTGCGGCGTTGACCGAGGTCTTGCTGATTTCGGTGGCCAGCACTTTGCGCACGCGAGTTGCCAGCGGCAAGGTGAAGTTGCCGTTGCCGCAGTACAGCTCCAGCAGATCGTCGCTGCGATCGCCCAGTGCTTCGTATGCCCAGTTGAGCATCTTCTGGTTCACGGTGCCGTTGGGCTGGGTGAATGCGCCTTCCGGCTGGCGATAGCTGAAGGTGCGGCCGCCGACGTCGAGTTTCTCGACCACGTAATCGAGGCCGAGCACTTCGCGCTTGCCCTTGGAGCGACCGATGATGCTGACGCCCAGGTCCGCTGCCAGTTTGGTCGCCGCCGCGTGCCAGTGTTCGTCCAGCGGACGGTGATAGCACAGGGTGATCATCGCGTCGCCGGCCAGGGTGGTCAGAAACTCCACCTGAAACAGCTTGTGGCTCAGCGCTGCGCTGGCCTGCCATGCCGCCTTCAATTGCGGCATCAACTGGTTGATGCGCAGGCTGGCGATCGGGAACGCTTCGATCAGGATAGGCGTGCGTTTGTCGTCCTGGGAAAACATCGCGTAATGCCGCTCGCCGGCCTCGCGCCACAGGCGAAATTCGGCGCGCAGACGAAAGTTCTGCAGCGGCGAGTCGAACACCGCTGGCTCCGGTGCATCGAACGGGGCCAGCAGGTCACGCAGGCGCGTGACCTTGTCTTCGAGTTGTGCGGCGTAGGCCTGGGAATCAAAAGTCATGCGTTGAACCAACCCAGCTTGATCACGAACAGAATCGACAGGATCACCAGCGCCGGGTTCAGCTCACGGGCGCGGCCGGACAGCAGTTTGATCGCAGTCCAGGCGATGAAGCCGAAGGCGATGCCGTTGGCGATGGAATAGGTGAAAGGCATCGCCAGCGCGGTGACCACGACCGGCGCGGCGACGGTGATGTCTTCCCAGTCTATTTCCGCCAGGCCCGAAGTCATCAGCACGGCGACGAACAGCAGCGCCGGCGCGGTAGCGAAGGCCGGCACGCTGGCGGCCAGTGGCGAGAAGAACAGTGCCAGCAGGAACAGGATCGCGACGACGATGGCGGTCAGGCCGGTGCGGCCGCCGGCGCTCACGCCCGCAGCGGATTCGATGTAGCTGGTGGTGGTCGAGGTGCCCAGCAGCGAACCGGCCATTGCCGCCGTACTGTCGGCGATCAGCGCACGGCCCATTTTCGGCATGTGGCCGTCCTTGCCCATCAGGCCGGCGCGCTTGGCGACGCCGATCAGGGTGCCGGAGTTGTCGAACAGGTCGACGAACAGGAAGGCGAAGATCACGCTGACCAGACCGATGTCCAGCGCGCCCTTGATGTCCAGTTGCAGGAAGGTCGGGGCCAGCGAGGGTGGCATCGAGGTCACGCCGCCGAACGGGGTGAAGCCCATCACGATCGAGACGATGGTCACCGCGAGAATGCCGATCAGCACTGCGCCGCGCACTTTCAGGGCTTCAAGGGCAACGATCAGGGCGAAACCGAGGGTGGCGAGGATCGGAGCCGGTTGTTTCAGGTCGCCGAGGCCGACCATGGTCGCCGGGTTGCTGACCACGATGCCGGCGTTGTGCAGGGCGATCAGCGCCAGGAACAGGCCGATACCGGCAGCAATTGCCGAGCGCAGTGGCAGCGGGATGCTGTTGATGATCCACTCACGGATGCGGAAGATCGACAGCAGGAAGAAGCACACGGCCGAAATGAACACCGCGCCCAGCGCCACTTGCCAGGTGTGGCCCATGTGCAGCACGACGGTGTAGGTAAAGAAGGCGTTCAGACCCATGCCCGGTGCAAGGGCGATCGGGTAGTTGGCGATCAGGCCCATGACCGTGGAGCCGATGGCGGCTGCCAGACAGGTGGCGACGAACACCGCGCCTTTGTCCATGCCGGTCTCGCCGAGGATGCTCGGGTTGACGAACAGAATGTAGGCCATGGCCAGGAAGGTCGTGACGCCCGCGAGAATCTCGGTCCGCACGTTGGTGTTGTGTGCCTTGAGTTGAAACAGCCTTTCCAGCATGTCTGCTCCCCGTGGCGCGCGTGGCGCCGTGAATGTATCGACCTCAACAGCAAAGCACAGACCGTCGCAAGCGCCTGGAAAATTGTGGTGGGCCGGAAAAAGCCGCGCATCATACCAGCAGCGTGAGGAAGATGGCGGATGTTGGTGTCGATCGTCGGCGAAGTTTTGCACCACGGCCAAGTACGCCATACTGCGCGCTGTTTTTTCGGGGATGGATCGCATGAACAAGGGTTGGATGAAGACCGCTGGACTGATGGCCTTGCTGCTGGCCGGTGTACCGGCGGCACTCGCGGCGTCGGCACCGCCATTGAGCGAGGTGAAAGTCATCAAGGTTCAGTCCTCGTCCTGCGGGCTCGAAGACATCACCGATGGCCAGGTGCAGACTCGCTGCGACCACAGCGCGCCGGGCATCAAGGTCTATGTGCTGGAAATCGGTTACGGTCAGAGCCAGCCTCAGGCCGCGCTGGACGGTTTTGAAGTGAATGGCACCCGAAGCCCCGTCTGTGCTTTCGATAACGGCAATCTGACCGAGTGCACGCCTGGCAGCAAAACCGTCGGCTCGCTGTACACCTTCGATCTGGCGACTCGTCAGGAAGGCACCTTTACCTTCAGCAATACGTCGATCAACGCCCCGCGCAACACGATGTCCACCCAGCTTTACATCAAGTAACGGCTGTCGCCGAACAGTTCAGGGCAAAGCTGACTACGCTTTGAAGATCACCCAGCGGATGGCGCCCATGACCTTTAGAGCCCTGATTACCCTCGCCGAGGGCATCGATGATCTGCAATGCGTGACCCTGATCGACGTGCTGCGCCGGGCCGGCGTCGAAGTGGTGGCGGCCAGCATCGAAGGCCGGCGCATGCTGACCTGCGCCCGAGGCACGCGCCTGACTGCCGACGGCATGCTCATTGATGTGCTGGCCCAGACTTTCGACCTGATCGTCCTGCCCGGTGGCGCCGTCGGCGCGCAGCACCTTGCCGCGCATCAGCCCTTGCAACAACTGCTCAAGAATCAGGCCAGCGCCGGGCGCCTGTTCGCCGCCATCGCCGAATCCCCAGCGGTCGCTCTGCAAAGCTTTGGCGTATTACGACAACGCCGGATGACCTGCCTGCCCGCTAGCAGCCATAACCTGTCTGGTTGCACGTTTGTCGATCAACCGGTGGTGGTCGACGGCAATTGCATCACCGCCCAGGGCTCCGGCGCCGCGCTGGCATTTGCGTTGACACTGGTCGAGCAACTGGCGGGCAAGGCCGTCAGAGCGAAGGTGGCGGGGGAGTTGCTGGCCTGAGAGCGTCAGGCGTGAGCAGCGATTGGCTGAATGGCTGGTTGCTCACGATGCTCGGCTTGCCAGAGGTCGTAATCTGTTTGAACCCCTAGCCACATGCGAGCCTTGCCAATCCCCGCGCGTTCCAGTCGTACGGCCAGATCCGGGCTGATCGGCGCATGTCCGTGCAAGACGCGAGATAGATGAGGACGAGCGAATCCCAGATGCCGAGCCAATTCGGTAACGCTGATGCCAAGTTCCGGCAATACATCCATCAACAGTGTTTCACCGGGGTGTGGCGGGTTGTGCATGGGCATGAGCCTGCCTCCTGTCAGTGGTAATCCAGATAGTCGATCAGTTCGATATCCGAACCTGCAAATCGAAAGATAACCCGCCAGTTCCCGGACACACTGAGTGACCAGTACTCGCAAAGCTCCCCTTTCAGTGGATGCATACGCCAACCGGGAAGATCCAGATCCCCCGGAACGGCGGCCCGATCCATGAACTGCAGCATGCGCGACAGCCGTTTAGCGTGATCGGCACGAATCCCGCGAGTCGAACCGGTTTCATAGAAGCCGCGAAGGCCTTTGTGCTGAAAGGATTTGATCATGCGGCGAGTGTAAGGCGATACATTACACTCAATGCGGTATCTATGTACCGCATCTTTTCGAGCTATTTGTGCTTGGGGGATGGCCCCGCTGGTGGAACCCGTGTAGCTAGGCCTTCACCTCTTCCACCGGCACATGCATCCGGTCGCGATTGGCCAGGGTCGGGAAGAGTTTGATCCAGGTCCCGGTCACCACCAGCGTTCCGATGCCGCCCATCACCACCGCCGGCACGGTGCCGAACACGTGGGCGGTGAGGCCGGATTCGAATTCGCCCAACTGGTTCGAGGCGCCGATGAACAGGCCGTTCACCGCGCTGACCCGACCGCGCATTTCGTCCGGGGTTTCCAGTTGCACGAAAGACGCGCGGATCACCATGCTGATCATGTCCGCCGCGCCCAGCACCACCAGCACCGCCAGCGAGAACCAGAACGAGGTCGACAGACCGAAGGCGATGGTGGCCACGCCGAATACGCCGACGGCAGTGAACATCACCCGACCGACGTTTCGCTCAACGGCAAACCGCGCCAGGAACAACGACATCATCAATGCGCCGACCGCCGGCGCCGAACGCAGCAGTCCCAGCCCCCATGGCCCGGTCAGCAGGATGTCCTTGGCGAACACCGGCAACAGCGCCGTGGCACCGCCGAGCAGCACCGCGAACAGATCCAGCGAAATAGCTCCGAGAATGTCCGGACGGCTGCGAATGAAGCGAATCCCTGCCAGCAACGAATCCAGAGTCGCCTTGCCTTTGTTCAGCGGTGTTTGCCGGGCAGGCAAGTTGAGCATCAAGGTGCAGGCGATGACATACAGAATGACCGTCGGGCCATAGACCCACACGCTGCCGAAGGCATAAAGAAGACCGCCGAGCGCCGGGGCGACGATGGTGGCCGACTGCTGCGCCGACTGCGCGGCGGCGACGGCACGCGGGAACAGCGCGCTGGGCACGATGCTCGGCAGCAGCGCCTGGGTGGTCGGCATTTCGAACGAGCGCGCGGCGCCGAGCAGGAACGCCAGGATAAAGATCATTTCCCGGGTGACATGGTCGGTGGCGCTGCCGATGGCCAGTGCCAGAGCGATCAGGGCCTGCAACGACTGGCAGATCGCCGCGACCTTGCGCCGGTCGTAGCGGTCGGCAACGTGGCCGGTGTGCAGCATGAACAGCACGCGTGGGGCGAATTCCACCAGTCCGACCAGACCCAGGTCGAGCACGTTGCCGGTCAGTTGATAGAGATTCCAGCCGATCGCCACGGTGAGCATCTGGAAACCGCTGGCGGTGAAGATCCGGGCAAACCAGAACGCAAGAAAGGGACGGTGGTGACGTAACAGCAAGGGCTCTTGGCTGGGCATTTGCGGGCCGGTCTTGATCGAGGGGAACCGCGAGATTATCACCAGTCTGTAACAGGAAGTTGCTATGACAAAAAATTTAGTTAGCCAGACATCGATTTTTCCGTACCCGGACACCGAACCTGGCCACCGATGTATTTCAGGGCGTTGCCAAGGCTGTGAGGCAACTTGTCACGCGGCAAAAGACCACGCGGTTCCCCGTCGGAAATGGGACTACTCTTTCAACGTTGATTGATCCAGATCAAGACCCTTCGCGGAACTGATCAGGGACCCGTCGGCAGACTCCCTGCGTCGCGATGCCTGTAAAAAGAAGAACGAATCCGAGTTCGCCGCACTCCATACCCGTGGGGGCAGTGGTCCAAGGCCGCCAGTCTTGGAACCGTTATCTGATAGAGGAAAGCTTATGTTCGGTTTAGAGGCACTAGATCTCGCCCGAATTCAGTTCGCGTTCACCATCTCGTTCCACATCCTGTTCCCGGCGATCACCATCGGTCTTGCGAGCTACCTCGCGGTTCTTGAAGGCCTGTGGCTGAAAACCGGCAACGACACCTACCGTGACCTCTACCATTTCTGGTCGAAGATCTTTGCCGTCAACTTCGGCATGGGCGTGGTCTCGGGGCTGGTCATGGCCTACCAGTTCGGCACCAACTGGAGCCGCTTCTCGGACTTCGCCGGTTCCGTTACCGGCCCGTTGCTGACGTATGAAGTGCTCACGGCGTTCTTCCTCGAGGCCGGCTTCCTGGGCGTCATGCTATTTGGCTGGAACAAGGTCGGGCGCAAGCTGCACTTTTTCTCCACGGTGATGGTGGCCATCGGCACGCTGATTTCGACCTTCTGGATTCTCGCCTCCAACAGTTGGATGCAGACCCCGCAGGGCTTCGAAATCGTCAATGGCCAAGTGATCCCGACCGACTGGCTGGCAATCATCTTCAACCCGTCGTTCCCGTATCGACTGATGCACATGGCGACTGCCGCGTTCGTGGCAACGGCCTTCTTCGTCGGTTCATCGGCGGCCTGGCACCTGCTGCGCGGCAAGGACAACCCGGCGATCCGCACCATGCTGTCGATGGCGATGTGGATGGCATTGATCGTCGCGCCGATCCAGGCGGTCATCGGCGACTTCCACGGCCTCAACACCCTCAAGCACCAACCGGCGAAAATCGCCGCGATCGAAGGTCACTGGGAAAATCACGGCGACGAAGCGACGCCGCTGATCCTGTTCGGCTGGCCGGACATGAAGGAGGAGAAAACCAAATATGCGCTCGAGATCCCGTACCTCGGCAGCCTGATCCTGACGCACTCGCTGGACAAGCAAGTCCCGGCACTCAAGGAATTCCCGCCGGAAGACCGGCCGAACTCGACCATCGTGTTCTGGTCGTTCCGGATCATGGTCGGCCTCGGTTTCCTGATGATCTTCACTGGCCTCTGGAGCCTGTGGCTGCGCAAGCGCGACACGCTCTACACGTCGCGGCCGTTCCTGTACCTGGCGCTTTGGATGGGGCCGTCCGGTCTGATCGCGATCCTGGCGGGCTGGTTCACCACTGAAATCGGTCGTCAGCCGTGGGTGGTCTACGGGCTGATGCGTACGGCGGATGCGTCTTCCAACCACAGCTTCATGCAGATGAGCATCACGCTGATCATGTTCGTGGTGGTGTATTTCGCGCTGTTCGGTGCGGGTCTGGGCTACATGATGCGTCTGGTGCGCAAAGGGCCGAAGACCGACGAGGGCAAGGAAACCAACGACGGTGGTCCTGGCCAGAAACGCACGCCGGCCCGTCCGTTGTCCGCTGCCGACGACGATGGCGCCGAACACGACCGCAGCCTGACCAAGGAGATTTGAGTCATGGGTATTGATCTTCCGCTGATCTGGGCCGTGATCATCATCTTCGGCATCATGATGTACGTGGTCATGGACGGTTTCGACCTGGGGATCGGGATTCTCTTCCCGTTCATCCCCGGCAAGACCGACCGCGACGTAATGATGAACACCGTCGCCCCGGTGTGGGACGGCAATGAAACCTGGCTGGTACTGGGGGGCGCGGCGTTATTCGGTGCGTTCCCGCTGGCCTATTCGGTGGTGTTGTCGGCGCTGTACCTGCCGCTGATCTTCATGCTGATCGGGCTGATTTTCCGCGGCGTGGCGTTCGAGTTCCGCTTCAAGGCCAAGGACGACAAGCGTCACCTGTGGGACAAGGCGTTCATTGGCGGCTCGATTGCCGCGACGTTCTTCCAGGGCGTGGCGCTTGGCGCGTTCATTGATGGTCTGCCCGTGGTCAATCGGCAATATGCCGGCGGGTCACTGGACTGGCTGACGCCGTTCACGCTGTTCTGCGGCGCCGCGCTGGTGGTGGCGTATGCGTTGCTCGGCTGCACCTGGCTGATCATGAAGACCGAAGGCAAGCTTCAGGAGCAGATGCACAATCTGGCGCGTCCGCTGGCCTTCGTGCTGCTGGCGGTGATCGGTGTCGTCAGTCTGTGGACGCCGTTGGCTCACCCGGAAATCGCGACGCGCTGGTTCAGTATGCCGAATCTGTTCTGGTTCATGCCGGTGCCGATTCTGGTGCTGGTGACGATGTACGGTCTGATTCGCGCAGTGGCACGCAATGCCAACTACATGCCATTCCTGTTGACCCTGGTGCTGATCTTCCTCGGCTACAGCGGTCTGGGCATCAGCCTGTGGCCGAACATCGTGCCGCCGTCGATCTCGATCTGGGACGCCGCCGCACCACCGCAAAGCCAGGGCTTCATGCTGGTGGGCACGCTGTTCATCATCCCGTTCATCCTGGGTTACACCTTCTGGAGCTACTACGTGTTCCGCGGCAAGGTCACCCATGAAGACGGTTATCACTAAGCAAAACCCTGTGGGAGCGAGCTTGCTCGCGATGGCGTCGGTAGCGGCGCCATCAATCTTGAAGAGGTTTAAAGAAAATGACCGGCAAACATTCCCTGCACGACATTGAAGAAGCCGAAAAAAAGCCGCTGTGGCAGCGGCTCGGCTGGTTGGCCATGATCTGGGTCGGCAGCGTCGGAGCACTGTTTATCGTCGCCAGCCTGATGCGCATGTTCATGAACGCCGCAGGTCTGACCACGCATTGAGACTTCCCATCCCGCTGCCTTGCGGCACGGATTTTTGACCCTCCGACCGGAGGGTTTTTTTTGCCCGGATTATTTGCGCGCCTTGAGAATCACGAATTTCGGCGTGGCCGCGACTTGCTCGACACCCCGGAACAACCGCGCCAGTTTGCTGTGATAACCCAGGTGACGGTTGCCGACGATGTACAGCGCACCACCGACGACCAGCGCTTCGCGAGCCTGCTGGAACATGCGCCAGGCGAGGAAGTCGCCGACCACCTGTTGCTGGTGGAACGGCGGGTTGCACAGCACCACGTCCAGCGACTGCGCTTCCTGCCCGGCCAGGCCGTCGCCGGCGCGCACGGTCACTTCACGTTCACCCAGCGCCGCGCGCCAGTTCTCGGCTGCCGATTGCACGGCCATGAACGATTCGTCCACCAGCGTGTAATGCGCATCGGGGTTTTGCAGGGCGCTGGCGATGGCCAGTACGCCGTTGCCGCAGCCAAGATCCGCGACCCGTGCTGCGCCGAGATTTTTCGGCAAGTGCGGAAGAAAGGCGCGGGTGCCGATGTCCAGTCCCTCACGGCAGAACACGTTGGCGTGGTTGAGCAGTTCGATGGCCGGCTCGTCGAGGCGATAACGGGTCGGGTAGGGCGAGACGGCTGGCGTTTTGGCCTCGGGCGTAGCGATCAGCAGTCGGGCTTTTTTCACGGCCAGCGAAGCCTGAACCGGCCCGATGTAGCGTTCCAGCAGATCACCGGCGGCGCGGGGCAAATGCTTGACCATCGCCGCTGCTACCACTTGTGCGCCGGGCGCCAATTGGCCTTGCAGACGAATCAGTTGCTCTTCCAGCAGTGCCAGGGTTTTCGGTACGCGGATCAGCACCCGGTCGAACGGCCCGACCAACGGCTCGCTGGCAGGAATACCGCGAAGAGCATCAAACGCCTGGCCATTGCGCAGCAGGTTTTTTTCCAGCCCCTGAAACGCCAGGAATGAATCACCGCTGCTGCTGACCTGCACTTTGCCTGCGAGGCTGATGGCCAGAGCACCGAAACTGTCGTTGAGCACCAGGACTCGTGCCTCCGCCGGCAGATGCTGTTCGACCAGATGATTGAGCAGGTATTCGTCGGCCGCGTCGAAAGCTTGCAGCGGTTCATTCTGCTGTTCGGGCTGGCGGATCAGATCAAGCTGGGCGAAGGGCGTATCGAGCAAAGGCATGGGGCGGGGACTCTGGGTAATCGACGGGTGTCCCGCGGCCCAGGGGGAGTGCTGCGGAACCGTCCGAGTGGACAGCGGCGCGAAGGATCGCGTCATCACTCAGGAAGGTTGCAAATGGTACGTTTTTTTCTTTGGCAATTCTTGTCTGATTTGAGTGCGGTGGCTGAGGCCGCTTAGAGGAATCCAAGCTTGGAAGCCTTGACGATGGCCGACATCTTGTTGCAGGCGTTGAACTTAACAATCAGGTTTTTTGTATGGTAATTGACTGTGCTCTCGGCGATTTTCAGGATTTTTCCGATTTCCCAGGACGTTTTCCCTAGGGCACAGAGCCTGACGATTTCAATTTCCCGTGGGGACAACCGTATAGGTGACGTTTTGGTCACCACTGCCGGAAGCGTACGAGCGAACAATTCAGTCAAATGCTGCGCAACGTAGTGCATCACGCCATATTGCTCATAGAGTTCCAATGCGGAAACTTCGCAGTACGTTCGCGCGAGGCTGACGGTGCAGCACAAACCGGTCGTTTCATGGTGGTATGACTGCGACCAGCCATGTTCCATTCCATGGCTTTGAAGTGCACCCCACATGTGCGGTGTCTTCGAAAAAGCGTTTCTGCTCCAAAGAAATGGCAGCATTGACCCATGGCAATATGATGTTATTGGGTCATCGGTACTGTAGTTGTTTTCGTATTCATCGTTCCACGCTGTTGTAAAGTTATTGATACGCAACGACTTGAATGACGGCGAGGCAGGCATTGAAATTTTAATTCCGCAAAACTGGAAACCTATATTGTTGGCAAACGTTTTCAAAATCGGAAAAGCGTTTTCGATTTCCTTCGCACGCGTCAGCTGTTCTATCTGGTACTCCTTCCACCTTTCCATTTTGATTGTTCTCCGGAAACACTTTGCGGGGGGGGGGGGGATTGGATCCAAGAAAGCAGATACGAAGAGCAGTGTAGGCTGCGTCCTACAAGCTGTTTAAATTTTTTTGCTCTAGATCAGGGAATTATCCGGAATATTCACAACGATTTACTTGCGTGTGAGTAACCCTGTAAATATTTTGATCTTCAGGTTAAATAATTATTTCTGGAGCAGTTGCACTAATAAATATCACCACAATTTGTCAGTGTTTCTTGGGGGAAGTATGCGTGACACTGGCGTTTGTGTTGAGGGAGTAAACCGATGACCGCCAGTAGCGAAAAATTCAGCCGGCAGACACTGCTCGATGTGCGACCGCTGACTCCGTCCCTGTTCACTCTGCGTACCACGCGCGATGCCGGTTTCCGCTTTCGCGCCGGGCAATTCGCGCGGCTCGGTGTGACCCGTGAGGACGGCAGCATGGTGTGGCGCGCCTACTCGATGGTGTCTTCGCCGTTCGACGAGTTTCTCGAGTTCTTTTCCATCGTGGTACCGGGTGGCGAGTTCACCAGCGAATTGAGCCGGCTGAAGGCGGGGGATAGTTTGCTGATCGAGCGTCAGGCCTTTGGCTATCTGACGCTCGATCGTTTCATAGATGGCCGCGACCTCTGGCTGTTATCCACAGGCACGGGAGTGGCACCGTTTCTGTCGATCCTTCAGGACTTCGAGGTGTGGGAGAAATTTGAGCGAATCATCCTGGTCTACAGCGTGCGGGAGGCCCGGGAACTGGCCTATCAGCAGCTGATTGCGGAGCTGATGCAGCGCGACTACCTCGCGGAATATGCCCACAAGTTCCAGTTCATTCCGGTGGTCACGCGTGAGTCTTATGCCGGTGCCCTCAACGGGCGCATCACCACGCTGATCGAAAATGGCGAGCTGGAGAGGGTGGCAGGCGTCGAGCTGACTCCGGAGTATTCTCGGGTCATGCTCTGTGGCAATCCGCAGATGATCGATGACACCCGGGCGTTACTCAAGCAACGCGGTATGGCCTTGAGCCTGACTCGGCGACCGGGGCAGGTGGCGGTGGAAAACTATTGGTAAAAAAAACGGCGCCCTCAGGCGCCGTTTACTGTATTCAAGGCCGGTTATTCTGAGCCTTGAGGAGATCGCGGATCTCGCCCAGCAGTTCTTCTTCCTTGGTTGGCACCGGCGGCAGGGTCGGGGCCACCGCTTCTTCGCGTTTGAGGCGATTGATAGCTTTGACGCCCATGAAAATCGCGAACGCGACGATCACGAAGTCCAGAATGCTCTGGATGAACTTGCCGTAGGCCATCACGACTGCTGGGGCGTTGCCCTCGGCCGCCTTCAGGGTGATCGCCAGGTCACTGAAGTCCACTCCACCGATCAGCAGGCCGATTGGCGGCATGATCACATCGCCGACAAACGACGAAACGATCTTGCCGAAGGCCGCGCCGATGATGATACCGACGGCCATGTCGACCACATTGCCTTTGACCGCGAAGGCCTTGAACTCGCTAAGCACGCCCATAGTTATTTCCTTGTTACAGATGAGTTTGGTGTCAGCAGTGTAAATCAGCAAAACGCGTCCTGCGCGAAACACCTTCTTACAAAGCCCGTTTTTATCGACACATCGAATCGTAATTAGTTTGCAAAGTGCCACTAATCGCGCGCGAAATACGCTGCAACGTGCTGATCTTCAAGAAAAAATGATCAATCATCGCGTTACGAACTTTCTATTTATGTTTGACGGGCCGAGCTTCTAGCCTCTGGTTGGCGCACCTGGATGCGCCTCAAAAGAACAGAGGAGCCTGAAATGAATTCCATGCCTGGCCTGGGGGCCTTTCCCCTTCGTCGTACCTTCGGCTTATTGACTGCCGGTCTACTGACCTTCTCCGTGAATGCCGCGCCGCTGACCCGTGACAACGGTGCGGCGGTCGGTGATAACCAGAACTCGCAAACCGCTGGCGCAAGCGGCCCGGTGCTGTTGCAGGACGTGCAACTGATCCAGAAGTTGCAACGCTTCGACCGCGAGCGTATTCCCGAACGCGTCGTGCATGCCCGCGGCACCGGTGCCCATGGCACGTTCACCGCGACCAGCGATCTGAGCGATCTGAGCAAGGCCAAGGTGTTCACCGCCGGCCAGGTCACGCCAGTGTTCGTGCGTTTCTCGGCGGTGGTTCACGGCAATCACTCTCCGGAAACCCTGCGTGACCCTCGGGGGTTCGCAACCAAGTTCTACACCGCTGACGGTAATTGGGATCTGGTGGGTAACAACTTCCCGACCTTCTTCATCCGCGATGCGATCAAGTTTCCGGACATGGTGCATGCCTTCAAGCCCGATCCGCGTACCAACCTTGACGATGACTCGCGCCGCTTCGACTTCTTCTCCCATGTACCGGAAGCGACCCGTACATTGACCGAGTTGTATTCCAATTCGGGCACTCCGGCCAGTTATCGGGAGATGGACGGCAACAGTGTGCACGCTTACAAGTTGGTCAATGCCAAGGGCGATGTGCACTATGTGAAGTTTCACTGGAAAAGTTTGCAGGGCATCAAGAATCTCGATCCGCAACAAGTTGAGCAAGTTCAGGGTCGAGATTACAGTCACATGACTCATGATTTGGTAACAAATATTTACAAAGGCAACTTTCCGAAGTGGGACTTGTACATTCAAGTCTTGAATCCGCAAGATTTGTCCAAGTTTGACTTCGACCCTCTTGATGCAACCAAGATCTGGCCAGGTATTCCTGAGCGAAAAGTTGGACAAATGGTGTTGAACCGCAATCCTGCGAATGTATTCCAGGAAACCGAACAAGTGGCCATGGCGCCTTCTAATGTTGTACCGGGTATCGAGCCTTCGGAAGACCGTCTGCTGCAAGGTCGAATATTTGCCTATGCCGATACGCAAATGTATCGCCTCGGCGCCAACGCCCTGCAATTGCCGATCAATGCTGCCAAAACCGCCGTCAACAATGGCAATCAGGATGGCGCGATGAATGCCGGTGCGAGCACCTCGGGTGTCAACTATCAGCCAAGCCGTCTGCAACCGCGTGAAGAGACCCCAGCTGCGCGATACAGCCAGACCGCGCTGCAGGGCAGCACGCAACAGGCGAAGATCCAGCGTGAACAGAATTTCAAGCAGGCCGGTGATCTGTATCGTTCGTTCAGCAAGAAGGAGCGTCAGGATCTGATCGACAGCTTTGGCGGCTCGCTGGCCGGCGCCGATGACGAGAGCAAGCACATCATGCTGTCCTTCCTCTATAAGGCGGATCCGGAATACGGCGCCGGTGTGACCAAAGTGGCCAAGGGTGACCTGGATCGGGTCAAGGCCCTGGCGGCCAAACTGGTCGACTGACGGCGACCCTTTCAAGCCCCGGCACTTGTCGGGGATTGACCGGCAGCAGCGCCGCGCGTCTGGGCAGCGGAGAAATCCGTCCCGGCGCGGCGCGCTGATCGACGATGGCTGCGTTATCATCGCGGTTTTTGCCGGGGGTTCAGATGGCCAAGGCCAAGCGCATGTACGGCTGCACCGAGTGCGGCGCAACCTTTCCCAAGTGGGCCGGGCAGTGCGGCGAATGCGGCGCCTGGAACACCCTGACCGAAACCATGGTCGAGAGCGGCGGTGCCGCCGCCCCGAGCGGGCGTACCGGCTGGGCCGGACAGCAGGCCCAGATCAAGACGCTGGCCGAAGTCAGCATCGAAGAGATTCCGCGTTTCTCCACAGCCTCCGGCGAACTCGACCGAGTGCTCGGCGGTGGTCTGGTGGACGGCTCGGTGGTATTGATCGGCGGCGACCCCGGCATCGGCAAATCGACGATTCTGTTGCAGACCCTGTGCAACCTCGCCAAGAGCATGCCGGCGCTGTACGTCACCGGTGAGGAATCCCAGCAACAGGTCGCCATGCGCGCGCGCCGCCTGGGCCTGCCACAGGATCAACTGCGGGTCATGACCGAAACCTGCATCGAAACCATCATCGCCACCGCCCGTCAGGAAAAACCCAAGGTGATGGTGATCGACTCGATCCAGACGATCTTCACCGAACAACTGCAATCGGCACCGGGCGGCGTGTCCCAGGTGCGCGAAAGTGCGGCGTTACTGGTGCGCTATGCCAAACAAAGCGGCACTGCGATTTTCCTGGTGGGCCACGTGACCAAGGAAGGCGCGCTCGCAGGGCCGAGGGTTCTGGAGCACATGGTCGACACCGTTCTGTATTTCGAGGGCGAGTCCGACGGGCGATTGCGCCTGCTGCGGGCGGTGAAGAACCGTTTCGGCGCGGTCAACGAGTTGGGCGTGTTCGGCATGACCGACAAGGGCCTGAAAGAAGTCTCCAACCCTTCGGCGATTTTTCTCACCCGCGCTCAGGAAGAAGTCCCGGGCAGTGTGGTGATGGCAACGTGGGAAGGCACCCGGCCGATGCTGGTGGAAGTGCAGGCGCTGGTGGATGACAGCCATCTGGCCAACCCGCGTCGGGTCACGCTGGGTCTGGATCAGAATCGTCTGGCGATGTTACTGGCGGTTCTCCACCGCCATGGCGGCATTCCGACCCACGATCAGGACGTGTTCCTCAACGTGGTCGGCGGGGTGAAAGTGCTGGAAACCGCGTCCGACCTGGCGTTGATGGCGGCAGTCATGTCGAGCCTGCGCAACCGTCCGTTGCCCCATGACTTGCTGGTGTTCGGCGAAGTCGGCCTGTCCGGCGAAGTGCGCCCGGTGCCGAGCGGTCAAGAGCGTTTGAAAGAAGCCGCCAAGCACGGTTTCAAGCGCGCTATCGTGCCCAAGGGCAATGCGCCGAAGGAAGCTCCGCCGGGTTTGCAGATCATTGCGGTGACGCGTCTGGAGCAGGCGCTGGACTCGTTGTTCGAGTGATCAGACGTCTATCAGCGCCCCGAGCTCGCGTTCCAGTTCGGTTTCGTCGGCCAGATTCAGTTCGATCAGGCGACGCAGGCGCTGGATCGACTCCAGGCTGATATGCCGACACACGAAACCGAGCTGGCCGTGATCTTCGTGAGCCAGTTGCACATCCATCTCGATGTGCACGTCATCGCTCAGATGAATGTCGACGAAAAAGTCCTGCTCGGGATTGCCCAGCCAGGGCTCGGGGCGCTCGATCAGCAGCCCCTTGAGCGACAGGTCGATCAGCTTCACCGGCCAGATGTACTCGCCCTGGCTCAATTCGGTTCTGGCGTCGAACGCGATACGTTTGAAGCGGCGACGCTCGGACGGATGCTCGCTCATGGCGCAATCCTCAGGAAGGTCAGCTGACTATAGACCCGACCGGCGGTGTGATGCCAACGAATGGACTGTCTAGACCAATGTCGGGGTATGGCCTTTGCCGCCAGTAGCGCTAAACTCGGGGTGGCTGTCTTTCTTGTCCACCCTGGCTGGAATAATAAAATGAAAAATAATAATAGCCTGCTACGCCACTTACCCTGGCTGCTGCTGGCAATCGTAGGAGCGTGCGCCCTGGGCGTAGTGGCATTGCGCCGAGGCGAGGCGATCAACGCCTTGTGGATTGTGGTCGCCGCCGTGGCCATCTATCTGGTTGCGTACCGTTACTACAGTCTGTTCATCGCTAACAATGTGATGCAACTCGATCCGCGTCGGGCCACCCCCGCCGTGCTCAACAACGACGGTCTGGACTACGTTCCAACCAACAAACACATTCTCTTCGGTCACCACTTCGCGGCCATCGCCGGCGCGGGCCCTCTGGTCGGCCCGGTACTGGCGGCGCAGATGGGTTACCTGCCCGGTACGCTGTGGCTGATCGCCGGCGTGGTGCTGGCGGGCGCGGTGCAGGACTTCATGGTCCTGTTCATGTCGACCCGTCGCAACGGCCGTTCGCTGGGCGACATGGTGCGTGAAGAAATGGGCCGCATTCCCGGCACCATCGCCCTGTTCGGCTGCTTCCTGATCATGATCATCATCCTCGCGGTGCTGGCGCTGATCGTGGTGAAAGCCCTGGCTGAAAGCCCGTGGGGCATCTTCACCGTGATGGCGACCATCCCGATCGCGATGTTCATGGGCATCTACATGCGCTACATCCGTCCGGGCCGCATCGGCGAGATCTCGGTAGTCGGCGTGTTGCTGCTGCTGGGTTCGATCTGGCTGGGTGGGCAGATTGCCGCCGATCCGGTCTGGGCCAAGGCCTTCACCTTCACTGGCGTGCAGATTACCTGGATGCTGGTCGGTTACGGTTTCGTCGCCGCTTCGCTGCCGGTGTGGCTGATTCTGGCGCCGCGTGACTATCTCTCCACTTTCCTCAAGATCGGTACCATCGTCGCCCTGGCGATCGGCATCCTGGTGACCATGCCCGAGCTGAAAATGCCGGCCCTGACCCAGTTCGTCGACGGCACAGGCCCGGTGTGGAAGGGCGGTCTGTTCCCGTTCCTGTTCATCACCATCGCTTGCGGTGCGGTATCCGGTTTCCACGCGCTGATCTCCTCCGGGACCACACCGAAGCTGCTGGATAACGAAACCAACGCCCGCTACATCGGTTACGGCGGCATGCTGATGGAATCGTTCGTGGCCATCATGGCCATGGTCGCTGCCTCGGTGATCGAGCCTGGCGTGTACTTCGCCATGAACAGCCCGGCCGCCGTGGTCGGCGGTGACGTGGTGTCCGTGGCAACCGCAGTCAGCAACTGGGGCTTTGCAATTACCCCGGAAGCCCTGCAAGCGGTGGCGCATGACATCGGCGAAACCACCATCCTGGCCCGTGCCGGTGGTGCGCCGACCTTGGCGGTCGGTATCGCGCAGATCCTGCACAGTGTCCTGCCGGGTGAAAACACCATGGCGTTCTGGTACCACTTCGCGATCCTGTTCGAAGCACTGTTCATCCTGACCGCAGTCGATGCCGGTACCCGTGCCGGTCGCTTCATGCTGCAGGACCTGCTCGGCTCCTTCGTACCGGCGCTGAAACGCACCGAATCCTGGTCCGCCAACCTGATCGCCACCGCCGGTTGTGTGGCGATGTGGGGCTGGTTGCTGTATCAGGGCGTGGTCGATCCACTGGGCGGGATCAACACCTTGTGGCCGCTGTTTGGTATCTCCAACCAAATGCTGGCGGGTATCGCGCTGATGCTCGGCACCGTGGTCCTGATCAAGATGAAGCGCCAGCGTTACATCTGGGTCACCCTGCTGCCGGCCACCTGGCTGCTGATCTGCACCACCACTGCAGGCTTCATCAAGCTGTTCGACGCCAACCCTGCGATCGGCTTCCTGTCGCTGGCCAGGAAGTACAGCGATGCACTGGCCAACGGTCAGGTGCTGGCGCCGGCCAAGAGCGTCGAGCAGATGCAGCACGTGATCTTCAACGCCTACACCAACGCTACATTGACCGCGCTGTTCCTGTTCGTGGTATTCAGCATCCTGTTCTATGCGCTCAAGGTCGGCATCGCCGCCTGGGGCAAAAAAGAGCGTACGGACAAAGAATCGCCATTCCAGGCCCTGCCGGACGCGTAACCAGAGGATTGCAGCATGTTCAATGACCTGAGTCGCCTCGGTAAATACCTCGGTCAGGCTGCGCGCCTGATGGTCGGCATGCCCGACTACGACACCTACGTCGAGCATATGCAGACCAAACACCCGGACAAACCGGTGATGAGCTACGAGATGTTCTTTCGCGAACGTCAGGAAGCCCGTTACGGTGGCAAGGGTGGGCCGAAGTGCTGTTGATCTGACAGCCTTCGGTTGATGCAGTCCCCCTGTGGGAGCGAGTTTGCTCGCGATAGCGTAGTGTCAGTTGGCGAATGCTTTGACTGACACACCGCATTCGCGAGCAGGCTCGCTCCCACATTTGTTTTGTGTTGTTCATCAATTTTGTGAAGGGGATCGATGTTGTCTTCTCCAATACCTGTAACGGTACTCAGCGGTTTCCTCGGCGCCGGCAAGACCACCTTGCTGCGCCATCTGTTGAAAGCCGAGCACGGCCTGAAAATCGCCGTGATCGAAAACGAATTCAGTGACGCCGGCATCGACACCCAACTGCTGGGCGACGAGCCGGTGCAAGTCATGACCCTGGCCAACGGCTGCGTCTGCTGCACCATCCACACCGACCTGACCAAAGCCCTGTACCTGCTGCTCGAACGTCTGGACAGCGGCGAAATCGCTTTCGATCGGCTGGTCATCGAATGCACCGGCCTGGCCGACCCGGCGCCAGTGGCACAGACGTTTTTCATCGACGAAGAACTGCGCGAACGCTATTTGCTCGACGGCATCATTACGCTCGTGGACGCCGCTCACGCCGAACTGCACCTGACCCAGACCATCGCTCAGGCGCAGATCGGTTTTGCCGACCGCTTGCTGGTGAGCAAGACCGATCTGGTGGACGAGTCCGCGTTCACCGCGCTCAGCGAACGCCTGACCCGCATCAACCGCCGCGCACCGATCCGCGTGGTGGAACACGGCAACATCGATCTGGCCGAATTGCTCGATGTGCGCGGGTTCAACCTGAATGCCGATCTCGGCGGCGGGGTGAGTCTGCGGCCGGTGAGCAAGGCGCCGTCCATTGACCGGATTTCCAGTCTGGTGTTGCGTACCGATCAGCCGCTGGATATCGATCAGCTCAGCGAGTTCATGAACGAGTTGCTGGAAGAACACGGCAAGCAACTGCTGCGCTACAAAGGCGTGTTGAACATTGCGGGTGAAGAACGGCGGCTGGTGTTTCAGGGCGTATTGAAACTCTACGGCTTCGACTGGGATACCGAGTGGGCGGAAGGCGAGGCACGGGAAAGCGTGATCGTGTTTATCGCCGATGATTTGCCGGAAGAGAAAATCCGGGCGGGGTTTGCCCGGGTCGTGGCAGGCTGAGGGATGTTCGGTGCCCGTGATGAAGTCATCGCGGGCAACCCCGCTCCCACAGGTTAAGCAGAGGGCACAATATTTTTGATCACCTCAAACCCTGTGGGAGCTGGCTTGCCAGCGATGGCGATCTAACCGACAACGCATTGCTCAAGGGCTGAACCCAGCAGCATCTGCTCAAGATGTCCCAGATGCCGATTCATCAACATACCGGCTCTGGAAACATCTCTACGCTCCAACGCCTCAATCAACGCCAGATGCTCCTGCCATGCGCAACAGCTGTGCGTGGTTTCAGTGCATCGCGCAATCGCCAGTGAGGTCAGCGGCACCAATGTGCCGAGAAAATGCGCCAACGGTGCATTCCCCGCCATTTTCGCCAACTGCAAATGAAACTCCCCGGACAGGCGAATCGCTGCGCCCCGTCGATCTTTATCCACAGCCTGGCGCTCACGTTCGATCAACGCTCGCAGGCGCTTCACATCTTCAGCCTGCGCATGCTGACAAGCCAGCCGCACCAGCGTGTTCTCGGCCAGACGACGGGCATGCAGCGCCTGACGTGTCTGCTCGGCGTCCGGCGCGGCCACTCGCGGTCGGTGGTTGGCCCGCAGCACGATGATCTGTTCGTGGGACAGTTGGGTCAGCACCCGACGCACATCGGCGCGGCTGACGCCGAACATCTGTTTCAGGCTCTCTTCGGTAAAACGGCTGGCGGCATCGAGGCGCTGTTCGAGAATCGCGTCGAGCAGGCGCGGATACAGATCGTCCACCGGCGCGTGCAGGCGGGAGAAGGGCAGGGCCGTCGAGGTCGGGCGAGGGTGCGACGGCGAGGCAAGACTGTTCATGGCCGGTCTCCAGTGTGAGGCGTTTCAGTGACTCAGGTTGTCATCCGGAATATTCAGCTCGATGCCCATCCGCTGGCCTTCACGCAGGATGTGCCGGCGCATCTCGGCGCTGGCCTGGGCGCTGTTCTTGCTGCGTATCGCGCGCACCACGGCTTCGTTTTCCTCAAGGCGTTCGGCCAGATGCTCCGGCGAATTGCGCAGTACTTCGGCGCTTTGCTTGAGGGCATTGCTGGTCTGTTGCACCACGCTCTGGAAAATCGGATTCGAGGTCAGGGTGAACAGCTCCTCGTGGAAGGCGATGTAGGCGCTGACCCCGGCTTCGCTGTCGCCCGCTTCGAGGGCTTCGCGCATGTCCATCAGGGTCAGGCGCAACTGGCCGACTTCCTTGCTGCTGATCGACTGCGCCACCAGACCAACGATGAACGGTTCGAGGGTGTAGCGCAGTTGCAGCACGTCTTCGAGGCTGGCGCCGGCCACTGCGCTGTCGTGGCTTTGGCTGTCACCGGCCTGGGCGTCGAGCACCACCACGCCTTTGCCCGGCATCGAGCGCACCAGGCCGAGGGTTTCCAGCACGATCACCGCTTCGCGAAGGCTCGGGCGGCTGATGCCCAGTTGTTCGGCCAGTTCACGCTGACCCGGCAGCATCTCGCCGGAACGCCACTGGCCACGGGCCAATGCGGCGCGGAGTTTTTCCACCACTGAGTTGACGACGGTTGATGTAGTAATCACGTGTTCGCTCCATGAGCCGTGCCTGCATTGGCGCAGGCACGGCGCTCATTCAGAATTCTTTGGCCGCCCCTTGAGCGGCCGTTTTTCTCGGCTGAAAGTTATAGCCCTGCTCGCCGTTGAGCACCTTGTTCGCCCGCTGCACATCAATGTCCTTTTCCCAGCGGGCGATGGCCACGGTGGCGACGCAGTTGCCGATCAGGTTGGTCAGTGCCCGGCCGATGCCCATGAACCAGTCCACCGCCAGCACCAGCACCAGACCGACCACCGGAATCGCCGGGATGGCCGTCAGCGTGGCCGCGAGAATCACCAGCGCCGATCCCGGAATGCCGTGGGCGCCTTTGGAGGTAATCAGCGACACCAACAGAATCGTCAGCAGGTCGGTCATGGCCAGCGGCGTACCGGTGGCGTTGGCGATGAACACGATGGCCAGGGTCAGGTAGATCGAAAAACCGTCGAGGTTGAACGAGTAACCGGTGGGAATCACCAGCCCGACGGTCGAGCTGCCGATGCCCAGATGCTCAAGCTTGCGCATAATCTGCGGTAGCACGGCGTCGGACGAGGCGGTGCCCATGACGATCAGCAATTCTTCGCGCAGGTACTTGAGCAGTGGCCACATGCGCAGGCCGGAGGCACGCATCACCAGACCGAGAATCACGCTGACGAACGCGATGCAGGTGAGGTAGAACAAACCGACCAGACTGCCCAGGTGTTGCAGCGAATCCAGGCCGTATTTGCTGGTGGTGAAGGCAATGGCGCCGAACACACCGATCGGCGCCAGACGCACGATCATGCCCATGATGCGGAAGATCACATGGCTCAATTCGTTGATCAGCCGCGAGATCCCGGAAGCGGCTTCGCCCACCAGATTCAATGCACTGCCGAACAACACCGAGAACAGCAGCACTTGCAGGATGTTGTTGTCGGCAAAGGCGCCGAGTACCGAGGTCGGGATCAGGTCCATCAGGAACTGGGTGGTCGTGTGCATGTGCTGGCCGCGTTCGGCGATGTCGCCCATGTCGGCGGCGGACAGCTGCTCCAGATGGATGTTGGCGCCGCTGCCGATTCCGGTGGTGAAGGCGAACACCAGGCCGATCACCAGGGCGATGGTAGTCAGCACTTCGAAGTAGATCACCGACTTGAGGCCGATGCGCCCGACCTTCTTCAAATCGCCGGCGCCGCTGATGCCGCTGACCACCACGCAGAACACGATCAGGCCGATGAGCATCTTGATCAGTTTGATGAAGCCGTCGCCGAGCGGTTTGAGCTGGGCCGAGTATTCGGGAAGGGTCAGCCCGCAGACGATGCCGAGCACCAGTCCGAGAACCACTTGGAGGAAGATTGAACGCGAGCACCATCTGAGCATGGGAGGAATCCTGGTCGGTGTCCTGGCTGCCGTGCGCGGGGCGCATCAGATTCAGGACTTAATTATTGTGGTCTTACCGGTATGTCCAGTGCGGGTGCAGTCTAGGCGCTGTTTTTTACGGATCGCAAGTGAAAAATGACGAATTGGCATGACCGGTCTGACCAGTTGAGCGCGAGCCCCCGACCTTGAGCCATTTCCCTATCGAAACTTTTTTGCGGGCGAAAAAAAACCGGCCATCACTGGCCGGTTTTTCATGCTGCGGGTTTAACGTCGCAATTAAGCGCCGTATACCGGCAGTTTCTTGCAGATGGCTTTGACTTTCTCACGAACGGCGTCGATCACCGCTTCGTTGTTCAGGTCAGCCAGGATGTCGCAGATCCAGCCGGCCAGCTCTTTGCACTCTGCTTCCTTGAAGCCGCGAGTGGTCACCGCCGGAGTACCGAAGCGCAGGCCGGAGGTGACGAACGGGGAGCGTGGGTCGTTTGGCACGGAGTTCTTGTTCACGGTGATGAACGCTTTGCCCAGGGCGGCGTCGGCGTCTTTACCGGAGATTTCCTGCTTGATCAGCGACAGCAGGAACAGGTGGTTTTCAGTACCGCCGGAAACCACGTCGAAACCGCGCTCGATGAACACGCCGGCCATGGCCTGGGCGTTTTTCACCACTTGTTGCTGGTAAGCCTTGAACTCAGGCTGCAGTGCTTCCTTGAAGCAGATCGCTTTGGCGGCGATCACGTGCTCCAGCGGGCCACCCTGGGCGCCCGGGAATACGGCGGAGTTCAGCTTCTTCTCGATGTCGGCGTTGGCGCGAGCCAGGATCAGGCCGCCACGTGGACCGCGCAGGGTCTTGTGGGTGGTGGTGGTCACGACGTCAGCGAATGGAACCGGGTTCGGGTAGACGCCAGCGGCGACCAGACCGGCCACGTGAGCCATGTCGACGAACAGGTAGGCGCCCACCTTGTCGGCGATGGCGCGGAAGCGCGGGAAGTCGAGGATCTGCGAGTAGGCAGAGAAACCGGCCACGATCATTTTCGGCTTGTGTTCAACCGCCAGACGCTCGACTTCGTCGTAGTCGATCAGGCCGTTGGCATCGATGCCGTACTGGATGGCGTTGTACAGTTTGCCGGAGGAGGAAACGCTGGCGCCGTGGGTCAGGTGACCGCCGTGTGCCAGGCTCATGCCCAGGATGGTGTCACCCGCCGACAGCAGGGCCAGGTAGACAGCGGCGTTGGCTTGGGAACCTGCGTGCGGCTGAACGTTGGCGTAATCGGCGCCGAACAGCTCCTTGGCGCGGTCGATGGCCAGTTGTTCAACGACGTCGACGTACTCGCAACCACCGTAGTAGCGCTTGCCCGGGTAGCCTTCGGCGTACTTGTTGGTCAGTACCGAGCCTTGAGCTTCCATCACCGCTGGGCTGGTGTAGTTCTCCGAAGCGATCAGCTCGATGTGTTCTTCCTGGCGCTGGGCTTCTTGCTCCATGGCGGCAAAAAGATCGGCGTCGTACTTGGCAATAGTCAAATCACGGCTGAACATGGCGGTCCTCAAGGATCGGGGGCAGAAAAGGGGGGCATTCTAACCCATCGGGTTTTGGATGGCATATGAAACGACATCATGTCGCAGACAAGTGGCGTTCATGACAGATGTGCGGTGCTTTTGCTGGCCTCATCGCTGGCAAGCCAGCTCCCACAATAGTCGGGGTGGTAACCCGATATTTTGATCGGCATCAAACCTGTGGGAGCTGCGGTGCGACGACTCGACTTGCCAGCGATGGCCGCGCCGCCGATCTTCAGTCGAACATGAACAGCGCATCATTGCTGAACTGCGCCTCGAACCGTCCCGCCGGCATCGGCCGTCCGAACAGATAACCCTGAACCTCGTCGCAGCCATGCTCGCGCAGGAAGTCCAGTTGCTCATGGGTTTCCACACCCTCGGCGATCACCGCCAGATTCAGGCTGTGGGCCATGGCGATGATCGCCCGGGCGATCTGCGCGTCCTGCTCGCCGGACGGCAGGCCGTCGACGAACGTGCGGTCGATCTTCAGCACGTCGATCGGGAATTGCTTGAGGTAGTTCAGCGATGAGTAACCGGTGCCGAAGTCGTCGACCGCGATGCTCAGGCCGAGGTTCTTCAGGCCGGCAAGGATCTGCATCGCCTCGCTGACTTCGCGCATCAGGATACTTTCGGTCAGCTCCAGCTCCAGACACGCCGGCGGCAGGCCGGTTTCCTTGAGGATGGTGGCGATCCGCGTGCCGAGCTGGCCGTCGGAGAACTGCCGGGCGGAAATGTTCACCGAGACTTTCGGTACACGCACGCGGCTCTGGTGCCAGGTCTTGAGCTGACGGCAGGCCTCGCTGATCACCCAGTCGCCGACGTCCACCACCAGACCGAGTTCCTCGAGCACCGGGATGAAATCCCCCGGTGGCACCAGTCCGCGACGGGGGTGACGCCAGCGCAGCAGGGCTTCGGTGCCGGTCAGGCGTTTGCCGTCGCCGCTGAACTGCGGCTGGTAATAGAGCACGAATTCGTTCTGCTCCAGGGCGTGACGCAGGTCGCTTTCCAGTTCCAGGCGTTCCAGCGCACTGGCGTTCATGTCGGCCTGGTAGAACTGGAAGTTGTTCTTGCCGCGCTCCTTGGCGTGGTACATCGCGGTGTCGGCGTTTTTCATCAGCTGGCTGAGTTCATTGCCGTCCTGCGGGCTCAGGGCGATGCCGATACTGGCGGTGACGAAGAACTCGCGACCCTCCAGCACGAACGGTCGCACCAGGCTGCCAAGAATCTGTTCGGCGACGTGGATCGCACGGTTCAGCGCCATTTCGCGGCTGGAGCGGTGTTGCAGCAGCAGAGTGAATTCGTCGCCGCCCATTCGCGCCACGGTGTCGTCATCGTCGACGCAGGCCAGCAAACGCGTGGCCATGTCCTTGAGCATGCGGTCGCCGGCGGCGTGGCCGAGGGAGTCGTTGATCGGTTTGAAACGGTCGAGGTCGAGGAACATCAACACCACCCACGACTTCTGCCGTTCGGCCGATTGCAGCGCGGTGTGCAGGCGATCCTGGAACAGCGTGCGGTTCGGCAGATGGGTCAGGGCGTCGTAGTAGGCGAGGCGGTGAATCCGTTGTTCGCTGGCCTTGCGCTCGCTGATGTCGCTGAAGAAACACACGTAACTGGCGAGGTCGCCCTCGTCATCGAGCACGGCGGTGATGCCGACCCACGCCGGGTAGTGCTCGCCGTTGCGGCGCTTGAGCCAGACTTCACCTTCCCAGGTGCTGTGCTGATGCAACTGCTTGAGCACGTAGCGCAGGTGCGCGTCCTGCTGTTCGTCGACGGTGAGCATGTTCGGCAACTGGTCGAGCACTTCGCTCACCGCGTAGCCGCTGACCCGGCTGAACGCCTCGTTGGCCTGGACGATGTAACCGGCGGGGTCGGTGATCAGGATCGCCGAGGTCGAGTGCTCGAATACCGTGGCCGCCATGCGCAGGTCTTTTTCGGCGCGGCGCTGCTGGCTGATGTCGCGCCCGACCCCGAGCACGCCTTCGAAGGCGCCGTGTTCGTCCCACACCAGCACCAGACGCAGTTCGATCGGGATCTTGCGGCCGTCGGCCCGCAGACAGTCGAACAGGAACATCTGGGTCTGCACCTGGCTGCGCAAAATCCCCAGTTGCTCGGGTTTGCCCAAGGCTTTGCTGACGCGATCCATCAGGTGATAGATGCCGCTCAGTTGCTGCGGGTTGGCGATGGTCGATTGCCAGCCGTTCTGGAAAATCCACTCGGCGTCATAACCCAGCACCGCTTGCACCGACGGGCTGACGTAGTTCAGCGACAGCTTGCTGTCGGTGGAAAAAATCACGTCGCTGATGCTTTCGGCGAGCATGCGGTAGCGCTGTTCGCTGTCGCGCAATGATTCGCTGGCTTCGATCTGCTCGGTGATGTCCTTGGCCACGCCGATGATCCGCGTGACCTGATCGTGTTTGTCACGGGCCAGCGCCTGTTCGCGAATGTCGAAGCGCCGCCACTTGCCGTCGCGGTGACGGAAGCGCAACTGACATTGCAACAACTGGCTGTAACCGGCGTGACGCTGCATCTGCCGCGAGCGATGGTAGTAGTCGGCATCTTCCGGGTGCAGGAGGATTTCCCAGAAGTACTCGCCCATCTGATGCAGCTCGGTGCGGTTGTAACCGAGGGTCTGGCCGAGGTGGTGGTTGCTGAAAATCATCCGCTGGCTGATCACGTCCTGCACATACAGGTGATCCGGCACGGTACGCACCACGTCCGACCAGAAACCTTCGCGCTCCAGCAGCGACAGCTCGATCAGCTTGCGGCTGGTGATGTCGTTGATGCTCAGGATCACGGCCTTGTAGTCGTGCTGCTCCTGGGGCAGGCGCAGCACCAGCCACAGATGCTGGTCGCGGCCATTGATGTCCGGCAGTCTGATTTCCAGTTCCAGCTGCTTTTGCTGCTGGAGCACGGCGTCGAGCACCTGATTGCCGATGGCGCACTGACTGTGCGGCTGGCCGTCGATCAACAGTTGCCAGGCGTGGTCGCAGGAATTGACGTTAAGCAGTTGCAGTGCGACCTGGTTGACCTCGGTCACATGCAGTTCGTGAAGCAATTGCTGGCGCTGCGCCGGCTGGTCGAGCCAGGCCTTGAGCTGGTCGCTGGTCTGGATCTGAGCCTTCTCGAAAACCTGCTTGAGCCCCGAAAGATCCAGCACGCACAACGCCACGCCGGTGCCTTCGAAAATATCCTGATAGCGCCGACGCCCTTCATGCACCTGACGCTGACGACGGCGCATGTTGAGCAATGCGATGAACGGCAGCAGCGAGAGCGCCAGGCCCAACAGGCATTTGCCGATGAACGCCGGCAGCAGTTGTTCGAGCACATGCTGACGGTCGAACAGGCCACGCAATTGCCAGTCGCTGCTGCTCAGCGGCACGGTCAGCACGCTGTTGGCCAGATCGTCCGGGGTCAGGGTGCTGGTCTTGGTGGACGGCAGTGCTTCGTCACGGCTGATGATCTGATGGTTGACGCGGTTTTCCACCAGCCACAGCGGACGGATTCCGCTGTCGCCCTGTTTGGTCAGTGCGTCGAAGAAGGTCGGCGTCAGGCGCAGCGCCCAGTAACCGCGCGTGCTGCCGCTGGCCTGATGCAGCAACAGATGCACCACCGAACCGTCGTCGGCGTTGCTGAAATAATGGGCTTGGGCTCGACTGCGGCGAACCAGATCGCTGAGGTAATCGGCGTCGTGGCTGTCAGAGGCGCTGTCACTGAGGATTTTTCCGGACGGGCTGAGCAGCGCCAGGCTGCGCAGGTCGGGCAGCGATTGCTGAAGCTTGCGCAGCAGCGCCTGCTGTTCGTCGGCTGACTGGGGCTGTTCGACGATCGGTAGCAGATTTAGGGCGATCTGCGCGTTCAACGCCATGTTCAGGCTGACCTGCGCGGCGAGGTCGGCGGTGTAGTCGATGGTGTACTGACGCTGGTTTTTCTGGGTTTCGCGCAGTTGATCGAGCAACTGCCAGAACAGCAGCGCGAGTAGCAACAGCACCAGTGTCGCCAGTGCGCCTTTCAATGTTCCGCGCAGGGACGAGCCGGGCGCCGGTTGGGTGCTGCTCACAGAGGCTGGCGGAGTGACGTTGGACAAGCTGTAATCCTGCTGTCTGGCTGGACTGGCGCGACGTGCACTATAAGCCGGACGCCCAAGGGGCGGCTAGCATGCCTTGAGTTGTGGCGAAGTGCCAGCCCCGCTCGGCTGGACTGCCACCGGTCATTAAGGTAGCTTTGCCGGTTACGCGGGAGCGTTCCAGCTCCTAGACTCAGACTTTTTCAGCGCGCACGCATTGATGACCATCAAGTGAACGACGCGCATCGGTCTGGCCGGGCATCGCCTGCGCTCCAATCATTCATCTGTCACTGACCCAAGGTTCTCCATGGCTCAATACGTCTTCACCATGCATCGGCTGGGCAAAGTTGTTCCGCCGAAGCGGGAAATCCTGAAAAACATTTCGCTGTCTTTCTTCCCCGGCGCCAAGATCGGCGTACTCGGCCTCAACGGTTCGGGTAAATCCACGCTGCTGAAAATCATGGCCGGCGTCGACACCGAGTTCGAGGGCGAAGCACGTCCGATGCCGGATCTGAACATCGGTTATCTGCCGCAAGAGCCACAACTTGATCCAACCAAGACCGTGCGAGAAGTGGTCGAGGAAGCGGTCAGTGTGATCAAGGATGCGCAAGCGCGTCTGGACGAGGTCTACGCCGCCTACGCCGACCCGGATGCCGACTTCGATAAACTGGCTGCCGAGCAGGCCAAACTCGAAGCGATCCTGCAGGCCAGCGATGGTCACAACCTCGAGCGCCAGCTGGAAGTCGCCGCCGATGCGCTGCGTCTGCCGGCCTGGGACGCCAAGGTCGAACACCTGTCCGGTGGTGAAAAGCGTCGTGTGGCCCTGTGCCGTCTGCTGCTGTCCGCCCCGGACATGCTGCTGCTCGACGAACCGACCAACCACCTGGACGCCGACTCCGTTGCGTGGCTCGAACACTTCCTGCACGACTTCCCGGGCACTGTGGTAGCGATCACGCACGACCGTTACTTCCTGGACAACGTTGCCGGCTGGATTCTGGAACTCGACCGCGGCGCGGGCATTCCTTACGAGGGCAACTACTCGGGTTGGCTGGAAGCCAAGTCCGATCGTCTGGCCCAGGAATCCAAGCAGCAATCGGCCCACGAAAAAGCCATGAAGGAAGAGCTGGAGTGGGTGCGCAAAGGCGCCAAGGCCCGCCAGTCGAAATCCAAGGCTCGTCTGCAACGCTTCGAAGAAATGCAGTCGCAGGAATTCCAGAAGCGTTCGGAAACCAACGAGATCTACATCCCGGCCGGTCCGCGCCTGGGTGACAAGGTCATCGAATTCAAGAACGTCACCAAGGGCTACGGCGATCGCGTACTGATCGACAACCTGTCGTTCTCGATGCCCAAAGGCGCCATCGTCGGCGTGATCGGCGGTAACGGTGCCGGTAAGTCGACCCTGTTCCGCATGCTGATGGGCAAGGAAACCCCGGACTCCGGCAGCATCGAGATCGGCGAAACCGTACAACTGGCCTGCGTGGATCAGAGCCGCGAGGACCTGGACGGCAGCAAGACCGTGTTCCAGCAGATCTCCGACGGTTCCGACCAGATCCGCATCGGCAACTACGAGATCCCGTCGCGTACCTACGTCGGCCGCTTCAACTTCAAGGGCGGCGATCAGCAGAAGTTCGTCAAGGACCTGTCCGGTGGTGAGCGCGGTCGTCTGCACCTGGCGCTGACCCTGAAGGAGGGCGGCAACGTCCTGCTGCTCGACGAACCGTCCAACGACCTCGACGTTGAAACCCTGCGTTCCCTGGAAGAAGCCCTGCTGGACTTCCCGGGCGCCGCCATTGTGATCTCTCACGATCGGTGGTTCCTCGACCGCGTCGCGACCCACATCCTGGCGTACGAAGACGACTCGCAAGCGGTGTTCTTCGAAGGCAACTACACCGAGTACGAAGCCGACCGCAAAAAGCGCCTCGGCGAAGCGGCGGCCCAGCCACACCGGGTACGCCACAAGAAACTGGCCTGATAACCGGTTGGTTGCATGAAAGAGCGGGGCCTTCGGGCTCCGCTTTTTTTTGCCTGCAATACTGCGCGGGCCTCATCGCTGGCAAGCCAGCTCCCACAATTTCTGCGGTGTTCACCCATGAAAGAAAAGACACAAATCCTGTGGGAGCTGGCTTGCCAGCGATGGCGGAATATCAGTCGAAGCAGATCTTAAATCACAGCTTGTGTACTGTTTGTTTTCATAAATGCGACATTTTTGTCTGTTGCTGTGTACAGATCGTTTGTTACAGTCCGGCTCAATCTCCTCCAACGACAATAAATTTGCCGAGACTTTGCCCATGATCGAATCCGTCGAGTCCTTCCTCGCCCGCCTGAAAAAACGCGATCCGGATCAACCCGAATTCCACCAGGCCGTCGAAGAAGTCCTGCGCAGCCTGTGGCCGTTTCTCGAAGCCAATCCGCACTATCTGACCTCGGGGATTCTGGAGCGTATGTGCGAGCCGGAACGGGCGGTGGTGTTCCGGGTGTCGTGGGTCGACGATCAGGGCAAGGTCCAGGTCAATCGCGGTTTCCGCATCCAGATGAACAGCGCCATCGGCCCGTACAAGGGCGGTTTGCGCTTCCACCCTTCGGTGAACCTGGGCGTGCTGAAATTCCTCGCCTTCGAACAGACCTTCAAGAACTCCCTGACCTCGCTGCCCATGGGCGGCGGCAAGGGCGGTTCGGACTTCGATCCGAAGGGCAAGAGCGACGCCGAAGTCATGCGTTTCTGCCAGGCGTTCATGAGCGAGCTGTACCGTCACATCGGTGCCGATGTCGACGTGCCGGCCGGCGATATCGGTGTTGGCGCGCGGGAGATCGGTTTCCTGTTCGGTCAGTACAAGCGCCTGAGCAACCAGTTCACCAGCGTGCTGACCGGCAAGGGCATGACCTACGGCGGCAGCCTGATCCGCCCGGAAGCCACCGGTTTCGGTTGTGTGTACTTCGCCGAGGAAATGCTCAAGCGTCGCGAGCAGACCGTCGAAGGCAAGCGCGTGGCGATCTCCGGTTCCGGCAACGTTGCGCAGTACGCGGCTCGCAAAGTGATGGATCTGGGCGGCAAGGTGATTTCCCTGTCTGACTCCGAAGGCACGCTGTATTGCGAGGCCGGCCTGAGCGAAGAACAGTGGTTGGCGCTGCTGGAACTGAAAAACGTCAAGCGTGGGCGGATCAGCGAATTGGCGGCGGCATTCGGCCTGGAGTTCCGTGCCGGTCAACTGCCATGGTCGTTGCCGTGCGACATCGCGCTGCCATGCGCGACCCAGAACGAGCTCGACGCCGAATCCGCCCGCACCTTGCTGCGCAACGGCTGCATCTGCGTGGCAGAAGGCGCGAACATGCCGACCACCCTTGAGGCTGTGGATATCTTTATCGAGGCCGGGATCCTGTTCGCGCCGGGCAAGGCCTCGAATGCCGGCGGCGTGGCGGTCAGTGGGCTGGAGATGTCGCAGAACGCCATGCGCCTGCTGTGGACGGGCGGCGAGGTGGACAGCAAGCTGCACGGGATCATGCAGTCGATCCACCACGCCTGCGTGCATTACGGTGAGGAAAACGGCCGGATCAACTACGTCAAAGGCGCGAACATCGCCGGCTTCGTCAAGGTCGCCGATGCGATGCTCGCCCAAGGCGTTGTTTAAGAACGTTCTATGCGGATCACTTCGATCAGTTGATCGCCGGCCGGGCGCTGCCACAGCACTTCATCGTTGAGCCGTGCGCCAAGCAGCGCACGGCCCAGCGGTGAGGCCTAGTTGATCAGGCCGTTGGCGGCATCCGCCTGGTCTTCACCGACCAGTTGCACCCGGCGCTCGGTGTCGTGTTCATCGGCGTAGGTCACCCAACTGCCGATCTGCACCTTGTCGTTCGACGTCGGGGCCGGTGCGACCTGAGCGCTGCCGACCCGTTGATTGAAGTAACGCAAATCCCGTTCGAGATCGGCCAGCCGCTGCTTGTCGGCCTGTTCGCCCTTGGCAGACTGTTCGGCGTGCAGGGTTTGCAGTTCGGCGACTTTCGCCTGCAACTGGGCGAGCCCTTGCGGCGTGACGTAATTGGGCTGCTTGCTGACCTGCCGTTCGACCGGCTGATCGGCTTGCGCAGCGGCGTTGTCTTCGTTGACGAAGGCGCGACTCATGATGGGCTCCTGTTACAACCGTTGGGCCATGGTCGCAGGCAAAAGGTTTCGCTGGATGTCTGGAAACGACCTACTGCGAACGATAAGCCCGCGCGGCGCCCTGATCCTTTTCCTGCTGCCAGGCGCGCTCGCGTTCGTCCCAGTGCTCGTTGCGATACTGTTCGCGGTCCTTGTTTTCCAGCATCGCCTGACATTGGCGGAAGCCGTCGCTCCAGCCCTCGGCGTATTGCTTGTCCTTGAGATAACGCGGCACGTTCTTGCGAAACTCGCCACTGATCGAACCGGCCGCTTGCCGACCGCTGATGCAACCGTCATCGAAACCGTCGGCGAACGCCGGCGGATAACCCTTGGCAATCAGATCTTCGTGGGTGCTCTGACAGCCACCCAGCAACAGCAACACGCCCGCAAAAACCGCACACCGCCACATCACACTCTCCCGAGCCGTCAAACGGCTGATAGGGAAAGTCTAGAAGCGGATTCGTCGGAAGGATGTGAAAGGCGCGTGAGCAATCTGTAGAACAGCGCAAATCCCTGTGGGAGCGAGCTTGCTCGCGATGACGGAGTGTCAGTCACCTCAATGGCGACTGACCGATTGCCATCGCGAGCAAGCTCGCTCCCACAGTGGTCGTTTCAGTAGTGATACCACTTCACTTCCAGCATCACCTCGGTCTCCGGTGTTGCCAGATGGCTGAACTCACGCTGGGCGCTCAGGCGCAGGCCGAGGTTGCGCGACAATTCCCACTGCTGGTTCAGGCTCAGGCTACGGCGCACTTCGCCATTGAAGAAGTAATCGCCTTTGGCCTCGACACTGAGATTACCGAGCGGGTTTTTCCACAGCACGCCGGTATTGAAACCGCCTGCGGGGGACACGAACTCGGCGAAATCATTGTTGTGTTCAACGCGCACCGTCCCGAGGGCAAAGCCCAGCACATCGTCACCCAACGCCCAGGTCCCGCCACCACCACCGTTGACATGGCTGACCAACGTTTCGTCGTCGTGCTTGCCCGGTACACGTTCAAGACCACCGGTGACCTGCCACGACAGCGGCTGCAACAGCGCATTGCGCGGCGTCAGCGAGCGGATGGTCGCCAGATCCAGTTGCTGGAACTGCCAGTGATTGCCTTCGTACTGGCGCAGCTTCATTTGCAGGATTTCGATCTGCGCGCCGAGGGGGAAACTCTCGGCGTTGTCGTTGAGGTCGTGATAGGCCATGCGCAAGCCGTACTCACCGAACGCGCGGTCACCGCGCGTGCCGAGACCGGCCTGCCAGGTACGCGATTCGTGGCCGTCCTCGGGCAGGCCTGGCTGAGGAATTTGCAGCTCCGGCGCCGGGTTCTTGTTGATCGCCCGCAGCAATTCGAAACTGCGCTGCGCACGCTGTGGATCACGCTCCTGGCCGTTGGCGCGGTAGCGCTCCAGCCGATACGCGGCGTCGATGATCAGCGCTTGCCGATCCCGGGGCAGGGCCTTGAACATCGGATCCTGCAATTGCTGCTGATCGGCGCTGACCTTCAGCACCCAGTCCTGTTCCTCGCCGCTCAGGGGCTCGGCGCGGCTGAGCAGTTCACGCTCGCGGGAAGGGCGATACTCGATGTGCTCGACCAGCCCGGCTTCCTTCACCGCTTTGACGGTGTCGGTGGGGATCGCGGTCAGCGGGAATTGCTCGGTCAGGCGCAGGCTCGGGCGGGCGACCTGCAGCAGTTCGAGCAGGCGATAGGAGCAGTTTTCGTCAAAGAAGAAATAGTCGAACTGGATCTGCTTCAACTCCCACACATGCTCGACCATCCGTGCGGTTTCGGCTTGCGTCAGATTGAGCCGGTATTCCCACAGGTCACGGTTTTCCAGGCTGCGGTATTCCGAGAGTTTTTCCTGATAGGGCACCAGCGCGAACAGCCCCGGATAACCGCCCATCAGGCCTTTCCAGGCGTAAAGAATGCTGTTGTCCGAGCCTTCGATGTACGCGCCGAAGTTGATCGCGTAACTGAGTAGCGAAGTCTTGTCGCTCTGTACGTCAGCCTGGTCGATGCGCAGCAGGGTGTGGCCGAACATCGACGACGGGCTGTTGAGGTAGGCCGCCGGGAAAATCATCACCGCGCTGTGGGGCGAGACATCCTTGAACCATTTCTTGAATTCGGCGCAGTCCGGCGTCGGCAGGTCGGTCAGGTTGAGTTGATCCTTCAGCCAGCGGGTACGTGCCGGATAAACGCACTGAGCGTGTTGCTCACCGAGACTGGCGGGGGCGTACAGCGCCTGCACGGTGGCGGCCAGTTCATGGTCGGGGTGTTCGTTGCCATCGGGGGCAAGAAAGAATTTTTTGTCGCTGACGTAGCTGCGCCAGCCACCGAGCTTGGCGGTTTCGTAATGACCGAGGGAAATCCAGAAGCGGTCGTTGGCCAGTTGCTGCAAACGTTGAGGGTCGACGTGAGGCGCGGCGGACAGCGGGGCGCAGACACACAGCGCCAGCCAGGCAAGGCGTTTGAGCATAAATGGCAACTTAAGTCGAAAGAAACAAAGACCCAAGAAGGGCGGGTCGAAAAAATAAAACCCGCTTCCCGAAAGAAGCGGGTGGGTCGAGCTTAAGCCTGAGTCGCGTACTTGGCCAGACGTGGGTCTGCCTTCAGAACGGCCAGGGTGTTGGTATGCACGTCTTCGGCGGTCACGTCAGCCTTGCTGAAGATCTGCTGGAAGTGCTCGTGAGTGACGGCGGCGAAGTGCGCACGGTCTTCCGGCGCCACGCCCAGTACCACGGCATAGGTCGTCAGCGCTTCGCCGTTGCCTTTTGCCATGTCTTCGGACAGCTCGTTCATCATGCCATTCATGGCAAACCAGGATTTGCCGCCGTAGGTCAGCGATGCGTTGGTGGAGCAACCGTTGGTGCCGGACGTCATGCCGAATGTGGCGTTGCCGGAGGTGCCGTTGGTGGTGGATGCCAGGAAGTGAGCCGGGGTGCCACGCTGACCTTCGAACAGCATGTTGCCCCAACCGCAATCCGGGCCGCCTGGAGCTTGCGCCATTGCGTTGATGGATACAGCGGTGAAGAGAGTACCGAGAAGAATCCGTTTCATAGCTTTGTTCTCTTTGTGTGCATACCAATGGACAGGGTTCTGGCCCCCCAAGCTCTGTAGAAACAGATCCAAACGAAGCCAGTGGGCCGGTATTAGTTCCAGCCGCGCAGTTTGGAGTTTAGGCACGTTCCCGGGGTTCCGTGATTTTTTACGAAAGATTTGGCGACACCCCCGGTTTCAATGGGGCTGGGTCGAGGTTGGCCGGTTGTCTATGCTTTGTCGTATGGCGCGCCTTGCCAGTGGGGCTCGGGCAGCGCCAGAATGCCGCTATCTGCCCCGCCTGATTGTTAAGGAAGCCCGATGCCTGATCCTGTTGCTGCCAGCTTGCGTCTAGCGCCCGAAGCGCTGACCCGTCCGTTTTCCGCTGAACAGTTCAGCTTCACTACCACCAATGATCTGGAGCCCTTTCGCGGTGTGCTTGGCCAGGAACGAGCGGTCGAAGCCTTGCAGTTCGGTGTGGCCATGCCACGCCCCGGTTACAACGTATTCGTCATGGGCGAGCCCGGCACCGGCCGTTTCTCGTTCGTCAAACGTTACCTGAAGGCCGAAGGCAAACGCCTGCAGACCCCGGCGGACTGGGTCTACGTCAACAATTTCGATGAGCCGCGCGAACCTCGCGCCCTGGAACTGCCATCGGGTAGCGCCGGAGCATTCATCGGCGACATCAACGGCCTGATCGACAACCTGCTGTCGACCTTTCCTGCGGTGTTCGAACATCCGTCCTACCAGCAGAAGAAGAGCGCCATCGACCGCGCCTTCAATCAGCGCTACGACAAGGCGCTGGACGTCATCGAACGTCTGGCCCTGGAAAAAGACGTCGCCCTGTACCGCGACAGCAGCAACATCGCCTTTACCCCGATGCTTGAAGGCAAGGCGCTGGACGAAGCCGAATTCGCCCAGTTGCCGGAGGCAGAGCGCGAGCGTTTCCACGAGGACATTTCCGGCCTCGAAGAACGCCTGAACGAAGAGCTCGCCAGCCTGCCGCAATGGAAGCGCGAATCGAGCAACCAACTGCGTCAGCTCAACGAAGAAACCATCACTCTGGCCTTGCAGCCTCTGCTCGCACCGCTGTCGGAAAAGTACGCGGAAAACGCTGCCGTCTGCGGTTACCTGCAAGCGATGCAGGTCTATCTGCTGAAAACCGTGGTCGAGCAACTGGTCGATGACAGCAAGACCGACGCGGTCGCGCGCAAGCTGCTGGAAGAACAATACGCACCGAGCCTGGTGGTCGGCCATCCGGCCAGCGGCGGCGCACCGGTGGTGTTCGAGCCGCATCCGACCTACGAAAACCTGTTCGGCCGCATCGAGTACACCACCGATCAGGGCGCGCTCTACACCACCTATCGCCAGTTGCGTCCGGGTGCACTGCACCGCGCCAATGGTGGTTTCCTGATCCTTGAAGCGGAAAAAATGCTCGGTGAGCCGTTCGTGTGGGATGCGCTCAAGCGCGCCCTGCAATCGCGCAAGCTGAAGATGGAATCGCCGCTGGGCGAGATGGGCCGTTTCGCCACCGTGACGCTCAACCCGCAGCACATTCCGTTGCAGGTCAAAGTGATCATCATCGGTGCCCGTCAGCTGTATTACACGCTGCAGGACCTCGATCCGGACTTCCAGGAGATGTTCCGCGTTCTGGTGGACTTCGACGAAGACATTCCGATGGTCGACGAAAGCCTGGAGCAGTTCGCCCAGTTGCTGAAAACCCGCACTTCCGAAGAAGGCATGGCGCCGTTGACCGCCGATGCGGTGGCGCGTCTGGCGACTTACAGCGCGCGTCTGGCCGAACATCAGGGGCGTTTGTCGGCGCGGATCGGCGATCTGTTCCAGTTGGTCAGCGAGGCGGACTTCATCCGGCACCTGGCCAACGATGAAATGACCGACGCCGGCCACATCGAGCGTGCGCTCAAGGCCAAGGCCACCCGTACCGGTCGGGTGTCGGCGCGGATTCTCGACGACATGCTGGCGGGGATCATTCTGATCGATACCGACGGCGCGGCGGTCGGCAAGTGCAACGGTTTGACTGTGCTCGAAGTCGGCGACTCGGCGTTCGGGGTGCCGGCGCGGATTTCCGCCACGGTGTACCCGGGCGGCAGCGGCATCGTCGACATCGAGCGCGAGGTCAACCTCGGTCAGCCGATCCACTCCAAGGGCGTGATGATCCTCACCGGGTATCTGGGCAGCCGTTACGCCCAGGAATTCCCGCTGGCGATTTCCGCGAGCATCGCGCTGGAGCAATCCTACGGCTACGTCGATGGCGACAGTGCGTCGCTGGGCGAGGCGTGCACGCTGATTTCGGCGTTGTCGAAAACCCCGCTCAAGCAGTGCTTCGCGATCACAGGTTCCATCAACCAGTTCGGTGAAGTGCAGGCGGTGGGCGGGGTCAACGAGAAGATCGAAGGCTTCTTCCGTCTCTGCGAAGCACGCGGGCTGACGGGCGAGCAGGGCGCGATCATTCCGCAGGCCAACGTCGCCACGCTGATGCTTGATGAAAAAGTATTGGCGGCGGTGCGTGCCGGGCAGTTCCACGTTTACGCGGTGCGCCAGGCTGACGAAGCGTTGAGCCTGCTGGTGGGCGAGCCGGCCGGTGAGCCGAACGAAGAGGGCGAATTCCCGGAAGGCAGCGTCAACGCGCGGGTGGTGGAGCGTCTGCGAGTGATTGCCGAGATGATCAGCGAAGAGGATCTGAAAGAGGCCGAGAAGGAACTGGCGCAGGAGGCGCTGGCGGAGGCCAAGCCGGCCTGATATCAGTCTCCTTGTAATGCCCCTGTGGGAGCAAGCTCGCTCCCACAGTTATTCCGGTTCAATCATCGAAAGTGCCATCACTCTGGCGTCAATATTCACACAATGACCATTCGGCGCCTTCTGGTTCTGTGCGGCTTGCGCGGCGGACTTTTCTTCTATTCTCTGCTCAAGGACATCGACAGTATCACTGGATCGAAACAGCTCTTCAGCAAGGGCTGAACACCGGCTTTACCGAGGGTCGCCGCCATGTCGCGCAACCTCTGCCTCACCCGTCAATGCCTGGGTCTTGTGACCCGTATCGAATGCGCCATCAAGCCGTTGGCCGGCGATAACGGCATGTGGACGTTGCTCTTCGCCGCCGGCATGGCCGGTGAACAACCTTCCGCCATCAAAGCCCAGGGCCCGTTCCACGGACCGATTGCCGCCGAGTCGATTCTCGACACCATCGTTGAAAGCCTGACGATGCACGGCTATGAACTGGCCAATGATCCACAGATCTGGTCACTGCATCTACAGGCGCAGTTGCGGCAGATCAACGGTGGACGCGGACGCAGCATCGGCACCTTCGACCATTAGCGTCGATCACCAGTGCCGACCATCAGCGTCGATCAGGGCGCAGCACCCTGGGTCTGTGCCTTGTCGAGTTTGACCTCAAAGCCGTATTGCACGGTGGCGAGGTCGGTTCGCTGGTAGGTTTCCACGTGCGTCGGACGGCCGTAGAAATAATGCACGCCGAATAACGCCGGCCCTTCCGCGCTCGCGTCGTGGCTGACCGACAGAATCTGTTTCAGATAATGACCGCTGTCGTCCTTGACGAAAAATCGCCATTCGTTGGCCGGGTATCGCTTCAAATCCACCACCAGCGCGTTGTTTTTGATTTCCAGACCTTTAGGCAGGGCCTTGGCTTCATAAGCCTGTTTGTCCACCGTGGCCAGGAACAACGGCATCGAGCCGACGGCAATCGCCGGGGTTTCCGGGAACAGGTTCAGGTCGTAAGTGATCGTCGCCTGTAGCGGATCGACCTGATACGCCTCGGGTGGCAGTTCGATTGGCTCGTCGAGTTTGCCGTTGTGTTTTTCAGTGAAGAACGTCACCGGACTTTCGCCGGGGCTGAAGTCGTCGCCAAGCATTTCATCGTTGAAAGTTTTGCGGTGGTCGAACTCGATGCGCGCGGCGCTCGGTTCTTCTACCGACTGGCGGATGTGAACGCCGCTTTTCAGCTGTTCTTCAGTCAGGGATGCGCCCTTGAGCCAGTCGGACGCCTGGTCGTCGTAGACGGTGATCGGCAGGTCCAGTGGCTGCACGGTTTTTTCCGTGGTGTGCGGATCGAACTCGCGCACGGGCAGATCCAGCGCCTTGCGGGTGACGGTCGCTTCGGAAAAATCCAGCAGGCTGACTTCAAGGGTGTCGATCGGGCCGTTGAAGTACACCTTGTTGTAGTGGTGCGGATGCTGTTGCTCAAAGGCCTGCTGTTCATCGTCCAGCTTTTTTTCCAGCGCCTCGCTCCAGGCATTTTGCTGTTGCAGGTACGCCAGCTGCTTTTGATAGAACGCCACCTGCTCGGGATTTTCGTTGATGGCGCCGGCACGCACCAGATACTGGCCCGTCGAGTCGCGGGCCTGAACGATCAACGGATTGAGTCGGGCGTTGGCGACCTCCGGGGCGAGCGGCAGCTGGTTGCTGAACTCGAGTTCGGCGTAGTGCGTGTCCAGTTTCAGCAGGGTTACGCTGAGGTTGCCGTCGGAGCGGGTCTGGCCGACGTCCTTTCTATCCAGATTGAAACTGTGCAGGCGTTTCGGTGCGATGACTTCCACCTGGCCTTGCAGGCTGACCGGGCGCGGCAGGTTTTTCTTGTCGACATTCAGGCCCTCGATGAACGGGTAGGTGACAGTCAGGTCATCGGGGTTGGTGACGTTGGAGCTGGACGGACTCAGCTGAATGCCCGGATCGGTTTCCGACCATTCCGGCTGATAGGCGATAACCCGTTTGTTGCTCAGGGTTACCGATTGCCATTCCACGCCATGGGGGAACAGAAAGCCGCCGGGGATGTTGAGAACGAAGGGGAACACCGGTTGCAGGTCAGTGAGGTAATCGGAACTGGAATCCTTGTGCAGCACAAACAGGCCATTGATGAAGGTGTCGACCAGCGCCTGGGGTGTCGGATAATGCCGGAGTACGCCGAGGGCGTCTTCGCCGTATTCGGTCCGGGACGGTTTGTTGTCGAGTCGCTGCTGTGCGCGTTCGAGCAGCAGTAGCGAACCGCCGAGTTCGGTCACGGCGTCCTTGAGTTTCGGGTCGGTGATGGCGTCCAGCGATTGCTCGAACTGCGCGGTCTTCTCTTCGAGGCTGACGGCGTGCTTTTCCTCGCCGGGCGAACACCCGCCAAGCAACAGGGCGAAGCAAATTCCGGCAGTCGTTATCGGCAATCGCACATCCATTTCCAGTCGTCCTGTCCACTGTCGCTGGGCTGTCAATGGTTTGGACACTAGCAGAAAAACTTTGACACACACACGCAGGTGGCGGATTTTCGGGCGGTTTCTGGCTGTCATGGGCGACTGGTATACTCGCCGCCGATTTCAACCCTTCTTGTGTGAGAGTCAATGGAACGCTTTATCGAAAATGCAATGTACGCCACGCGCTGGCTGCTGGCGCCGATCTACATCGGGCTGTCCCTCGGGCTGCTGGCGCTGGCATTGAAATTCTTCCAGGAAGTGTTTCATGTCATTCCCAACGTTTTCTCCATGGCCGAGTCCGAGCTGATTCTGGTGCTGCTGTCGCTGATCGACATGGCGCTGGTCGGCGGCTTGCTGGTGATGGTGATGATTTCCGGCTACGAAAACTTCGTGTCCGAGCTGAACATCGATGAAGGCAAAGAGAAGCTCAGCTGGCTGGGCACCATGGACTCCTCGTCGCTGAAGATGAAGGTGGCGGCGTCGATCGTGGCGATCTCCTCGATCCACCTGCTGCGGATCTTCATGGACGCCAAGAACGTCGATCCCGAGCACCTGATGTGGTACGTGATCATCCACATGACTTTCGTGATTTCGGCGTTTGCCATGGGTTATCTGGACAAGCTCACCAAGCACTGATGAGCTGACGAGTGTTGTAACAAAACCGCCCGTCTGTTGCGAAACAGACGGGCGGTGTCGTTTGTGGCTTGTACTTTGATCGACCGAGGCATATCCCTGTAGGTCTCAAGGCTCGCCACCGCGTGAGGTGCGTTCATGAACCTGCAAGAGTTGAATGCGTTTGCCGTCGCCAGAAAGGTCGACGAACTGAACCTGATCTCCATGGAAGGCGGGATCTATCTGCTTGAAGCCCGGATGCATGGTGCGGCGTACCCGCTGAGTGATCCGCAGGGGAAAATGCTGACGCTGCGTTCGGTCGAGCATGCCCGGGATGTGCTGCATAACTTTCCAGTGCTGCCGTTCAACCTGGTGCACACCTCGGTGCACGATGAAATGTGCGGTCTTGGCGCCAGTGGTGAAGAAAGCCTGAAGGTGCCACTGGCCTGGCGATCCGCACTGTAGGCCCCGGGGCCTGATCAATGCCGGAACATCTGTGCTAGTCTGCTCGCCCTTTTGGTTCCGGGCGCGCCGGGACGCGCTGTGCACGCACGGCAAGTCCTGAGGCCGTCCGCACAGCGGAGCAGTGTCATGTCCGAAGTAAATCTGTCCACCGACGAAACCCGCGTCAGCTACGGCATTGGCCGTCAGCTGGGTGACCAGCTGCGCGACAACCCGCCACCGGGTGTCAGCCTGGACGCCATCCTGGCCGGCCTGACCGACGCATTCGCCGGTAAGGAAAGCCGTGTAAGCCAGGAAGCCATGTCCGCCAGCTTCAAGGTGATCCGCGAGATCATGCAAGCCGAAGCCGCTGCCAAGGCTGAAGCCGCCGCTGGCGAAGGCCTGGCATTCCTGGCTGAAAACGCCAAGAAAGAAGGCATCACTACGCTGGCTTCCGGCCTGCAATTCGAAGTGCTGACTCAAGGTGAAGGCGCCAAGCCATCCCGTGAAGACACCGTGCGTACTCACTACCACGGCACGCTGATCGACGGCACCGTGTTCGACAGCTCCTACGAGCGTGGCCAGCCGGCCGAATTCCCGGTGGGTGGCGTTATCGCTGGCTGGACTGAAGCCCTGCAACTGATGAATGCCGGCAGCAAATGGCGTCTGTACGTGCCGAGCGAACTGGCTTACGGCGCTCAAGGCGTTGGCAGCATCCCGCCGCACAGCGTTCTGGTGTTCGACGTCGAACTGCTCGACGTTCTGTAATCCCGTTACCCTGCACAAGCGTGGCTTGTGCAGGGTTTCTCCGCCGTTCTCATACTTCGATCTTGTTGTGCAGTTCACTGGTCGGGCGCAAGGCCCGGGCATAGCAGAACAGGAACAGATTGCGCACCAGCTCCTTGAGCACCAAGGGCTCGCTGGAACTCAGGCCGCTGACGTCCAGATCTCCTTGATCCTGCAACTCGTGCAGGGCTTCTTCTTCCAGTACCGCGCAGACTTCACCGGTTTCCCGATGCAGGATCCTGAGGTACGGGTGCGGGCGATCCAGCCAGGCGTCGATCAAATAAGTCATGGTTCTCATCTCCATTGAAAGGGTTTCAATGAGAATAATTCTTATTCGTCAAATAGCAAGCGCCTATTGGCGGTTTGTGATTTTTTGCGGGTAAAGATTGCGTAAGGTCAACACGGCTGGCGTTTGGCTATCGCATGGAATTGCTGGGGATTGCAGGGGAGGGCGAAGCTCCATCCCACGGCGGGCGCGGGATGGAAGACAGCAGACTCAGACTTTTCTGACGAACTCGGATTTGAGTTTCATCGGGCCGATGCCGTCGATCTTGCAGTCGATGTCGTGATCGCCATCGCAGAGGCGGATGTTCTTGACCTTGGTGCCGACCTTGACCACCAGCGAGGTTCCCTTGACCTTCAGGTCCTTGATCACGGTGATGGTGTCGCCGTCCTGCAGGACGTTACCGACCGAATCTTTCTTCACTGCGTCATCGGACGCCACTTCGGCTTCACCGCCGGCAGTCCACTCGTGGGCGCACTCCGGGCACACCAGTTGGGTGCCGTCTTCGTAGGTGTATTCGGAATTGCATTTCGGGCAGGGTGGCAACGTGCTCACTAAGGCTCCTTGGAGAGGATCGCTAAAAGTCGCACATTGTATAGGGTTTTACGCGAAGGAGGGCATAGTGCAGAAACAACTGTGGGAGCGAGCTTGCTCGCGAAGGCGTCAGATCAGTCAACATTTATGCTGACTGGCAGATCGCTTTCGCGAGCAAGCTCGCTCCCACAGTGGGCAGAATCAGTGCGTGCGGGCGACCGCGAACTCGCTCAGTTCAACCAGTGCATCGCGGTATTCGCTGGCCGGCAGCGCGTCGAGGCACTTGATCGCACGGGCCACGTAATCACGGGCCAGTTGCGCGGTGTATTCCAGCGAACCGGAGGCTTCCACAGCGATGCGGATGCTTTCCAGGTCTTCGATCCCGCCTTTCTGGATCGCCTGGCGTACCAGTGCCGCTTGCTCCGGAGTGCCTTCGCGCATGGTGTAGATCAGCGGCAGGGTCGGCTTGCCTTCGGCCAGATCGTCACCGACGTTCTTGCCCAGGGTTTCGGCGTCGCCCTTGTAGTCGAGCAGATCGTCAACCAACTGGAACGCCACGCCCAGGTGATCACCGAAGGTGCGCAGGGCTTCGCTCTGTTCGGCGGAGGCACCGGCCAGCGCCGCGGCGCTGTGGGTCGAAGCCTCGAACAGCATCGCGGTCTTGCCGCGGATGACTTCCATGTAGGTTTCTTCGGTGGTGCTGGCGTCGCGAACCTTGGACAGCTGCAGCACTTCGCCTTCGGCGATGATGCGCGTGGCCTGGGACAGGATCTTCATCACCGGCATCGAGCCCAGTTCGACCATCATCTCGAACGAGCGCGAGTACAGGAAGTCGCCGACCAGTACGCTCGGGGCGTTGCCCCACATGGCGTTGGCGGTCGAACGGCCACGGCGCATGCCGGACATGTCGACCACGTCGTCATGCAGCAGGGTGGCGGTGTGCAGGAATTCGATGGTGGCGGCCAGCAGGCGCATGTCGTCGCCTTCGCGACCCAGGGCCTTGCCACACAGCAGCACCAATAAAGGACGCAGGCGTTTGCCGCCGGCCGACGTGATGTAATCGCCGATTTTCGATACCAGCGGCACTCGGGAGGTCAGCTGCTTCTTGATGATGCCGTCAACGGCGCTAAAATCGTCCGCCACCGCGCGGTAGAAAGCTTGGGGTTGCATCAGCGACAGGTGCTCCAGAAGGGTTGCGCGGCATGCTAGGACCCACGTCCGGGACTGTCAAGGCGCGATGGACGGCCCCTTGCATGACTTCGAAGGCTTGCGTACAATCGCGCACCCTGAACTTCCTGGGCAGCACCTGCCTTACGCAATTGCAATCGGGCCTCCAGCCCATTGCAGCCATGCCAGCCAATACCTCTTCTTATAAAGAGCTGGGTGAGCAGGATTATCGGAGAAATACCATGTCTTATGCAGTAATCGTTACTGGTGGCAAGCAGTACAAAGTTGCACCAGGTGAATACCTGAAGATCGAAAAACTGGAAGTCGCTACTGGCGAATCCGTAACTTTTGATCGCGTTCTGTTGGTTGCCAATGGCGACGACGTGAATATCGGCGCTCCAGTTGTTGCTGGCGCTACCGTTGTGGCTGAAGTGATCTCCCAAGGTCGTCACGATAAAGTTCGCATCATCAAGTTCCGTCGTCGTAAGCACCACATGAAGCGTATGGGCCACCGCCAGTGGTACACCGAGATCAAAATCACCGGTATTCAGGCTTAATTTCAGCCTAATTCCTCACTAGGAGAATTGACTCATGGCACACAAAAAAGCTGGTGGTAGTACCCGTAACGGTCGCGACTCAGAAGCCAAACGCCTTGGCGTGAAGATGTATGGCGGCCAGGTCATCAAGGCCGGCAACATCATCGTGCGTCAGCGCGGCACCCAATTCCACGCTGGCTACGGCGTTGGCATGGGTAAAGATCACACTCTCTTCGCGAAAATCGAAGGCGTGATCAAGTTTGAAGTAAAAGGCGCCTTCGGTCGTCGTTACGTGAGCGTAATCGCAGCCTAACTGCGAGAGTGCTGGAGAAGCCCTGTCTTGCGACGGGGCTTTTTCGTTTGTGGGGTGAGTCTCTTGCAAAGCTGTTTGTATGGGCTGCCGGCGTGCGATGCAGGTCGTGGATTGGGGTCGCTGCGCTCATTTTTGCAAGAGTCTTATGTCTTGATTGTTTTTCGGCTCGTCCGTACGGCGAGAGGCGTTGGTTATGAAGTTTGTTGATGAAGTATCGATCCGCGTAAAGGCTGGTGACGGCGGCAATGGCTGCATGAGTTTCCGTCGGGAAAAATTCATTGAAAACGGCGGCCCGAACGGTGGTGACGGCGGTGACGGCGGTTCCATCTTCATGATGGCCGACGAAAACCTCAACACCCTGGTGGACTACCGTTACACCCGGCACTTCGATGCCGAGCGTGGCTCCAACGGCGGCAGCACCGATTGCACCGGCAAGAAGGGTGAAGACCTGATCCTGCGCGTGCCGGTTGGCACCACGATCATCGACTCTGCTACCCAGGAAGTTATCGGCGACCTGACCAAATCCGGTCAGAAGCTGATGGTGGTTCAGGGTGGCTGGCACGGTCTGGGCAACACCCGTTTCAAATCCAGTACCAACCGTGCGCCGCGCCAGACCACGCCGGGCAAGCCGGGCGAGCAGCGCGACCTGAAACTGGAAATGAAGGTTCTGGCTGACGTCGGCCTGCTGGGTCTGCCGAATGCCGGTAAAAGTACCTTTATCCGTTCGGTATCGGCTGCCAAGCCAAAGGTCGCCGATTATCCCTTCACTACGCTGGTGCCAAACCTGGGCGTGGTCAGCGTCGACCGCTGGAAGAGCTTCGTCATCGCTGACATCCCGGGTCTGATCGAAGGCGCTTCCGATGGTGCCGGCCTGGGGATCCGTTTCCTCAAGCACCTGGCGCGCACCCGTCTGTTGCTGCATCTCGTGGACATGGCGCCGCTGGACGAAAGCAGTGCACCGGACGCCGCTGAAGTGATCGTCAACGAGCTGATCAAGTTCAGCCCGTCCCTGGCGGAGCGTGATCGCTGGCTGGTGCTGAACAAGTGCGACCAGATTCTTGAGGAAGAGCACGAAGAGCGCGTCAAGGAAATCGTTGAGCGTCTGCAGTGGGAAGGTCCGGTCTACGTGATCTCTGCCATCGCCAAAGAGGGCACCGAGCGCCTGACGCGCGACATCATGCGTTACCTGGAAGATCGTGCCGATCGCCTGGCCAATGACCCGGCCTACAAGGAAGAGCTGGCCGACCTTGATCAGCGTATCGAAGACGAAGCCCGTGCTCAGTTGCAGGCGCTGGACGACAAGCGTGCCCTGCGTCGCAGTGGCGTGAAGTCGGTCCACGACATCGGCGACGATGACTGGGACGAAGAAGATGTGGATGACGAAGACGGTCCGGAAATCATTTACGTGCGTGACTGATTCGTTGCAGTAAACTTAAGCGCCGCTCAATCGAGCGGCGTTTTAGTATCTGGAAATCGATTGTTGGTCACGAAGAACCACGAATAACGTCACGGGCAGTGCCAGGTCGCGCTGCCCTCAAGCTAAGGTTGAAGATGATGCGGAGCAAGGTGACAGGTGCGCAGCGTTGGGTCGTGAAGATCGGCAGCGCTTTGCTGACAGCGGATGGCAAAGGGCTGGATCGCGCGGCAATGGGTGTCTGGGTCGAGCAGATGGTGGCTTTGCATGAGGCCGGCGTCGAGCTGGTGCTGGTGTCCTCCGGGGCAGTGGCGGCGGGCATGAGCCGTTTGGGCTGGACTGCGCGACCCAGTGCGATGCACGAGCTCCAGGCCGCTGCGGCAATCGGTCAGATGGGTCTGGTGCAGGCCTGGGAATCGAGCTTTGCCGAGCATGGCCGGCACACTGCGCAGATCCTCCTGACCCACGACGACCTGTCCGACCGCAAGCGTTACCTGAACGCCCGCAGCACCTTGCGCGCGCTGGTAGAGCTGAAAGTCATCCCGGTGATCAACGAGAACGATACCGTGGTTACCGACGAAATCCGCTTCGGCGACAACGACACGCTCGCGGCGCTGGTGGCCAACCTGGTCGAGGCCGATCTGCTGGTGATCCTGACGGATCGGGACGGCATGTTCGACGCCGATCCGCGCAATAACCCTGATGCGCAGCTGATTTACGAAGCGCGCGCCGATGATCCGACGCTGGATGCGGTGGCGGGCGGCACCGGTGGTGCGCTGGGGCGTGGCGGCATGCAGACCAAGCTGCGTGCGGCGCGTCTGGCGGCGCGTTCCGGGGCGCACACCATCATTGTTGGCGGGCGTCTGGAGCGCGTGCTCGATCGTCTGAAGGCGGGTGAGCGCATTGGTACGCTGCTGTCGCCTGAGCGCGGCATGCTCGCGGCGCGCAAGCAGTGGCTCGCCGGGCATCTGCAAACCCGTGGCACCCTGGTGCTGGATGACGGTGCGGTGTCCGCGTTGTCCCAAGGCAACAAAAGTTTGCTGCCGGTTGGCGTCAAGCTGGTTCAGGGCAGTTTCCGTCGCGGCGAAATGGTGGTTTGCGTGGCGCCGGACGGTCGTGAGATCGCCCGCGGCCTGGCCAACTACAGCGCGCTGGAAGCACAAAAAATCATCGGTCAGTCGTCGGATGCGATTGTCGGTTTGCTGGGTTACATGGCGGAGCCTGAACTGGTTCACCGTGACAACCTGATTCTGGTGTAAGGAAAACGCGATGCGCATGGCGAAAGGATTGTTGGGCTTGTTGATGGCGCTGCCATTGCTGGTTTCGGCCGAGGAAATCGGTCAGGTGTCGACGGTGTTCAAATTTGTCGGGCCGAATGACCGGATTGTGGTCGAGGCGTTCGATGATCCGAAGGTCGAGGGTGTGACCTGCTATCTGTCGCGCGCCAAGACTGGCGGCGTGAAGGGTGGCTTGGGTCTGGCCGAGGATCGTGCCGAAGCGTCCATTGCTTGTCGTCAGGTCGGACCGATCAGCTTCAAGGGTGAGTTGAAGGATGGCGATGAGGTGTTCAAGGAGCGCACTTCGCTGGTGTTCAAGACCATGCAGGTGGTGCGATTCCTCGACAAGAAGCGCAATACGCTGGTGTATCTGGTCTACAGCGATCGTCTGATCGAGGGTAGCCCGCAGAATGCGGTGACAGCGATCCCGATTCTGCCGTGGGCGTCGGCTCATTAATCGCGCGTAAAAAAAAGAGGGGCCGGTTGGCTCCTCTTTTTTTGGCCTTGATTTCAGCAAATCGAAGGCAATAAAAAACCGACCCTGAGGTCGGTTTTTTAATGACTACGTCGCTTAGGCAGCTTCTTTCAGTGCCTTGACGTGGCCATTCAGACGGCTCTTATGACGAGCAGCCTTGTTCTTGTGGATGATGCCTTTATCGGCCATGCGGTCGATAACTGGCACAGCCAGAACGTATGCAGCTTGAGCTTTTTCAGCGTCTTTTGCGTCGATGGCTTTAACTACATTCTTGATGTAGGTACGAACCATGGAACGCAGGCTGGCGTTGTGGCTGCGACGCTTCTCAGCCTGTTTTGCACGTTTTTTGGCGGAAGGTGAGTTGGCCACCGTCGAGCTCCTCGAAAGACTTTTTAGGAAATAGCAAACAAAATAGGCCGCGAATCATGCCGATGAAGAGATGTCTTGTCAAGGGCGCTTGAGACGTTCCGCTAAGTGGTAGGTATAAAGAGGCGGGATATTTATTTCCGGCGCTTGACCTGTAAACTCGCGAGCTTTGGCTCTGTGCTGTTGCGGCGCGGAGTATCGCACAAGTGGGCGCGTTATTCGCCTGCTGTTTATCGACAGGCACACATTCCTTCAATGAATCTGCTCAAATCGTTGGCCGCCGTCAGCTCTATCACGATGCTTTCCCGGATTCTCGGGTTTGTTCGCGACACGCTCATCGCCCGCACTTTCGGCGCCGGAATGGCGACCGATGCCTTCTTCATCGCCTTCAAACTGCCCAATCTGCTACGCAGGATTTTCGCCGAGGGTGCGTTTTCCCAGGCTTTTGTGCCAATCCTCGCCGAATATAAAAGCCAGAAGGGCGAGGAGGCGACCCGCACCTTTGTTGCTTACGTTTCCGGCCTGCTGACGCTGGTACTGGCGCTGGTCACCGCGCTGGGTATGATCGCCGCGCCCTGGGTGATCTGGGCCACGGCCCCGGGCTTCGCCGACACGCCGGAAAAATTCCAGCTGACCTCCGACCTGCTGCGAGTGACCTTCCCCTATATATTGCTGATCTCCCTGTCCTCGCTGGCCGGTGCGATCCTCAATACCTGGAACCGTTTCTCGGTGCCGGCATTCGTGCCGACCCTGCTCAACGTCAGCATGATCGTGTTTTCGCTGTTCCTGACACCGTACTTCGATCCGCCGGTCATGGCCCTCGGTTGGGCGGTGCTGGTCGGTGGCCTGGCGCAGTTGCTCTATCAACTGCCGCACCTGAAAAAGATCGGCATGCTGGTGCTGCCACGTCTGAATCTGCGCGATACCGGCGTCTGGCGGGTGATGAAGCAGATGTTGCCGGCGATCATTGGCGTCTCGGTCAGCCAGATTTCCCTGATCATCAACACCATTTTCGCCTCGTTCCTGGTGGCGGGCTCGGTGTCGTGGATGTATTACGCCGACCGTCTGATGGAGCTGCCGTCCGGTGTGCTGGGCGTGGCGCTGGGTACCATCCTGCTGCCGACATTGGCGAAGACCTACGCCAGCAAGGACCGTCACGAGTATTCGCGGATTCTCGACTGGGGCCTGCGCCTGTGCTTCGTGCTGGTGCTGCCGTGTGCACTGGCGCTGGGGATTCTGGCTGAGCCGTTGACGGTTTCGCTGTTCCAGTACGGGCAGTTCAGCGGTTTTGACGCGGCCATGACACAGCGGGCGTTAATTGCCTATTCTGTCGGTCTGCTCGGGATCATCGTGATCAAAGTGCTGGCGCCGGGCTTCTATGCGCAACAGAACATCCGTACGCCGGTAAAAATCGCAATCTTCACCCTGGTCGTCACTCAACTGTTCAACCTGGTGTTGATTGGCCCTCTGGCGCACGCCGGTCTGGCACTGGCGATCAGCGCCGGTGCCTGCCTGAATGCCGGGCTGCTGTTCTATCAACTGCGCAAGCAGCAGATGTACCAACCGCAGCCGGGCTGGCTGAAGTTCGGTTTCAAGCTTGTGGTTGCGGTGGCGGTGATGTCGGCGGTGCTGTTGATCGGCATGCATTTCATGCCTGCGTGGGATCAGGGCCACATGCTTGAGCGCTTCCTGCGCCTGGGCGCGTTGGTGGTAGCTGGCGTGATCGCTTATTTCGGCATGTTGCTGCTGCTCGGTTTCCGCCTGCGCGACTTCAATCGCAAGGCGTTGAGCTGAGGTTTCACCCTTGAAAGACGGGCGCGAGCCGGCAGTTTTGTCGGCTCGATCACTTTGGGTTACGGTGTTGCCTGTCGTCGGCCGTCGGGTGTGGTTATAATCGGCCACTTTATGAGCAAGAAGCGCGTTATGCAGCTGGTTCGAGGCCTCCACAATCTGCGCCCCCAGCATCGGGGCTGCGTCGCCACTATTGGCAACTTTGACGGTGTTCACCGTGGTCACCAGGCCATTCTGGCCCGACTGCGTGAGCGTGCGCTCGAGTTGGGCGTACCCAGCTGCGTGGTGATTTTCGAGCCGCAGCCACGGGAATTCTTCGCCCCTGAGACCGCACCGGCGCGTCTGGCCCGGTTGCGCGACAAGCTGCAACTGCTGGCCGCCGAAGGTGTTGACCGGGTCTTGTGCCTGGCCTTCAACCAGCGCTTGAGCAAGCTCAGCGCCAGCGAGTTCGTCGATACGATTTTGGTCGATGGCCTCGGCGTGCAGCATCTGGAGGTCGGTGACGATTTCCGCTTCGGTTGCGACCGTCTCGGCGATTTCGATTTCCTGTTGCAGGCCGGGCAGGTCCACGGTTTTACCGTGGAAGCCGCGCAAACCGTCGAGCTGGATGGCATTCGCGTCAGCAGCACTCAGGTGCGCAACGCGTTGGCCGCTGCCGATTTTGCGTTGGCTGAACGCTTGCTTGGCCGCCCGTACCGGATTGCCGGTCGCGTGCTGCATGGTCAGAAACTGGCCCGCCAACTGGGTACGCCCACGGCGAACATTCAACTCAAGCGCCGTCGCGTGCCGTTTACCGGGGTTTACCTGGTCGACGTCGATATCGACGGCAAGACCTGGCCCGGCGTCGCCAACATCGGCGTGCGGCCCACAGTCCAGGGTGATGGCAAGGCCCACCTTGAAGTCCATCTTTTAGATTTTGCCGGCGATCTGTATGACCGGCGTTTGACGGTGGTTTTCCACCAGAAGCTGCGTGAAGAGCAGCGTTTCGCCTCCCTGGAGGCATTGAAAACGGCGATCAGCGCGGATGTCGCCGCCGCCCGTGCACTAGCCGCACCTAGCGCCCATCGCTAATGAAGAGCCTTAAATGACCGACTATAAAGCCACGCTAAACCTTCCGGACACCGCCTTCCCAATGAAGGCCGGCCTGCCACAGCGCGAACCGCAGATCCTGCAGCGCTGGGACAGTATTGGCCTGTACGGAAAGTTGCGCGAGATTGGCAAGGATCGTCCGAAGTTCGTCCTGCACGACGGCCCTCCGTACGCCAACGGTACGATCCACATCGGTCACGCACTGAACAAGATTCTCAAGGACATGATCATCCGCTCGAAGACCCTGTCGGGCTTCGACGCGCCGTATGTCCCGGGCTGGGATTGCCACGGTCTGCCGATCGAGCACAAGGTTGAAGTGACCCACGGCAAGAACCTGGGCGCGGACAAGACCCGCGAACTGTGCCGTGCCTACGCCACCGAGCAGATCGAAGGGCAGAAGTCCGAATTCATCCGTCTCGGCGTGCTGGGCGACTTCGCCAACCCGTACAAGACCATGGACTTCAAGAACGAGGCCGGTGAAATCCGCGCCCTCGCCGAAATCGTCAAGGGCGGTTTCGTGTTCAAGGGCCTGAAGCCTGTGAACTGGTGCTTCGATTGCGGTTCGGCCCTGGCCGAGGCGGAAGTCGAGTACGAGAACAAGAAGTCCTCGACCATCGACGTAGCCTTCCCGATCGCTGACGAGGCCAAGCTGGCCGCCGCGTTCGGTCTGCCGTCGCTGGGCAAACCTGCCTCGATCGTGATCTGGACCACCACCCCGTGGACCATCCCGGCCAACCAGGCGCTGAACGTTCACCCGGAATTCACCTACGCGCTGGTCGACATCGGCGACAAGCTGCTGGTGCTGGCTGAAGAGCTGGTCGAATCCTGCCTGACCCGTTACGGCGTCGAAGGCACTGTATTGGCCACCGCGCCGGGCTCGGCGCTGGAACTGATCAATTTCCGTCACCCGTTCTATGACCGTCTGTCGCCGGTGTACCTGGCCGACTACGTGGAACTGGGCGCCGGCACCGGCGTGGTTCACTCCGCCCCGGCCTATGGCGTGGACGACTTCGTGACCTGCAAGAAATACGGCATGGTCAACGACGACATCCTCAACCCGGTACAGAGCAACGGCGTCTACGTGCCGTCGCTGGAGTTCTTCGGCGGCCAGTTCATCTGGAAGGCCAACCCGGCCATCGTCGACAAGCTGACCGAAGTCGGTGCGCTGATGCACACCACCGTCATCGAACACAGCTACATGCACTGCTGGCGTCACAAGACCCCGCTGATCTACCGCGCCACCGCGCAGTGGTTCATCGGCATGGACAAAGAGCCAGTCAGCGGCGACACCCTGCGCGTGCGCTCGCTCAAGGCCATCGAAGACACCAGGTTCGTTCCGGCCTGGGGCCAGGCGCGCCTGCACTCGATGATCGCCAATCGTCCGGACTGGTGCATCTCCCGTCAGCGCAACTGGGGCGTGCCGATCCCGTTTTTCCTGAACAAGGAAAGCGGCGAACTGCACCCACGTACCGTCGAGCTGATGGAAGAAGTCGCCAAGCGCGTTGAAGTCGAAGGCATCGAAGCCTGGTTCAAACTGGACGCTGCCGAGCTGCTGGGCGATGAAGCCCCGCAATACGACAAGATCAGCGACACCCTCGATGTCTGGTTCGACTCGGGCACCACGCACTGGCACGTCCTGCGCGGTTCGCACCCGATGGGCCACGAGACCGGCCCGCGTGCCGACCTGTACCTGGAAGGTTCGGACCAGCACCGTGGCTGGTTCCACTCTTCCCTGCTGACCGGTTGCGCCATCGACAACCACGCGCCGTACCGCGAGCTGCTGACTCACGGCTTCACCGTGGACGAGTCCGGGCGCAAGATGTCCAAGTCCCTGGGCAACGTGATCGCGCCGCAGAAAGTCAACGACACCCTGGGCGCCGACATCATGCGTCTGTGGGTCGCGTCGACCGACTACTCCGGCGAGATGGCCGTGTCCGAGCAGATCCTGCAGCGCAGTGCGGACGCCTACCGTCGTATCCGTAACACCGCGCGCTTCCTGCTTTCCAACCTGACCGGTTTCAACCCGGCCACCGACCTGCTGCCGGCCGAAGACATGCTGGCACTGGATCGCTGGGCGGTAGATCGCACCCTGCTGCTGCAACGCGAACTGCAAGAGCACTACGGCGAATACCGTTTCTGGAACGTCTACTCGAAGATCCACAACTTCTGCGTGCAGGAGCTGGGTGGTTTCTATCTGGACATCATCAAGGACCGCCAGTACACCACCGGCGCCGACAGCAAGGCCCGTCGTTCGTGCCAGACCGCGCTGTTCCACATCTCCGAAGCGCTGGTGCGCTGGATCGCGCCGATCCTGGCTTTCACCGCCGACGAGCTGTGGCAATACCTGCCGGGCGAGCGCAACGAATCGGTGATGCTCAACACCTGGTATGAAGGCCTGACCGAGTTGCCGGAAGGCTTCGAGCTGGGTCGCGAGTACTGGGATCGCATCATGGAAGTGAAGGTTGCGGTCAACAAAGAGATGGAAATCCAGCGCGCGGCGAAGGCCGTCGGTGGCAACCTGCAAGCCGAAGTGACGCTGTTCGCCGAAGACGCGCTGACCGCCGACCTGGCCAAACTGAGCAACGAGCTGCGCTTTGTCCTGATCACCTCGACTGCCACTGTTGCGCCGTTCGTGCAGGCTCCGGCCGATGCTGTGGTCACCGAAGTCAGCGGCCTGAAGCTGAAGATCGTCAAATCCGCCTTCCCGAAATGTGCCCGTTGCTGGCACTGCCGCGAAGACGTCGGCGTGAACCCGGAGCATCCGGAAATCTGCGGCCGTTGCGTGGACAACATCGATGGCGCCGGCGAGGTTCGTCACTATGCCTAATGCCGTTGGCCGTTTCGGACGGCTGAGCTGGCTCTGGTTGAGCTTGCTGGTTCTGGTCATCGACCAGGCCAGCAAGTTCTACTTCGAAGGCAAGCTCGAGATGTTCCAGCAGATCGTGATCATCCCTGATTACTTCAGCTGGACCCTGGCCTACAACACCGGCGCTGCCTTCAGCTTCCTCGCGGACAGCTCCGGCTGGCAGCGCTGGCTGTTCGCGCTGATCGCGATTGCGGTCAGTGCGGTGCTGGTCGTCTGGCTCAAGCGTCTGGGTCGCAACGAAACCTGGCTGGCCATCGCGCTGGCGCTGGTGCTGGGCGGCGCGTTGGGTAATCTGTACGACCGCATTGCCCTGGGCCATGTGATCGATTTCATTCTGGTGCACTGGCAGAACCGCTGGTACTTCCCGGCGTTCAACTTCGCCGACAGCGCCATCACCGTTGGCGCGGTGATGCTGGCACTGGATATGTTCAAAAGTAAGAAAACCGGAGAAACCGTTCATGACTGAACAGGTATTGGCTGAGCAACGCATCGGCCAGAACACGGAAGTCACCTTGCACTTTGCATTGCGCCTGGAGAACGGCGACACGGTCGACAGCACTTTCGACAAAGCCCCTGCGACTTTCAAGGTCGGCGACGGCAACCTGCTGCCGGGCTTCGAGGCGGCGCTGTTCGGCTTCAAGGCCGGCGACAAGCGTACCCTGACCGTCGAGCCGGAAAACGCCTTCGGCCAGCCGAACCCGCAAAACGTACAGATCATCCCGCGTTCGCAGTTTGCGGACATGGAACTGTCGCCGGGACTGCTGGTGATCTTCAACGATGCGGCCAATACTGAGCTGCCGGGTGTGGTGAAAGCGTTCGACGACGCGCAAGTGACCGTCGACTTCAACCACCCGCTGGCTGGCAAGACGCTGACCTTTGACGTGGAAATCTTCTCCGTCAAAGCGCTGTAATCGCTGTTCTGCAGGGGCCGCACCGGCTCCTGCATTGATCTGAATTTTCGCGCGCAAGACACGAGGCACAGCATGCAAATCAAACTCGCCAACCCCCGTGGCTTCTGTGCCGGCGTGGACCGGGCGATCGAAATCGTCAACCGCGCCCTGGAAGTCTTCGGGCCGCCGATCTACGTGCGTCACGAAGTGGTGCACAACAGGTTCGTTGTCGAGGACCTGCGCAATCGTGGCGCGATCTTCGTCGAAGAACTGGATCAGGTGCCGGATGACGTCATCGTGATCTTCAGTGCCCACGGCGTCTCGCAAGCCGTGCGCACCGAAGCCGCCGGCCGTGGCCTGAAAGTGTTCGACGCCACCTGTCCGCTGGTGACCAAGGTGCACATCGAAGTTGCGAAATACAGCCGTGACGGTCGTGAGTGCATCCTGATCGGCCACGCCGGTCATCCGGAGGTCGAAGGCACCATGGGCCAGTACGACGTCAGCAATGGCGGCGCGATCTATCTCGTCGAAGACGAGAAGGATGTCGCCGAGTTGCAGGTACATGATCCGGACAAACTGGCCTTCGTCACCCAGACCACCTTGTCCATGGATGACACCAGCCGTGTTATCGACGCACTGCGTACGCGTTTCCCGGCCATTGGCGGGCCGCGCAAGGACGATATCTGCTACGCCACCCAGAACCGTCAGGACGCGGTCAAGCAGCTGGCCGACGAGTGCGACGTGGTGTTGGTGGTGGGCAGCCCGAACAGCTCCAACTCCAACCGCCTGCGTGAGCTGGCCGAACGCATGTCCACCCCGGCCTACCTGATCGATGGCGCCGAAGACCTGCAAAAGAGCTGGTTCGACGGTGTCGAGCGTATCGGCATCACCGCCGGCGCCTCCGCCCCGGAAGTACTGGTGCGTGGCGTGATCCAGCAGTTGCATGCCTGGGGCGCCACCGGTGCCGACGAACTGGCCGGGCGTGAGGAGAACATCACGTTCTCGATGCCTAAAGAGCTGCGCGTCCGCTCGATCTGATCGCTTTATCCTTTCGACACAACGCCTGTTCAGCCTTTTGGCTGGCCAGGCGTACGCGACCGGTCGCCGCCAGCACCACCTGAAGCTGGCTGACCGGCTCGCGAGCCGAGCATAAATGTAACGTCCCCGCCTGAAACTTCCGGTCCGGCACCAGTGGCTGGCCCAGGCTGCTGAAGCGTATGTACCGGCTCACCAGCCAGTTGCCGACAATCGGTATTCGTCCGTCACTCGCCTGCTCGATCAGCAATGGATTCGTGGCATCTCCCGATCCCTTTCCGCTGATATCCAGAATGATCCGCCAGCCCTGGCTCCAGTCATCGTTGATGCCATGGATCACCACGCTCTGATTGCGCGTGATGGCCATGGTCCGGGCATTGCGGATCCCGTCGAGCAAAGACTGAGCGGCCTGCTGCCGCCGGTTTGATTCGGTGAAGTCCGCCAGCGCCGGACTGACCAGCGACAGAACAATTGCGCCGATCGCCAGTCCCATAAGCAGTTCGACCAGACTGAAACCCTGTTGCGGCATGCGCGCGTCCTCCCTGGATTGTGCACAGCGGCGCAATCCGTGCGCCGTTCGCGGTAAATCAACCGGCGCATGCCGGTCGAATGTTCTAGGTTTGTACAGGTATAGCCGACGGCAACGGAGGGCATCGATGGATCATCGTACAAAAGGTTTCACACTGATCGAGCTGTTGGTGGCGGTCGCGGTGTTTGTGATCCTGATCACGATGGCGGTGCCGGCGTTCACCCGTTCGGTGCAGGGCAGCAAGGCCGACACCGAAGTCGGCGACCTGCAACGGGCCCTCAATTATGCACGGCTCGAGGCGATCAACCGGGGCATCACCACCCGCTTGCGGCCGAGCGCCGGCGGCAGCGTCTGGACCGGCGAGTTGTCGGTCTACGACAGTACTGGCACTCCGGCCAATGTATTGCGGGTTGTTCCAGCGATGAGCAGCGGCGCGACTCTGACGCTACCCTCTGGAGTGACCGCGCTGGATTTCAACAATCTGGGGGGGCTGGCGGCACCGTCCACGGCGGTGGTCATCAGTTACACGCTGGGAACGCAAAGCAGGACGCTGAACGTGTGTCTGAACGGACGAATTCAATTGGGTGGAAATTGCGGATGAGGGCAGGGAGCAAGCGCGCACAGGAGGGCATGACGCTGATCGAAGTGCTGGTCGCGTTGTTGATTCTGACGGTCGGGTTACTGGGCGCGGCGGCGGTTCAGCTCAATGCGCTGAAGTACACCGACAGTTCGCGCATGACCAGTCAGGCGAGTTTCATCGCCTACGACATGATGGACCGGATCCGCGCCAACTCGGGCGCCGATTACACCGTCACACCGCCCACCACGGGCAACCTGAGCGTCGCCCGGGATCAGGATCTCTACGACTTCACCACCAACATCGTCAATTTCGGCGGCCCGACCGCCACCGGCAGCATCACCCTCAATCAACGCGTGTACACCATCACCATCACCTGGAGTGACGCGCGCGCCGCCAATACGGCCAGTGCGCCCCGCAGCTTTGTCCTGACCAGCCGCGCCGCGGTCGACCCGGTGGCCACGCCATGAAGCGCCATAACCTGGGCTTCGGCCTGATCGAAATGCTGGTCGCCCTGGCGTTGGGGCTGATCGTGGTGCTCGGTGTGGTGCAGATTTTCCTGGCGGCAAAAAACACCTACGTCAGCCAGAACAGCGCCGCCGCCATGCAGGAAGATGCGCGGTTCGTGCTGAGCAAGATGATTCAGGAACTGCGCATGGTGGGCATGTTCGGTTGCCTGGGCACGATTACCGATTCCAGCTCGGCGGGGGATTTCAATGGGGCCCAGATCACACCGATCAGTTGGGACAACGCCAACCTCAAGCTGACCCTGGTCACCGCCGATGTCGGCAGCGCGGGCGGGACACCGACCTGGACCGTGGTCTCCGATTGCCGCAACAGCGCCACCGCTTATACCGGCGCGCGGGCGGCGGCGACGGGACAGATCGCGTTTCCGATCCGTCGGCTGGTCTATAGCTTCAGCAACAACCAGATTCTGATGGGCACCGGCAGCGGCAATCCGGCCCAGCAGGTGCTGGTGAACAACGTCAGTGCGTTCACCGTGATGTTTGGTTTGGCGAGTTCCGCGACCGACGTCGCGGCGTCCACCTACAGCGCCAACCCCGGTGATCCGGCGCGGATCCGCAGCGTGCGCCTGAGCCTGACCCTCACTGACCCGAACAACCGGGTCCGCAATCAAACCTTCAACGTGGTTGCCGCCTTGCGCAACCGCTTGCAGTGAGGGGCGAACGATGAACGTTTCTCTCCACCGGCGGCGGTCCCAAGGCGGCATGGTGTTGCTGGTCAGCCTGGTGTTTCTGCTGCTTCTGACGGTGATCGGCCTGTCATCGATGCAGAGCGCCAACCTGCAGGAAAAAATGGCTGGCAGCGTGAGCCTGCGCAATCAATCCTTCCAGACTGCCGAGGCGGCGCTGCGCATCGGCGAAAGCGCGGTGCAACTGGATGGCTACGCGTTGGCGGTGTGCGCCAGCACCACTCAATGTGCGCCGCCGGCGGAATCCTCGGTGGTCAGCGCTGCGGGGCTCAATTCCACATCGGGCGTGACCTGGATCGCCGCTGGCAGCGGGTTTTACGGAGTACAGAACATCGGCACGACCCTGACGGCGGTGAACGTGCCGAGCAACACCTCGGCGACCTTGTACCGGGTCACGGCCGTCGGCATCGCCGGCACTTCGCGCAGTGTGGTGGAGAGTGTCTATGCGAAGTACTGAGCGACGCTTCAAGTGGCTGTCGCTGCTGCTTGGCATGCTGACCGGGCTTTATCTGGCTGTACCGGCGTTTGCTTTCACGCCGTCCGATTCGCCACTGTTGAGCGCGGCTGCCGTGCCACCGAACGTCATGTTGATGATCGACGACTCGGGCAGCATGAACAGCATCATCTACGCGACGGGTTTTGATCCGACCGTGGATCGCACGGCGGCCCGGCAGTGCAACGCGGTCATCGGCCTGTGCCTGAGCTCGACCGCCATTACCGGTGATACGATCTTTCTCTCGAGCCTGCCGACCTCCGGCTGTTCCGGCGGCGCCTATGCGTTCTACAACAACAGCCTGACGCCGCTCTGTCTGAAGCTGCCGGATCCGGTGGGCAGTGGCAACACCCGCTATTCGGCGGATTACATTTCCTACGTGGTGAGTCTGGCGATCAACAACGGCACACGCGACTTCACCACCGGGGCGATTCCCAACGATTACCGGATCAACGTGGCGCGCAACGTTTCCACCGCACTGGTCACCAGCAACCGCAACCTGCGCATGGGCCTTGCCACCTTCAACCCGGCCACCAGCAACAACCCCGGCAACGGCGGTTTCATTGCGCGCTCCATCAGCGACCTGTCACCGGTCAGCGGCAGCGTGACCCAGGCCCAGGCCGACACCAACTACAACGCACTGATTTCCTCGATCAACGGTCTGAGCGCGGTGGCCAACACGCCGCTGGCCGAGACCTACTACGAAATCACCCGCTACATGCGCGGGATGGCGCCGTACTACAACAGCACGCCGAGCACCTACACCAGCCCGATCCAGTATCGCTGCCAGAAAAACTACGGCGTGGTCATCACCGATGGTTTGCCGACCTACGACCGCACCTTTCCGAACAATGACCCGCTGGGTGGCAGCCGCTTGCCGAACTGGGACGGCATCAACAATGACGGGAACAACCTGAACGGGGACGGCGAGGGCGATACGCTGTACCTGGACGATATCGCCAAGTTCGCCTTCGACATCGACATGCGTTCCTCCGGCACCGACGCGGCGGGCAAGAGCTGGAATGCCGTGGATTTTCCCAGGCAGAACATGAACACCTACACCGTGGGTTTCACGGCTTCCAACGACATGCTCTCGGACGCCGCCGATTACGGACAGGGCCGCTACTACCAGGCGACCGACAGCGCCGGCCTGAATGCCGCGCTGTCTTCGGCGTTGAGCGACATCACCTCCAAGGCCGGCTCCGGCGGCAGCGGTGTCGCCAGTGGCACCACGCTGGCGAGCGGCACCAGTTATTTCCAGACCAGTTATGACCCCAAGGACTGGCGCGGCACGATCAAGTCCTTTGGCTTCACCTCGGCCGGGGCGGTCAACACATCGGCGGTATTGTGGACCACTGACACCGCCATCGTGCCCGGCGCCACCGCGCCGACCTACCAGTCGTGGAACACCCTGAACAACGCGGCGGTGACGCTGGCCTACGGTAACTTCGCCCCGGCTCAGCAGACCGTTCTCAGCCAGGGTTTGCCCACCGGCATCAGCGGCATCGACCTGGTCGAATGGAGCAAGGGCACCAACAAGTCCGGGCTAAAAGTGCGCAGCGTATTGCTCGGGGACATCATCAACTCGCCGCTGGTGCTGGCTTCGCCCACGGAAAAAACCGCCTCCGATCTGGCCGGTGACACCACTTACAGTACCTACCTGACCACCAAGGCTTCGAACATGAATGCCAGCCTGGTGGTGAACGCCAATGATGGTTTTGTCAGCGTCATCAACTCGGCCAACGGTACCCGACGCTATGCCTACATGCCGTCCAGCGTATTGCCCTCGCTGCGCCTGATTGCCGATCCGAACTACGTCAATGGCGTCAGCCACAAGTTTCTGGTGGACGGTCAGTTGGGTGTATTCGACGCCCAATTCGGCACGGCCTGGAAAACCCTGGCCATCGGCGGCACAGGGGCGGGCGGCAAGACTTTCTACGGGCTCCAGCTGTTCGACGCCTCGGCGGGTAACGTCATCCGCGCCTTGTGGGAAGTCAGCGCGCCGACCACCGCCAGCACCTCCAACGCTTTCAATGATCTGGGTTACGCCTATGCCCGTCCGGAAGTGGCACGCTTGGCCGATGGTCGCTGGGCGGCGTTTATCGCCAACGGTTACGGCAGCAACTCCGGGGTGGCGGCACTGTATGTGCTGGATGTACGCGATGGTTCGCTGATCAAGAAAATCGTCATCGACAGTACGGAAACCACCAACGGCTTGTCCTCGGTGAAGCTGCGGGTCAATTCGCAGAACGTGGTGCAGGCCGCGTATGGCGGCGACTTGAAGGGACGGTTGTGGAAGTTCGACCTGAGCGCCACGTCGTCCGATAGCTGGGGCGTAGCGTTTTCTGGCAAGCCGTTATTTACCGCGGCTGGCGGGGCGACTCAGCCAATCACCGCTCAACCGTTGCTGGCGGATAACGCTCTGGGCGGCAAACAGATTTTCTTCGGCACCGGCAAGTTCAACGAAACCGCCGACAAGACCAACAAGGATTTGCAGGCGTTCTATTCGGTGTGGGACGCCGATGGCGGGTCGGGCCAGATCACGGTCAGCAGTCTGCAGGCGCAGGCGGTTACCGGGGTGTTCTCCGGCAGTACCGGGCAATTCGTCACCACCAGCCAGAACGACACGACTTATCCGACGGAGAAGGGCTGGTATCTGCCGCTGGTGTACAACAACGCATTGACCGGCGAACGGGTGATCAATCAGGCCAGTCTCGTGCTGGGACGCATTGTTTTCACCACGGCCAGTGTCGACACCACCGACCCGTGTTCCAGTTTCGGCACCGGTAAACTGGTCGAACTCGATGCGTTCAGCGGTAAGATGCTCAACTACGCGGTGCTCGACACCAACGCCGACGGCGTGGTCGACAGCAACGACACGATTTCCAGCGGCGTAGTGTTCAGCGGCGGTATCCCGACCCTGAATGCCATCGTCAACGGTGCATCACGCAAGGTCGTGAACGATTCCAGTGGCGGTATCACCACCCTGGTGGAAAAATCCGGCGGCGGCAGCCGTCGTATCATGTGGCGGCAAATTCAGTAAGCGAGAGTTCGAGGCATGCGTAGATCCAACCGAGGTTTCACCCTGATCGAAATCATGATCGTGATTGCGATCATCGGTATCGTCATCACCATCGGCTATCCGAGCCTCACCGAGTACGTGAAGAAGGGCCGCCGTGCCGACGTGGTGGGCAATTTGTCGGAACAGGCACAGATCCTCGAACGCTTCTATTCGAAGAACAACGTCTACACCGGTGTCACCGGGTTGAGCACTGGCAACGATTTCTACACCATCACGCCAACCATCACCGATCAGACTTTCCTGCTGACCGCGACCCGCAAGACCGGCACCGCCATGGCCACTGACAAGTGCGGGGATTTCACCCTTACCAATACCGGTGTCAGAAGCATGAACAACGCGACCACCGGGCTGACCACCAAGGATTGCTGGGGCCGCTGAGCCGCTTTATTTCGGGCGCCTTTTGCGCCCACTGTCTTTTTTACGGTTGGATCAAACATGACCAGGCAACAGCAAGTGGTGATTGTCGGTGGCGGGGTGATTGGCCTGCTCACTGCGTACAACCTCGCCTCCGAAGTCGGCAGCGTGGTGCTGCTGGATCGTTCGAATGTCGGCCAGGAATCGTCCTGGGCTGGCGGCGGTATCGTCTCTCCGCTGTATCCGTGGCGCTACAGCCCGGCCGTCACCGCGCTGGCGCACTGGTCACAGGATTTTTATCCACAGCTGGGCGAGCGTCTTTTTGCCGATACCGGGGTCGATCCCGAAGTGCACACCACCGGTCTGTACTGGCTGGACCTGGATGACGAAGCCGAAGCGCTAGCCTGGGCCGAGCGGGAAAACCGTCCGCTGCGGGCTGTGGATATCTCGGCCGCGCATGATGCGGTGCCGGTACTCGGTGGCGGTTTTTCCCGGGCGATCTACATGGCCGATGTGGCCAACGTGCGCAATCCGCGGCTGGTGAAATCATTGAAAGCGGCGTTGCAGGCGCTGCCGAACGTGACGATTCATGAGCAGTGTGAAGTCAGCGGGTTTGTCCGTGAAGGCGAGCAAGTGGTGGGGGTGCAGACTTCCACCGGTGTGATTGCCGGCGATCAGGTCGTGCTGACGGCGGGCGCGTGGAGCGGCGAACTGCTCAAGACCTTGAACCTGTCGCTGCCGGTGGAACCGGTCAAGGGCCAGATGATTCTCTACAAGTGTGCAGCGGATTTCCTGCCGAGCATGGTGCTGGCCAAGGGGCGCTACGCGATTCCGCGCCGCGACGGGCACATTCTGATCGGCAGCACACTGGAGCACGAAGGCTTCGACAAGACCCCGACGGACAACGCGCTGGAAAGCCTCAAGGCCTCGGCAGTCGAGTTGTTGCCGGCGCTGGCCGATGCCGAAGTGGTGGGGCACTGGGCCGGGCTGCGACCGGGTTCACCCGAAGGCATTCCATACATTGGCCGGGTTCCGGGGTTTGACGGTCTGTGGCTGAACTGCGGGCATTATCGCAACGGGCTGGTGCTGGCGCCGGCGTCCTGCCAGTTGTTTGCCGATGTGATGCTGGGGCGTGCGCCGATCATTGAGCCGGCGCCGTATGCACCGGCCGGACGAATCTGAAGCCAGATAAAAAGAACGCAGCCAACACCGGCTGCGTTTTTGTGCATCTTCAATCCAGACCCAGTTTCTTCAGCCTGTAGCGCATCGACCGAAATGACAGGCTCAACCGCTGCGCCGCCGCCGTGCGATTCCAGCGGGTTTCTTCCAGCGCCTGCAGAATCAGTTTGCGCTCGACGCTTTCCAGATAGTCTTCCAGGTTGTCGATCTGCGTCAGATCGGCAATACCGCCCTCGGCGTTGCCGTTACCTTCACTCAGGCGCAAATCCCCGGCCTCGATCGTGCGGTTTTCACACAGGGTGTGCGCCCGTTCAAGCACGTTTTCCAGCTCCCGCACGTTGCCCGGGAAACGGTAGTTTTTCAGCGCCTCAAGGGCATGAGGATGAAGACGTGCGGCCGGGTGTCCAGTGCCATTGGCCAGGCGCTTGAGCATATGGCCGGCCAGCGCTTCGATGTCATCGCGGCGCTCGCGCAGGGACGGCACACGCAGTTCGATCACGTTCAGCCGGTAATACAGGTCCTGACGAAAGCGCTCGGCAGCCACTTCCGCGTCGAGGTCCTTGTGCGTCGCGCAGAGGATGCGCACATCGACCACGGTTTCCTGTTGGCCGCCGACGCTGCGCACGGCTTTTTCCTGAATTGCCCGCAACAGCTTGACCTGCATCGACAGCGGCAGATCCGCCACTTCATCGAGGAACAGCGTGCCGCCATGAGCCGCCTGAAACAGCCCCGGCTTATCCTCCACCGCGCCGCTGAAACTGCCTTTGCGGTGGCCGAAGAACTCACTCTCCATCAACTCTGAAGGAATCGCCCCGCAGTTCACCGGCACAAATGGCTGACTGGCGCGCGGGCCCTGTTCATGAATCAGCCGGGCCACCAGCTCCTTGCCGCTGCCGGATTCGCCGCTGATGTAGACCGGTGCCTGGCTGCGGGCCAGTTTGTCGATCTGCTTGCGCAGGTTGCGCATTGGCGGTGAGTCGCCGAGCAGCCGCCGGTCGATCGAAGTGCAGACGTTGCCCGCCGCCGGCATGCGCAACGCCGAGCCGACCAGCTCGCGCAGGCGGGTCAGGTCCACCGGTTTGGTCAGGAAGTCGAACGCCCCGGACTTCAGGGCGTTGATCGCCGTTTCCAGGCTGCCGTAGGCGGTGATCATCGCCACCGGCAATTGTGGATAACGTTGCTGAATGTGCTGCACCAGTTCCAGGCCGGTGCCATCGGGCAGGCGCATGTCGGTCAGGCACAGATCGAAGGTCTCGCGGTGCAGCAACGCCTGGGCTTCCCCGAGATTACGTGCGCTGAAGGTGTCGAGTTTCATCCGTCCCAGGGTTATTTCCAGGAGTTCGCGGATATCCGGTTCGTCGTCGACGATGAGGATTTTTTGCCGTGGGCTCGTGTTCAACTTTGTTTCCGTCCGTGAGCAAAGGTGATGCGAAAGCAGCCGCCGCCTTGGCGTGATTTGAAGTCTAGGCGCGCTTGATTGCTTTCGCACAGCTCACGGGACAGATAAAGCCCAAGGCCGGTGCCCTGGCTGCTGGTGGTAAAGAACGGTTCGAACAGGTGAGCCTGCTGATCCAGCGGCACGCCGGGGCCATTGTCCTGCACCTCAAGCACGGCCAGCGTGCTTTCGGGGTCGATGAACAGCGTCAGCCAGACCTCGGCCGGATCGTGCAGCAGGGCACTGTGGCGCCAGCCGTTGCGTAACAGATTGTCGAGAATCTGTGTGAGCTGGCCAGGATCCATCAGGGTGCGAAAATCCCCCGGGCCGACGTGCAGGTGAATGAGCTGGCGTTCGCCGGCCTGTTCGCGGCTGTCGCAAACGAACTGTTCCAGCCACGGCTTGAGATCCAGCCGCTGCGGTGCGCTCTGCTGGCGGCGGGACAGTTGCAGGACGTTTTCGATGACTCGGTTCATGCGCTGGGAGTGGTCTTGAATGATCTGCGTCAGACGCCGATCCGCGCCGTCGAGTTCCTCGGATTCCTGCAACAGCTGCGCGGCATGACTGATGGCCCCCAGCGGATTGCGGATTTCATGGGCGATACCGGCGGTCAGTCGCCCCAGCGCAGCGAGTTTCAATTGCTGCGCCTGTTGGGCGATCTGGGCGAGGTCTTCGAGAAACACCAGGGTCTGGCGGTTCGGACTCTGTTCCAGGGCGATGAAGCTCGGCTGCAGCTCTAGGCCGTTGCCGGCGATTTTCAGGCTTTGCGGGCGCAGGGTAGGGTTGTTCAGCCACAGTTGCAGACGTTCGACCAGTGCGCTCGAGTGGTCGTCTATCAAATCGCCCTCAAGCTGCGTTTGCCCCAGCAGGGTCCTGGCGCTGTGGTTGGCCAGTTGCACCCGGCGTTGTTCGTCGAGCACCAGAATGCCGGTGCGCATGCGTTGCAGGATGAGCGCGTTGAGGGCTTCGAGTCCCACCACTTCGCTGGCGCGCAACTCGGCCAGGTTCTCACTGACTTCGAGACGGCGGATCAACCCCTGCACCAGCAGCGAAGCAGCAAAGCACAGGGCGCCGAGGGTACCGGCCTGCAGATAATCGTTGGCGCTCAGGGGATGGCTGAAACTCAACAGAAAGCTGAGCCCGACGATGCCGAGTGTGGCGACGGCGGCGATCAGCAAGCCGATACGTCGTCGCAGCAAGGTGTTGCTGATCGCCACCGAGACGATCAGCAAATTTCCGATCGCGCTGGCCACGCCGCCCGCTGCATAGAACACGCCGCACAGCAGCAGGATGTCGACCAGCGCGAGGCCGAATAGCTGGGCCGGGCGGCGGATATTCTCGAGGAACACTACCAGCAGGATGTTCAGCACCAGGTACAACCAGCTGCCGTTGCGCAGCAACTCGTCGTTGGCCGAGGTCAGCAGGCGGTTGTCCATGTTGCTGGAGATCAGCAATACCAGGGTGATGCCGACACTCAAACGGTACAGATGATAGAGGCGCAGCAGTCGCTGGGCCTGTTTGCTGTCGGCGTTGTCGGCCTCAGCGATCACTGGAACCGGGGCCTTGCTCAAGGTGAGCCTGGCTGCAATACCACTGTTGTTGAAGGTTCAGCGCGCGGTCGCGGGGCAGGTGCACGCCGCAATGGGCGCAGCGCACCATCGGCGCGGCATCCTGTTCGCGAGGCGATCGGGCGGACGAGGCGGGGGCCTTGAATTTGCGCCACAACCAGACGGCAGCGGCGATCAAGGCAATCCAGAACAGTAAACGAAGCATGATGGGCGGCTTTTCGGCTAATGATTCGGCAGTTTAGCTAAGGACCCGACAAGCGCACAGCCCAATCACACGCCGCAATAAAAAGGGAGATCCGAAGATCTCCCTTTTTGGCATCACCGAAGTGATCAGTCGAACAGACCGAAGGTCATGTAGCTGAAGATGGAACGGTCGCTGTCGCTCGACTCCGGTTCCGGCTCTTCGATCACATCGCCGTTTTCGTCTTTCGGCTTGAGCTCGTTCGGGATCGCGTCTTTCGCGTCCTGGAACTGCTTCTGCACGTCCTGGTTGGCACGGGTCTCTCCCGGCGGCAGCGGCGGACGGGATTCGATCAGGCCCAGAGTGGCCTTGCTCAGGAACGAACGGTTGTCGGCTTCGGCAACGCGAGGTACGAACTGGCCGTCCTGCAGGGTTGGGTGATTCGGGTAGTTGAGCTTCAGGGTTTCCAGACTGGTGGCCGCCAGATCGTCCAGGTGCAGACGCTGGTAGGCTTCGGTCATCACCGCCAGGCCGTCACCGACCGATGGGGTTTCCTGAAAGTTTTCTACTACATAACGACCACGGTTGGCAGCAGCGACATAGGCCTGACGGGTCAGGTAGTAGTCGGCCACGTGGATTTCGTAGGCAGCCAGCAGGTTGCGCAGGTAGATCATGCGCTGCTTGGCGTCAGGCGCGTAGCGGCTGTTCGGGTAGCGGCTGGTCAGCTGGGCGAACTCGTTATAGGAGTCGCGGGCAGCACCCGGGTCACGCTTGGTCATGTCCAGCGGCAGGAAGCGCGCCAGCAGGCCGACGTCCTGGTCGAACGAAGTCAGACCCTTGAGGTAGTAGGCGTAATCGACGTTCGGGTGCTGCGGGTGCAGACGAATGAAGCGCTCGGCGGCGGATTTTGCAGCTTCCGGCTCGGCGTTCTTGTAGTTGGCGTAGATCAGTTCCAGCTGCGCCTGATCGGCGTAGCGTCCGAACGGATAACGCGACTCCAGAGCCTTCAGCTTGGCTGTGGCGCTGGTGTAGCTGTTGTTGTCCAGGTCCTGTTGAGCCTGCTGGTACAGCTCGGCTTCACTCAGGTTTTCGTCTACGACTTCCTTCGATGAGCAAGCAGCGGTCAATGCGAGGATGGCGATCAGCAGCAGGTGTTTCACTTGCATGGCGGCTTGCGTCCCTATGACGGCCGCTGTCTTGGGCGGGGCCGTCCTGTTATGATGAGCGCCCCGTTGAAAAGCCCCGGGGCAAAAGACGCCGTATTTAACCACAAGCGCGCAGCCGAAACCAAAGGCTGTAGCCGACGCCCAGTCCGAGCATGTCCGATAAAATTGAACTTCGCGCAGAGGTGCCGTCCGAATTGGGCGGCCAACGCCTCGATCAAGTCGCCGCCCAACTCTTCGCCGAGCACTCGCGCTCGCGCCTTTCCGCCTGGATCAAAGAAGGTCGCCTGACTGTGGACGGGGCGGTCATCCGCCCGCGCGACATCGTTCATGGCGGTGCCATCCTTGAGCTCACTGCCGAGCAGGAGGCCCAGGGTGAATGGGTCGCTCAGGACATCGAACTCGACATCGTCTATGAAGACGACGACATTCTGGTGATCAACAAGCCTGCGGGCCTGGTGGTGCACCCGGCTGCCGGTCACGCTGATGGCACCTTGCTCAACGCCTTGCTGCACCACGTGCCGGACATCATCAATGTTCCGCGCGCCGGTATCGTGCATCGTCTGGACAAGGACACCACCGGTCTGATGGTGGTGGCCAAGACTATTCAGGCGCAGACCAAGCTGGTGGCGCAGTTGCAAAGCCGCAGCGTCAGCCGGATCTACGAGTGCATCGTGATCGGCGTGGTCACCGCTGGCGGCAAGATCAACGCCCCGATCGGTCGTCACGGCCAGCAGCGCCAGCGCATGGCGGTGATGGAAGGCGGCAAGCCGGCCGTCAGCCACTACCGCGTGCTGGAGCGTTTCCGTTCCCACACCCACGTGCGGGTGAAGCTGGAAACCGGTCGTACTCACCAGATTCGCGTGCACATGTCGCACATCAATTTCCCGTTGGTCGGGGATCCTGCGTATGGCGGTCGTTTCCGTATTCCGCCGGCCGCGAGCCAGACCATGGTCGAATCCCTCAAGCACTTCCCGCGTCAGGCCCTGCACGCGCGGTTCCTCGAGCTGGATCATCCGACCACCGGTGAGCGCATGAGCTGGGAATCGCCGCTGCCGGAAGATCTGGTCTGGCTGCTGACCCTGCTCAAGCAGGACCGCGAGGCATTCGTCGGATGAACTGGCTGACGCCGGACTGGCCCGCGCCGGCCAGCGTCAAGGCCTGTGTCACCACCCGCGAGGGCGGCATCAGCGAGGCGCCGTTCGACAGCCTCAACCTGGGCGATCATGTCGATGACCGCCCGGAGGCCGTCGCCGAGAACCGTCGGCGCCTGACCGAACACTTCTCTATAAAGCCTGCCTGGTTGCAGCAAGTGCACGGGATTGCCGTAGCGCATGCTGATCCGTCCGTGGTGGCCACGGCGGACGCCAGCTGGACGGATACTCCTGGAATCGCTTGTGCAGCGATGACCGCCGACTGCCTGCCGGCGCTGTTCTGCGACCGTGCCGGTACTCGCGTGGCAGCGGCTCATGCCGGTTGGCGTGGTCTGGCGGCCGGCGTGCTGGAAGCCACCCTCGACAGTCTGGATGTACCCGCCGAAGACGTTCTGGTCTGGCTCGGTCCGGCCATCGGCCCGCAAGCCTTTGAAGTCGGCCCGGAAGTCCGGGAAGTCTTCATCAATCAATTGCTCGAAGCCGAGACGGCCTTTGTCCCGAGCCACAACGCCGGCAAGTTCATGGCCGACATCTATAAGCTGGCGCGGCTGCGTCTGGCGGTTCGCGGTGTCACCGCTGTTTATGGTGGCGGTTTCTGTACCGTGACCGATCCTCGCTTCTTTTCTTATCGCCGTGCATCGCGCACTGGTCGCTTCGCCTCCCTTGTCTGGCTCACCCGCTAAGCTTGTCTGACCTGCATCAACACCCTGACGCTTGAATCTTCCAGAATCGACCGCATCTATAGCGGTATCTGGCAGGTTTCTTTATTCAGGATGGTTTTTAGGTCCGGCCTGCTCAAAAGGAAGGTGACCCATGCGTATAGACCGTTTAACCAGCAAATTGCAGTTGGCGTTGTCCGATGCCCAATCCCTGGCTGTCGGCCACGATCATCCGGCCATCGAGCCGGCGCATTTGATGCAAGCCATGCTTGAACAGCAGGGTGGTTCGATCAAACCCCTGTTGATGCAGGTGGGCTTCGACGTCAACAGCTTGCGTAAAGAGCTGACCAAAGAGCTCGATCAATTACCGAAAATCCAGAACCCGACCGGCGACGTCAACATGTCGCAGGATCTGGCGCGTCTGCTCAACCAGGCCGACCGTCTGGCCCAGCAGAAGGGCGACCAGTTCATTTCCAGCGAACTGGTGCTGCTCGCTGCGATGGACGAGAACAGCAAGCTCGGCAAGTTGCTGCTCGGCCAGGGCGTGAGCAAAAAAGCGCTGGAGAATGCAATCAACAACCTGCGCGGTGGCGAGGCGGTCAATGACGCCAACCACGAAGAGTCGCGTCAGGCACTGGATAAATACACTGTCGACCTGACCAAGCGCGCCGAAGAAGGCAAGCTTGACCCGGTGATCGGCCGTGACGACGAGATCCGTCGCACCATTCAGGTTCTGCAACGCCGCACCAAGAACAACCCGGTGCTGATCGGTGAACCTGGCGTGGGTAAAACCGCGATTGCCGAAGGTCTGGCTCAGCGCATCATCAACGGCGAAGTACCGGATGGCCTGCGCGGCAAGCGGCTGCTGTCCCTCGACATGGGGGCGCTGATTGCCGGTGCCAAGTATCGCGGCGAGTTTGAAGAGCGCCTGAAAGCGCTGCTCAACGAGCTGTCGAAGCAGGAAGGGCAGATCATTCTGTTCATCGACGAACTGCACACCATGGTCGGCGCCGGCAAGGGCGAAGGCTCGATGGACGCCGGCAACATGCTCAAACCGGCGTTGGCCCGTGGCGAGCTGCATTGCGTCGGCGCGACCACGCTCAACGAGTACCGCCAATATATAGAGAAGGACGCGGCCCTCGAGCGGCGCTTCCAGAAAGTACTGGTGGACGAGCCGAGCGAAGAAGACACCATCGCGATCCTGCGTGGCCTCAAGGAGCGTTACGAGGTTCACCACAAGGTCGCGATTACCGACGGCGCGATCATCGCGGCGGCCAAGCTCAGCCATCGCTACATCACTGACCGGCAGCTGCCGGACAAGGCGATCGACCTGATCGACGAAGCGGCCAGCCGTATCCGCATGGAGATCGACTCCAAGCCGGAAGTGCTGGATCGTCTGGAGCGGCGCCTGATTCAACTGAAAGTCGAATCCCAGGCCCTGAAGAAAGAAAGCGACGAAGCGGCGATCAAGCGTCTGGAAAAACTCCAGGAAGAAATCGTCCGCCACGAGCGGGAGTATTCGGATCTGGAAGAAATCTGGAACTCGGAAAAAGCCGAGGTGCAGGGTTCTGCGCAGATTCAGCAGAAGATCGAACAGTCCCGTCAGGAACTGGAAGCCGCGCGCCGCAAAGGTGACCTGAACCGCATGGCCGAGTTGCAGTACGGGGTGATCCCCGATCTGGAGCGCAGCCTGCAAATGGTCGACCAGCACGGCAAGAGCGAGAACCAGTTGCTGCGCAGCAAGGTAACCGAAGAGGAAATCGCCGAAGTCGTTTCGAAGTGGACCGGTATTCCGGTGTCGAAAATGCTCGAAGGCGAGCGCGACAAGCTGATGAAGATGGAAAGCCTGTTGCATCAGCGCGTGATCGGCCAGGACGAAGCGGTGGTCGCAGTGGCCAACGCGGTGCGGCGTTCCCGTGCCGGGTTGTCTGACCCGAATCGTCCGAGCGGCTCGTTCATGTTCCTCGGCCCGACCGGTGTCGGTAAAACCGAGCTGTGCAAGGCGCTGGCCGAATTCCTCTTCGACACTGAAGAGGCGATGGTGCGGATCGACATGTCCGAGTTCATGGAGAAACATTCCGTGGCACGGCTGATCGGTGCGCCACCGGGCTACGTCGGCTACGAAGAGGGCGGTTACCTGACCGAAGCGGTACGGCGCAAGCCTTACTCGGTGATCCTGCTGGACGAAGTCGAGAAGGCGCACCCGGACGTGTTCAACATCCTGCTGCAGGTGCTGGAGGATGGTCGTCTGACCGACAGCCATGGCCGCACGGTAGACTTCCGCAATACCGTGATCGTCATGACCTCCAACCTGGGTTCTATGCAGATCCAGGAATTGGTCGGTGATCGTGAAGCGCAACGGGCAGCGGTGATGGATGCGATTTCCACCCACTTCCGTCCGGAGTTCATCAACCGGGTCGACGAAGTGGTGATCTTCGAGCCATTGGCACGGGATCAGATCGCGGGCATTACCGAGATCCAGCTGGGCCGTCTGCGCAGCCGTCTGGCCGAGCGCGAGCTGAGGCTGGAACTGAGCCCTGAGGCGATGGACAAGCTGATTGCCGTCGGTTACGACCCGGTCTATGGCGCACGGCCGCTGAAGCGGGCGATCCAGCGCTGGATCGAGAACCCGTTGGCGCAGTTGATCCTGTCGGGACGTTTCCTGCCGGGCGAGACCGCGACCGGTGTCGTGGAGAACGACGAGATCACATTCAACTGACGCCTGACGGTGGTGAAGTAATCAAGGCCTCGCAATGCGAGGCCTTTTTTTTCGCCAGGCTGTTGAACTCAAAGGAAAAGGCTTGTAAAGTGCGCCCCGCAGTCAGTCACCAACACGGTTTCAGCTCACTGGGCAGAAATCTGAAATAAGTTGCAAATCATTAACTTGAAAGCAATTTAGGGGGTTGACAGAGGTGTTCTAGGTTGTAGAATAGCGCGCCTCAGACACACGAACGCAGCGATGCGAAAACGGTGTCGAGAAGCTGCAAGTTTCACCGTAGTAAATTGAAATATGTAGTTCCGTGATAGCTCAGTCGGTAGAGCAAATGACTGTTAATCATTGGGTCCCAGGTTCGAGTCCTGGTCACGGAGCCAATTTCAAGCCGGGGTATAGCGCAGTCCGGTAGCGCGCCTGCTTTGGGAGCAGGATGTCAGGAGTTCGAATCCCCTTACCCCGACCATTTTTGGGTCGTTAGCTCAGTTGGTAGAGCAGTTGGCTTTTAACCAATTGGTCGTAGGTTCGAATCCCACACGACCCACCATTTTTGAAACCAGTTAGCGCTGGGATCGAATCTTAAGATCAGAGGCCAAAAGCGCTGATCAAAGAAGGCGATCTTTGAAAGATCGCCTTTTTTTTACCGGGGTATAGCGCAGTCCGGTAGCGCGCCTGCTTTGGGAGCAGGATGTCAGGAGTTCGAATCCCCTTACCCCGACCATATTAAAAATCCTCGTATCGAAAGATACGGGGATTTTTTTTGCTCTTCGAAAAGGTTTCATTCAAGTCGTCATACAACTTGCCGATAGCCCGCTAACGAAAGGGGCCTGCCATCCATCGCCCCTTGCATCCGGCCATTACAAGAAAAAGGGCGTTCGTCATGTTGCTTCGTCAGTTGAATATTGCTCCCCGTGCGGCCCTGGGCTTTGCCCTGATCGCGGTGCTGGTAGCGTTGCTCGGGGTGTTTGCTCTGGGGCAGATGTCGAGCATCCGCGACAGCGAAGTGGCGGTGGAGACGCAGTGGCTGCCGAGCATTCGCGGTGGCGACGAGATTCGCGAGATCATGTTGCGCATTCGCACCATTTCCCTGCGTATGGCGCTGGATCAGGATCCGGCCAACATCGCCACGTACCGCAGCCAGATGGACACCCGCGACAAGGAACTGAGCGAGAAAATCGCCGCCTACGACCGGCTGGTGACTACCCCGGAAGGTCAGCAGTTGTACGAACAGTTCAAGAAAACCTTTGCCGCCTACCGCACCGGCATCGCCCAGTCGTTCACCCTCGCTGAGCAAGGCAAGCGCGACGAGCTGACCAAACTGCTGCTCGTCGACATGAAAACCGTGGTCGACGGCTCCGGCAAACAACTCAACGACCTGGCGGATCTGTTCGCCCGACAGGTCGCCGCTGAAAGCCAGAACTCCGCTGCCCACTATGAAACCTCGCGCACCATCGTGACTTTGTTTATCGCTCTGGCGGCGCTGGCGACCGTGGCCTTGGCGATGTTGCTCACCCGCAGCATCGTCCGTCCCCTGAGCGCTGCCGTCGACGCTGCCGAGCACGTCGCCAGGGGCGATCTGACCCGTCCGATCGAAACCCACGGCAACGATGAAGTCAGCCGTCTGCTCAAGGCGTTGGCGACGATGCAGCAGAACCTGCGCGAAACCCTGCAGGGTATCAGCGGTTCTGCCACGCAACTGGCGACGGCTTCCGACGAATTGAGCGCGGTCACCCACGACAGCACGCAAGGGCTGCAACAGCAGAACAACGAAATCGAACAGGCCGCCACCGCCGTCAACGAGATGACCACGGCCGTCGAGGAGGTCGCCCGCAATGCGGTGTCGACGTCCGACGCCACCCGCCAGTCCAGCGAGTCGGCGCAGTTGGGTCAGGAGCGGGTCAGCGAAACTGCCGACGCCATCAACGCTCTGGCCAGCGAAGTCGAGCACACGGGTGAGCTGGTGCAGTCACTGGCCAATCAATCTCAGGACATCGGCAAAGTGCTGGACGTAATCCGTGCGATTGCCGAACAGACCAACCTGCTGGCGCTCAATGCCGCCATCGAAGCGGCGCGGGCCGGGGAGAGCGGGCGCGGGTTCGCGGTGGTCGCCGACGAAGTCCGGGCGCTGGCTTATCGCACGCAGCAATCGACCCAGGAAATCGAGCAAATGGTGCAGGGCATGCGCAACGGTTCGAGCCTGGCGCTGGAGTCGATGCAGGCCAGTGCCTCTCGCGCTGCCACCACACTGGTGCTGGCCGAGCGGGCCGGTGAAGCGTTGCAGACGATCACGGCCTCGGTAAATGAAATCCACGAGCGCAATCTGGTGATCGCCAGCGCCGCCGAAGAACAGGCGCAGGTGGCGCGGGAAGTGGATCGCAATCTGGTGAACATTCGCGATCTGTCGGTTCGCTCGGCAGCCGGTGCCGATCAAACCAATGCGTCCAGCCATGAACTGTCGCAACTGGCCAACGCATTGCAGGGCTTGGTGCGCCGCTTCCAGTTGTAATCGTGATGATGTGAAAAAGCCGCGCTTCTCGTCAGAGAAAGCGCGGCTTTGTTTTGTCGGGTGTCTGAAAAATCAGGCACCGTCCTGGTCTTTCAGGTGTTCGAACAGGCCTTTCGGCATTTTTTTGCCATTGGCTTCGAAGTTGGCTTTGACGTTGTTGTACGCCTCTTGCTCGTCGATGAAACCGTCGTGGTTGGTGTCGATCTTGTCGAAGTCGGACTTCGGCGCGACCTTCAGGAACTCGGCGCGCGAGACCTTGCCGTCGCCATCGGTGTCGGTCTTGGCCATCGACGCATCGCCGCATTTGCCTTCACCGCATTTCCCTTCCGGGGTTTTCACCGAGGTCTCGGCCGAAGCGACCATGTAGCCCTGGGCCAGCGGTTGCGCGGCGAACACCGAGCCTGAAAGCATCAGGCCGCCGGCCAGTACGGCACCGACCAGGCCAAGGGAGTTTTTGCCGATTTTCGAAGTACGGGACATTGCATTCTCCTTCGGTTGCACAGCGCAACCACACGTTAAGGGCGATCAGCCGGAGCAGGTGTGCTCGGGTGTGGCCATTAAGCGGTGGCGGTGTATCGCGTCTGTGTCTAGGAGTAGGGAGTTTGTAAGCGAAGGTGCGGAAGGTGTGGCGCAGATACAGTAGAAAACAGATCTTTCGATTAACACAAAACACTGTGGGAGCGAGCTTGCTCGCGAATGAGGCTGGTCAGCCGATGCATTTGTCGACTGATCCACCGTCTTCGTGAGCAAGCTCACTCCCACAGAGTGTTACATCAGTGCAGCTTCAGGCGTGGCTCGGTGCCGCGTCCGATCTTGCTGCCCAGCATCAGCATCGCTGTGCGGAACGGCCCGTATAGCGCCATCTGGTGCATGCGGTACAGCGACACGTAAAACATCCGCGCCAGCCAGCCCTCAAGCATCACACTGCCGGTCAGGTTGCCCATCAAGTTACCCACAGCCGAAAAACGCGACAGCGAAATCAGCGAGCCGTAGTCGGTGTATTTGTACTCCGGCAAGGTCTTGCCTTCGATGCGCAGTTTCAGCGACTTGGCCAGCAACGACGCCTGTTGGTGAGCAGCCTGGGCCCGTGGCGGAACGTTGCGATCGGAGCCCGGTTGCGGGCACGCGGCGCAGTCACCGAAGGCGAAGATGTTTTCGTCCCGGGTGGTCTGCAACGTCGGCAGCACTTGCAGCTGGTTGATGCGGTTGGTTTCCAGGCCATCGATGTCCTTGAGGAAACCCGGTGCGCGGATCCCGGCGGCCCAGACTTTCAGGCTGGCCTTGATCTCGTTGCCGTCGGCGGTGATCAGGCTGTCGGCGGTGACCTGGCTGACCGAGGCGTTGGTCATCACGTTGACTCCGAGTTTCTCCAGAGTCTTGTGCACCGGCCCGCTGATGCGCTCCGGCAGGGCTGGCAGCACCCGTGGCCCGGCTTCGATCAGGGTGATGTGCATGTTTTCCGGTTTGATCCGGTCCAGGCCGTAAGCCGCCAGTTCATGGGCGGCGTTGTGCAGCTCGGCCGCCAGTTCGACGCCTGTGGCGCCGGCGCCGACGATGGCCACGCTGATCTGCTGGACCACATCGGTTTGCCCGGCGTGCGCGCGCAGATAGTGATTGAGCAGTTGCTGGTGGAAGCGCTCGGCCTGTTTGCGGGTGTCGAGGAACAGGCAGTGCTGCGCGGCGCCCTGGGTGCCGAAATCGTTGGTGGTGCTGCCGACCGCGATCACCAGCGAGTCGTAGGGCACTTCCCGCGCCGGGACCAGCTCAACGCCGTTTTCGTCGTAGGTGGCAGCCAGCTGGATCTTCTTCTGCTCACGGTCGAGCCCGCTCATGCGCCCCAGCTGAAACTCGAAGTGGTTCCATTTGGCCTGGGCGACATAGTTGAGTTCGTCCTCGGAAGAGTTCAGCGATCCGGCGGCCACTTCGTGCAGCAGCGGTTTCCAGATGTGCGTGAGGTTCGCGTCGACCAGCATGATGCTGGCGGTACCGCGTTTGCCCAGAGTCTTACCCAGACGGGTAGCCAACTCCAGACCGCCGGCGCCGCCGCCGACAATGACAATACGATGGGACATAGGAATAGCTCGCAAGGTTTTTAAAGGAAATCGGTACAGCTAACCGAGCGAGCGCGATGCAGCTCATAGCGTCAGGTAACTGATAAATCGGCTCAACAGGCCCAGACCAATGGTCACTGCCAGCACCAGCACCAGGAGCATCCACGGCCGGAATGGCCGGCGCTCGACACGGTGTTGGGACAACTGCAGGTACTCTTCGACATGCTTCTGGTCTTCGGGGTTCAGGCGGCTGGTCATAAAGGCCTCGTCAGGTAGACGTTACTGAATGAGAACACGCTACAGCGGATTTCAACCGGGATTGAACGCAGCATAGCCACTGTCCGGGACCGGTTCGACAGACACACTGTCCCCGAGGCGAATGATCCCGCTTTGTAACACTCGCGCGGTGATTCCGCCATGCCCGCGCACGGCCTGGAACGTTCCGGGGCCAAGGTTGTTTTGCAGACGCGCACACGGCTGGCACCAGCCTGTGGTTTCGAAAATCGCCTGGCCAATGCGAAAGCGCCGCCCCTTGAGGCTGAACAAGTTGATCCCGCTTATAACGAGATTGCGCCGCAGATCTTCAGGCGTGACCGGTTGTTCGGCCGACCGGCCCATCAAGCCGCTGATGACAGCCAGATGTTCCCACTGAATCAGCGTCACCTGCCGCGCATTGCGCACACCGGGCCGCGCGTGATCGCCGGTGAGCCCGGCTTCAAGCCGCGCCTCCACGGCATCGAGCGCGAGCATCGGCCCCCGTGACTCGGGGCGCACGCCAATCCAGCGCACGCATCCGGTCTGCGGGACATCGGCAATCAATTGTTGAAGTGGCGTCACAGGCTGATCCCGACATCGAACACGATGCTGCGTCCCAGGTTGCCGCGCAGAAAATCCGGGGCATCGGGGTGGGCGAACAGCACCCGCGCAAAGGTCGGCCCGACCAGCGACAGCGAACGCCAGCCCTGACGCAGGTATTCGGTGGGTGGCGGAAAGTGGCTGTTCAGGTCGAGCACTTCGCGCTTCAGGCTGGCGAAGGCAATGATGTCCAGCTCGCCCAGGTCCATCCCGCGTTCCTTGTAGTTGTGCGCTTTCTTGCGCAAGGTCGGCGCCAGTCTCAGCAGAAATTCATTGGCCGGAATCCGCCGCGGCTTGGCCTCGCGGCGCACCAGTTGGCTGAGGGAAAACGCACTGCGCCGCCGTTGCAGCTCATCGCGCCATTCGTCGTTGAGCCGACGGCCCTCGTCGAGGACGAAAAACACTTCGAAGTTGGCGTCGCGAAACAACACGTCCGGCGGCTCACCGGCGGGCGCGAATTCGTCGGCGCGATAAGGAATATTCAAGCCTTGCAGCAGGCGCTGGCAGACCCAACGCTCACGCTCCCATTTGCGGGCATTGGACAGGAATGCGTTGGCTTGCTCGGCCGCGATGGTCAGCAGGCGTAAATAATCTGAGTCATCCATAGGCCCAAGCTTAGCGTTCAATTGCGACAAGCAGAAAGCTTTGCATCGGCAGATCTCCTGCCGTGCAGGTGTAGACTTCGCCGCAGGAGCGCCAATCAAAGGAGTCTGCGGTGCGAATGAAGGTGATGGGATCATGATCGGTGCAGAACTGTTGTCATCGGCGAGCCTGACGGTCGGCTGGCTGATTTACTTGCCGGTGCTGCTCTGGGCAATTGTCCGCGCACCGTGGGTCGAACTGTTCAGCGACAGCCGCCGTCAGCACTTGCTGTTCGGCACAGTGTTCGCGTTGTTTCTGCTGTGGCTGGTGCGCAGGGATTTCGACACCGGGGTGTCTTACCACTTCATCGGCATGACGGCGGTGACGCTGCTGCTGGACTGGCCGCTGGCGATCCTCGGCGGACTGGTGGCGCAACTGGGACTGGTGCTGCTGGGGCGTCAGGATCTGGTGGCTGTCGGGGTCAACGGCGCCTTGCTGATTCTGTTGCCGGTGTTGATTACCGAGTGTGTGGCGATCCTGGTCGAGCGCGCCCAGCCGCGCAATCCGTTCGTGTACATCTTCTGTTCCGGCTTTTTCGCCGCCGCGCTGTCGGCGTTGTTCTGCCTGACGCTGAGCCTGACGTTGCTCTGGTACGACGGCCTCTTCGCCATGCCCGAATGGCTGGAGGATTTCATCGGTTACCTGTGGCTGCTGATTTTTCCCGAAGCCTTCATCAACGGCATGGTCGTCAGCGCCTTGGTGGTGTTTTGCCCGGAGTGGCTGGAGACCTTCAACCGCACCCGCTACCTTTCGGCGCCGTGGAAGGACGACGATCCCAAGTCTTGATCCACATCAAATCCACCCGGCGTGCGGCATTTCATGCTCGGCCAAATCCCTTCAGGAGCAGCGGCATGAGCGTGTACGAGTGGGCGAGGCAGGAAACCCGGCAGAGTCTGGAGATGGCGCAGGAGGTGGGGTTCGATCCGGGCCTGAGCCTGCGTGCCTTGCTCAGTGCGGTGGTGCAGCAGAGCAAGGCGGTGCGCAACGCCGAAGACCTGGCCGACGAGTTGCGCTTTCTGGCGGAAAACCTCGACGACGATCAGGACTACGGCTTCATGCGGCCCTGAGCGGAATCAGTGACGCGGGTCGAAATCGCCGGAAAACAGTTCGTCCTCGGCATCCGGGGCCACCGGAATCTTGTGCTCTTCCGACGCCCAGGCGCCGAGGTCGATCAGTTTGCAGCGGTCCGAGCAGAACGGACGGTATTTGTTTTCGGGGGTGAATTCCACGGGCGCGCCGCAAGTCGGGCAGTTGACGGTTGGGGTCTGGCTCATGATTGGCCTCCGGATAAAGTCAGGTAAAAGTGATGCAGGCGCTCGACCTCGCTGTGCAGCCAGGCGAGGTCGCGGTCGTTGACCACCACGTCGTCGGCACGGCTGACGCGGTCTTCGCGGCTGGACTGGGCCTTGAGGATCGCCTGGACCTGCTGTTCGCTGGTCTGGTCACGCTGCAAGGTGCGTTCGATCTGCAATTGTTGCGGGGCGTCGATCACCAGGATTCGCTGAGTCATCGCGTATTGCCCGGATTCGATCAGCAGCGGCGAGACCAGAATCGCGTAAGGCGATTGTGCCAGCGCCAGGTGATGGGCGATTTCCTCGGCGATCAGCGGATGCAGCAAGGCTTCGAGCCAGCGCCGTTGCTCCGGTACCTCAAAGATCAGTTTGCGCAGGGCTGCACGATCCAGCGTGCCGTCGGCCTGCAACACATCGGGGCCGAAGTGTTCGGCGATCTTCGCCAGCGCCGGGCGGCCCGGCTCGACCACCCAGCGCGCCGCGTGATCGGCGTCCACCACGTGAATGCCAAGATCGATGAAGTGCTGGGCGGCGGCGCTTTTGCCGCTGCCGATGCCGCCGGTCAGGCCGAGAATCCAGGGTTTTTCCACAGGGTTATTCATTTCAAACCGACAAACTGCCAATAGAAGCCGGTTATTTGACCACCCCAGAGCAAGGCAATCCAGCCGGCAATTGCCAGATACGGGCCGAAGGGGATTGGCGTCGAGGTTTTCTGGTCGCGCAGCTTGAGCAAAATCACCCCGAGCACGGCGCCCACCAGCGAGGACAACAGGATGGTCAGCGGCAGAATCTGCCAGCCGCCCCAGGCCCCAAGCAATGCCAGCAGTTTGAAATCGCCGTGACCGATGCCGTCCTTGCCGGTGATCAGCTTGAACAGCCAGAACACCGACCACAGCGCCATGTAGCCCAGCACCGCGCCCCACAGGGCATCGTGCAGCGGAACGAACAGCTCGAAGCTGTTGACGATCAGCCCCAGCCACAGCAGCGGCAGCACCAGTACATCGGGCAGCAATTGATGCTCGGTGTCGATCAGGCTCATGGCCAACAGGCCCCAGGTCAGCACGATCAGCAGGCACGCCTGCCAGCCGAAACCCAGATGCCAGGCGATGAACGCCGAGAGCAGGCCGCAGGCCAGTTCGGTCAGCGGGTAACGCTTGCTGATCGCTGCGCTGCAACCTGAACAACGCCCGCGCAGGAATACGTAACTCAACACGGGAATATTTTCCCACGCGCGGATCCGGTGGCCACAGTGCGGGCATTGCGAGTGCGGCAGCATCAGGTTGTAGGTGGGCAACGGCGCCTCCCCGGGCAGCCCCAGCACATCGTGAGCCTGCTGGCGCCATTCACGCTCGAGCATTTTCGGCAGGCGCCAGATCAACACGTTGAGAAAACTGCCGACCACCAGCCCGAGCAGCAGGGCGGTGAAAACAAAGGCCAGCGGATAGAGACTGAAGAGTTCGTCGATAGGCATGTCAGATCGCTGAGCCGAGTTGGAAGATCGGCAGGTACATCGCCACCACCAGACCACCGACGATCACCCCGAGCACCACCATGATGAACGGTTCCATCAGACTGGTGAGGTTGTCGACCATGTTGTCCACCTCGTCCTCATAGAAACCCGCGACCTTGTCGAGCATCTCGTCCAGTGCGCCGGATTCTTCGCCGATGGCGGTCATCTGCACCGCCATGTTCGGAAAGATACCCGTGGAGCGCATCGAGAAATTCAGCTGCATGCCGGTGGAAACGTCCTGGCGGATGCGCAGCACGGCGCGCTTGAACACCACGTTGCCGGTGGCTCCGGCTACCGAGTCCAGCGCCTCCACCAAGGGCACGCCGGCCGCGAAGGTGGTCGACAGGGTCCGGGCAAAACGTGCCACGGCGGATTTGTACATCAATGTGCCCACCAGCGGCAGCTTGAGAAACCAGGCATCACGCCGGTCGCGCAAGGCCTGGGATTTTTTCAGGGCATGGCGGGTGCCGAAAAAACCGGCCACCAGCGCTCCGAGAATTGCCCACCACCATTGCTGCATGAACTCGGACAGGCTGATGACCATCAGCGTGAAGGCCGGCAGTTCGGCACCGAAGCCGGAGAACACCGACTGGAACTGCGGCACCACCTTGACCAGCAGAATCCCGGTGACCACCGCCGCCACCAGCACTACGGCGGCCGGATAGGTCATGGCCTTCTTGATCTTGGCCTTGAGGCTTTCGCTCTTTTCCTTGTAGGTCGCGACCCGTTCCAGCAGAGTGTCGAGGGCGCCGGATTGCTCGCCGGCATCCACCAGGTTGCAGTACAGCTCATCGAAATATTGCGGCTTCTTGCGCAGCGCGGCGGCGAAGCTGTTGCCGGCGGCGACCTCCTGTTTCACCTCGTCCACCAGCTTGCTCATTGCCGGGTTTTCGAAGCCCTCGCCAATGATGTCGAACGACTGCAGCAGCGGCACGCCGGCCTTCATCATGGTCGCCATCTGCCGGGTGAACAGGGCAATGTCCTGGGCCTTGATGCGCTTGCCGAAGCTCAGCAGCGAGGCGGATTTCTTGCGCACCTTGCCGGGGTTGATGCCCTGCTTGCGTAATTGCGCCTTGATCAGCGCGGGGTTCTGGCCGCTCAACTCGCCGGTCACCTTGCTGCCTTTGCGGTCCGTGCCTTCCCAGGCGTAGACGCTGATTTTCGCTGCCTTGACCGCCATGTTCAGTCCTTGGTGACCCGGTTGATTTCTTCAAGGCTGGTAATGCCTTGCATGGCCTTTATCAGGCCCGAAGTGCGCAGGTCGTTGAAGCCGTCCCGGCGCATCTGGGTATCGATTTCCAGTGAGTTGCCTTCGGCCATGATCAGCCGTTGCAGTTCGGGGGTGTTCTTCACCACTTCATAAATTCCCACGCGACCCTTGTACCCGCCGTTGCAGTGATCGCAACCGGCGGGCTCATAGATCGTGAAATGGCCGATGCGTTCCTCGGGGAAACCTTCCTTGATCAGGGTTTCGCGAGGGATTTCGATGGGTTTCTTGCAATGGCTGCAGAGTTTTCGCGCCAGGCGCTGGGCAATGATCAGGCTCACCGAGGTCGCGATGTTGAAACCGGGAATGCCCATGTTGTGCAGGCGGGTTAGGGTTTCCGCCGCGCTGTTGGTGTGCAGGGTGGACAGCACGAGGTGCCCGGTCTGGGCGGCCTTGATCGCGATTTCGGCGGTTTCGATGTCGCGGATCTCGCCGACCATGATCACGTCCGGGTCCTGACGCAGGAACGAGCGCAGCGCCTGGGCAAAGTCCATCCCCTGGCGTGGATTGACGTTGACCTGGTTGATGCCTTCCATGTTGATTTCCACCGGGTCTTCGGCAGTGGAGATGTTGATGTCGACGGTGTTGAGGATGTTCAGCCCGGTGTACAGCGACACGGTTTTGCCCGAGCCGGTGGGGCCGGTCACCAGAATCATGCCTTGCGGCTGTTTGAGGGCGGCCATGTACAGGTCTTTCTGCTCCGGCTCGTAACCGAGGGCATCGATGCCGATCTGGGCGCTGGAGGGGTCGAGGATCCGCATCACCACTTTCTCGCCCCAGAGCGTGGGCAGGGTGTTGACCCGAAAGTCGATCGACTTGCTCTTCGACAGACGCATCTTGATCCGCCCGTCCTGGGGTTTGCGTCGTTCGGAAATGTCGAGGCTCGCCATGACCTTCAGGCGCGCGGCGATGCGCCCGGCGAGCTGAATCGGCGGTTTGGCCACCTCCCGCAGAATGCCGTCGGTGCGCACCCGCACCCGGTAGTTCTTTTCATAAGGCTCGAAGTGCAGGTCGGACGAGCCGCTCTTGATCGCGTCCAGCAGCATCTTGTGCACGAAGCGCACCACCGGGGCATCGTCCGCATCGACCCCGCCGAGGGTGTCCTGCTTGCCGTCTTCAACCGATTCGATATCCAGCCCGTCGAGATCGACATCCGCCATTTCCTCCAGGCCGGTGGCGTGGGTGTCGAAGAATTTTTCGATGGCGTCGGTGAGCTTGTCGTCCTCGACCAGAATGGCTTCGGTGCTCAGCCCCGTGCTGAACTGAATGTCATTGATCGCCTGATGATTGCTCGGGTCGGAGATCCCCACGAACAGTTTGTTGCCGCGCCGCCAGAGGGGCAGGGCGTGGTGCTGGCGTACCAGTTTTTCACTGACCAGGCCCTTTGGCTGGGTTTCCTTGTCGAGGCAGTTGAGGTCGAGGAACGCCATGCCGAAGTGCTCCGAGGCAATCTCGGCGACCTGCGCGCTCTTTACCAGTTTGTTCTGTACCAGATAGCTGACCAGCGACAGGCGATTGCGCTGCGCCTGTTGCCAGGCTTGCTGGGCACTCTTTTCCGTGAGCAGTTCGGCCTGGACCAGTTGTTTGGCCAGACCGCTCAGAGCGATGTCATTCATGGGGTTTCCACGTGCTTGCCGTTCATGACTTATAGCCTAGTCAAGTGACAGCGCCAAACACGCGGGGTGCAGGTGACAAAAAGTGTCAGATAGTGCGGTTGCGGGTTGTAGGAATCGGCATGACTACCGGATTAAGTCCAGCGGAACAGGGCTGTAGCCGTTTGGCACGGGCTGTGCTCAGTCCTGTTCAGATCATGAGATTCCGACTCATGCATGGAGCGTGTCTATGAAGAACCAACAAGGTTTCACTCTGATCGAGCTGCTGATCGTTGTGGCGATCATCGGTATTCTCGCGACTGTGGCGCTGCCGCAGTACTCCAAATATCAGGCGCGGTCGAAGGTGACGGCGGGGCTGGCCGAAATCTCGGCAATGAAAATCCCGTATGAGGATGTCATCAATGCCGGTACCGCACCCACCACGGCCAATACCGGGCCTGGCGGTGCTGCCGCTACCAGTAACTGCACGTTGGCCGTTACTGGCACAGCATCCACCGGTGCCGGGACCATTGTGTGCACATTGGTCAACGCGCCGGCACCGGTGCTGAGTAAAACCATTACCTTGACCCGTGACGCGACCAATGGCTGGAGCTGCACCAGTACTGCCGCTCAGGAGTATCTGCCTAAACAATGCACGGGTGCATGATCCAGTCCACCTGACAACAAGCCCCGCCGCATCGGCGGGGTTTTTTTTGCAGAGTCTATTGATGTGAAAAACTTCTGGAATCATGGCCTTAAGCCGTTATCTGCAGTCTGCAAGTTGCATGCAGTTAAATCACCGGTCATGCAATTTGCATGATTCCGAGAAATCATTATTTTTATAACTTATTGATTTATATGGCTTTATTTCCAGTTTCAAAGTTGGCACAGCGTTCGCAATATCTCCAGTAACCCTGCTGACAAGACAAGCAGCAGACTTTCCAGAAAAACAGGAGTTACTCGTATGAAGAAGTTCGCTATCACTGCCGCTGCTGCTACCGCGCTGACCCTGACCATGGCCACCGGCGCATTCGCTCAATCGACCCAGGCTACCCAGGCGCCAATGACTCTGGCTGCCGGTGAAGTCACCAAGGCGAAAGAAGCTACTTCCGATACCTGGATCACTACCAAAGTCAAAAGTGACCTGGTGACCGAGAAAGGCATCCCAGGCACTGATATCAAAGTCGAAACCAACAAAGGTGTTGTTTCCCTGTCCTCCACTGTTGCAGTCACCGAGGCTCAGAAAACCACCGCCGTGAACATCACCAAGAAAATCAAAGGCGTCAAAGCGGTTTCCGCTGACGGTCTGAAAGCCGAGTAAGGCAAGACTTCTCGCCTGGACCGGGAGAAGGCGCGACAGGCGGGCCGAGCAATACGTCTGCCGCACTTTGGAGTTCATGCGAACGGCCACACGGAATGTGGCCATTACAGGCCCTGGCACATGTGTGTCGGGGCCTGTTCTATTCAGGGGTAGGGAAACGCGGGGAGGTCAGTTGCCGCGCTTGCTGTCGATCTGTCTCAGGCGATTGCCTTCAAAGCGCAGGTATTGATACATGCCGTTGCTCGGGCCGTAGGTCCACTCTTCGACCTGAAACTCTTCGCGACGGTTGGCGCTTCGTTTGTAACCGAGCAGATCGCGACTGACCGGCTCACCGCATTTTTGCAGTACCTCGCTGGCACGGTCGCCGAGGCTCACCAGTTGGCTACCGCAGCGCAAGGTATCGGACGCCGCAGCGTGGCTTGCGATCAATGCCAGCCCCACTGCGGTGAGCCATTGGCTGTTCATCACTCGGCATCCAGATGCAGTTGCGTCACCACCCGGCCGTCGCTCTCCGCTTCGCCGAGATTGGCGTCGATGAAGTACACGCGATCGTCGGCCAGTTGGGCCTTGTCCACCAGATAGTCCTTGATGCTGCTGGCGCGATCCTGGCCGAGCTGGCGCAGCAGCACGTCGCTGGAACTCCAGAACTTGATCACGTCGGCACGCATTTTCGCCGTGCGTTCTTCCTTGCCCAGGTCCTTCCATTCGGCCGGTGGCTGGGTTTTCAGACGTGTGCGGTAGATGCCTTCGAGCAGCGGACCTTTTTCACCTTCCGGCACTTCGATCAGCGAGGCCTGAGCCGGTACCTTGTCGCCTCGGCGCTGGAGCATCTTGTAGTAGTTGTACTGGTATTCGCGCTCCAGACGCTGTTCGGCGAGCAACGGGCCGTCACTGCTTTTTGCAGCGGTGCCTTCGATTTCCAGGCGCAGGGCCGGACGCTCCTTCAGCGCTTGCGACAGTTTCACCAGCGCGGCTTCGGCGTCTTTACTCAGGTCGCTGGAACCCGGTGCGAAGGACACGGTGCCGAGGTCTTCCGAGCCGCCACCGCTGACCAGACCGCCAATCAGCTTGAAGGGTGCGGCGGCGGCCTTGACGATCAGGTTGCGCAGGGTTTGCCAGACAATCGGCATCACGCTGAATTGCGGGTTGTTCAGATCGCCCGTCACCGGCAGCTCGATGGAAATCTTGCCGTCGACATCCTTGAGCAGGGCGATCGCCAGTTTCAGCGGCAGGCTCACGGCATCCGGGCTGTCGACTTTCTCACCCAGTTGCAGCTGCTCGACCACGACTTTGTTCTCGGCCTTGAGCTGGCCTTTGGTGATCAGGTAATGGAGGTCGAGGTTGAGCCGGCCCTTGCGGATCCGGTAGCCGGCGAACTTGCCGGAGTAGGGCGTCAGGGTGGTCAGCTCGACCCGTTTGAAACTGGTGGCGATGTCGAGGCTGGCCATCGGGTCGAACGGGTTGACCGCGCCTTTGATGGTCACCGGCGCATAGCGGTCCACCTTGCCCTTGACGTCCACGCTGGCGGGCTTCGCTTGACGGCTGTCGATGGTGCCGATCTGGCCGTTGAGCTGTTGAATCGCGGTGGCGAAGTTGGGGGTCAGGCTGAAGTCGGCGAAGTTGGCCGAACCGTCGTTGATCGCGATGCCGCCGATGTGAATGCCCAGCGGTTTGTCATTGCTCGCCGGTTTCGCCGCGGCGGTCTTCGCCCCGGAATCGGCCGGTTGCGGGATCAACAGGTCGTCGATGTTGGTGGTGCGGTCATCGTTGATCATGAACCGAGCGTACGGCTGGAACAGGTTGACCTTGTCGATCGACAGGCTGTCGCCGTGCTGATAGTTCAGGCCTTCGACCACCACTTGCTGCCACTTGAGGAAGTCGCGGGTTTTCAGGGTGTCGAGGGTGTGCAACTGATCGATCTGAGCGCGACCGGTGACGCTGAGGGCGAGCGGGTCGGTGCTTTTCAGGTTCACTTTCAGGTCGCTGCCGAGCATGCCGCTGCGCAGCTCGAGGCGAATGAACGGGTTGATGTAGGACTGCGCGACCCGCAGGTCAATGTCCTGGGTTTTCACGTTGAGTTGCGCGGTGACCGGGGCCAGGTTGACCACGCCGTCGGCGCTGATCTTGCCTTGCTTGCCCAGGCCGGTATCGAGCCTGAGGTTGAAAGGCGAGCCGTTGAGACTGTCGAAATTTTGCAGATCGACGTTCAGCGGGGTGACGTCCAGAGTGACTTCCGGCTTCGCCGAGCGGTCGGCCAGATGCACTTTATAGTCACGCAGTTGCACGTCCTTGAGCAGCACTTGCCACGGCTTGCTCGGCGCGGTCGGCTCGGGTTTCGGCGAGTCGGCGGCGGCCGGAGTGTTTTTTGGTTCCGCTGCAGCTTTGGCGGCAGGTTTCGATGGCTGGCTGGCGAACAGTTTTTGCCAGTCCAGCTGTCCGTCCGCTTCCAGCGCTGCCCAGGTTTCCAGCTTCTGGCTGCGGATCTTGCCGACCAACACTTGCTGTTTGGCCAGGTCCACGGTGGTATCGCTGACGTCGAGACGCTCGAGTTTCGCCAGCGGACGTCCGTCAGGGGCCTTGATGGCGAAAGGGGCGATGCTGAGGTCGACATTGCTCAACAGCAGTTCGGTTTCCTTGGACAGGTTGAGCTTGTAGTCGGTGCTCAGGTTGAACGCGCCACTTTCCAGATCCAGCGGCACAGCGTCACGTACATACGGCCACCAGACTTTCATCTTGCCGTCGGTGATTTTCAGTTTCCCTTCGGAGGCGATCGGAATCAGGCTGAAATTTCCGGTCCAGTCGATCTGCCCGCCGGCCGGGCCGATGGCAACCAGGGTCATGTCGGCGTTGTCATCGGGCAGGGTGCTGAGGTTTTTCAGTTCGAAATCAAGCTTGTCGTAAACGAATTCGATCGGCTCGCTGGGACGCGCATCCACGAAATGCAGGTTGCCGCCGGCCAGCTGGATCCGGTCGATGCGCAGCGGAAACGGTTTGGCGTCGGGGTCGGCCGGGGTTGGCTCGCTGGCGGGGAGCTTGAACAGACCGAGAAGATTGAGCTGGCCGTCCTTGGCGAACAGGATCTCGGTTTTGGATTTTTCCAGTTCGATGTCGGACAGATGCAGGGCTTTGGTCCACAGGCTGTCGAGCTGCAGGTTGGCGTACAGACGTTCGAAGCCGACTTGTTCCTTGCCCGGCTCGCCGATCACCAGGCCCCACAGTGTGAGTTCAAGGCTGAACGGGTTGAGCTCGATGCGCTGAATGTGCGCCGGCACCGTGGCGTAATTGGCCAGTTGCTGGTTGGCCACCCTGAGCGCAATGCCCGGCAGAATCAGGAACCCCAACAGGCTGTAGAGGGCCAGAGCAGTCAGCAGGGCGCCAATCGCGCGAATCAATCCTTTGGGCATGTGTGGCTTCATCTGTCTGAATCGGAGTGCCTTGGAGTATGGCACGCGATTCCGGTTCCGAAGTACATCGCGCGAGACAGGATTGTTCAGATTTGTCTGCAATTTCTGTAGGAGCCTCCGAAGGCTGCTCCTGCTGGGGTAAAGATCAGAGCTGCAGAATCAGTGTCTTCAACGGCGGTTGTTGATCCCGCGAAGGGAAGTCGGCACCTGGCGTCATCACGCTCCATTCACGCACCGGCCGCCCGGCTTTTTCGGCGCAGCGCAGCACCTGTTCGCGCCAGTCATCCATGCTGACTTTCGCCAGATTGTTGCAGCAGATCAGCACGCCATTCTCGGCGGTGGTCAGCAGGGCCGGCTTGAGCAGGCTCTGATAATCGCGCAACAGGTCGACGGTGCCGAACGCACTCTTGGCCCACGCGGGTGGGTCGAGCAGCACCAGATCGTACTGACGCTGTTCGAGGCGCTGATAGCTCGGCAGTTTCTGCCCGCGACGCTGGCTGATCGGCAGGCCGGCCAGTTGGCGGATCGCCGGGAAATAGTCGGACTGGATGAACTCCATGGTCGGCAGTTGCGGGTTGAGCAAACCGTTCTCGCGCCCCACCGCCAGATTGCCCTCGGCGAAATCCAGGTTGCACACTTCGCGCGCACCGCCGGCCGCTGCACTAAGACCAACGCCGCAGGTGTAGGCAAACAGGTTGAGTACGCTTTTGCCCTTGGCGTGATCCTTGACCCAGCCACGGGTGTTGCGCAGGTCGAGGAACAGCAGCGGATCCTGCCCGGCGTGGCGTCCACGCACACGATAATTCAGGCCCCATTCGTGGCCGACCAGATCGGCCAGTGCCGCGTCGTCGGCGCGGTAGACGCTGTCTTCACGGTCGATTCGCGAGTTGCCACGGGAGCGGTCGTTGTAGACCAGCAGTGTTTCCAGCCCCAGGGTCTGGTTGATCATGGCGTGCAGTTGCAGCAGGTCTTCGCGCGTCAGCGTCTGGTGAAAGCTCTGCACCATCAATTGCGGGCCGTAGCGGTCGATGGTCAGGCCGCCGGCACCTTCCTGGCTGCCGTGGAACAGCCGATAGCAGTCGGTGCCCTGGCGGTGCAGCTCGGCGAGCAGATCCTGGCGTTGATCGAGGGCGGCGCGCAGCGCCAGGTTCAAGGAAGACATGCGGGCGCCTTGCTGGAGGGAATCGGGGCGCGGGAGTTTAGCAGTTTGCCAGGCAATCGAGGGGTTCCCATCGCGAGCAGGCTCGCTCCCAAAGACGATCATGAGTCCCTGGGGGAGCGAGCCTGCTCGCGATGCTTTTGTACCCTTACTGGTTCAAGCGTTTATCGATCAAGCCCTGCACCACACTCGGATCCGCCAGCGTTGAGGTGTCGCCAAGGCTGTCGAGTTCGTTGCAGGCGATCTTGCGCAGGATTCGCCGCATGATCTTGCCCGAGCGGGTCTTCGGCAGGGCCGGGGCCCACTGGATCAGGTCCGGTTTGGCGAAGCTGCCGATTTCCTTGCTGACGTGGGCCAGCAGTTCCTTTTTCAGCTCGTCGTTGGGCTCGGTGCCGTTCATCGGTGTGACGAACGCATAAATCCCCTGACCTTTGACGTCGTGGGGATAACCGACCACGGCGGCTTCGGCGATGCTGTCGTGCAGCACCAGCGCACTCTCCACCTCGGCGGTGCCGATGCGATGGCCGGAGACATTGATCACGTCATCGATGCGCCCGGTGATCCAGTAGTCGCCATCTTCGTCACGGCGGGCGCCGTCGCCGGTGAAGTAGTAACCGGGGTAGGGCTTGAAGTAGGTGTCGACCATGCGCTGCGGATCGCCGTAGACGCTGCGGATCTGCGCCGGCCAGCTCGACTTGATCGCCAGCACGCCACTGCCGGCGCCTTTGATTTCCTTGCCGTGCTCATCGAGCAGCACCGGTTGCACGCCGAACATCGGCTGTGTGGCGCAGCCCGGTTTGATCCGTTGGGCGCTGACCAGCGGGCTGAGCATGATGCCGCCGGTTTCGGTCTGCCACCACGTATCGACAATCGGGCAACGTTGTTCGCCTACGACGTTGAAATACCATTCCCACGCTTCCGGGTTAATCGGCTCACCGACACTGCCGAGCAATCTGAGGCTTTCGCGCGACGTTTCCTGCAAAGGCCCGGCACCTTCGCGCATCAACGCGCGCAGGGCGGTCGGCGCGGTGTAGAAAATGTTGACCTTGTGTTTGTCGATCACCTGCCAGAACCGCGAAGTGCTCGGATAGCTCGGCACGCCTTCGAAGATCAGTGTGGTCGCGCCGTTGGCCAGCGGGCCGTAGACGATGTAGCTGTGGCCGGTAACCCAGCCGACGTCGGCGGTGCACCAGAACACCTCGCCGTCGCGGTAATCGAGCACGTACTTGAAAGTCATGGCCGCTTGCAGCAGGTAACCGCCGGTGGTGTGCAACACGCCCTTGGGTTTGCCGGTGCTGCCGGAGGTGTAGAGGATGAACAGCGGGTCTTCGGCGTCCATTGGTTCCGGCGGGCAATCGTCGCTGACGTCGCGCACGGCCTGGTGATACCAGAGGTCGCGGCCTTCGACCCAGTCGACCTTGTTCTGGGTACGCTCGACCACCACGACGGTGCTGACATTCGGGCAACTCTGCAGGGCCTTGTCGACGTTCTGTTTCAGCGGCACGAACTTGCCACCGCGCACGCCTTCGTCGGCGGTGATCACGGTGCGGCAGTCGGCGTCGAGAATACGGTCGCGCAGGGAGTCCGGAGAGAAACCGCCAAACACCACCGAGTGAATCGCGCCGATCCGCGCGCAGGCGAGCATGGCGTAAGCGGCTTCGGGGATCATCGGCATGTAGATGCACACCCGGTCGCCTTTTTTCACGCCACGGCTTTTCAGCACGTTGGCCAGGCGGCAGACGTGGTGATGGAGTTTGCTGTAGGTGATTTGCGTCGATTCGGCAGGGTCGTCGCCTTCCCAGAGGATGGCGGTCTGATCGCCGCGCTTTTGCAGATGGCGGTCGATGCAGTTGTAGCTGACGTTCAGCTTGCCACCGGCAAACCAGGCGGCTTCGCCGGTCTTCAGGTCATAGCGCTGGACGGTCTGCCACGGCGTGCTCCAGTCGAGGAAGCGAGTGGCCTGTTCGGCCCAGAAGGTGCTGGGGTGTTCAATGGATTCGCGGTACAGGCGCTGGTAGTCGTCCTGACTCAACTGTGCAGCCCGGCGGACGGCATCGGCTTTGGGGAACGTGCTGATATCGAACATGACGGTTCCTTATTCTTGTTGTGCGACAAGGATAAAGATGCGCCGAGAGGTCAACAGGTTCAAGTCACGCGCAAAACAACTGTGGGAGCGAGCTTGCTCGCGATGGCGGAGTTTCAGTCAACCTTGATGTTGAATGAATAACCGAAATCGCGAGCAAGCTCGCTCCCACAGGATTACTACAGCGTGATCAGATCAACCGCGGTGACGGCCACGGAAGTAGTTGATCAGGCCTTGGGTGGACGGGTCTTCAGCGGCGGTTTCTTCGCTGCCGACCAGGCGGTTGTAGACGCCCTTGCCCAGTTCCTTGCCCAGCTCCACGCCCCACTGGTCGAAGGCGTTGATGCCCCAGACCACGCTTTGCACGAAGACTTTGTGTTCGTACATCGCCACCAGTGCGCCGAGACGACGCGGGCTGATGCGCTCGACCACGATGGTGTTGCTCGGACGGTTGCCCGGGATCACCTTGTGCGGTGCGAGTTTCTGCACCTGGTCTTCGCTCATGCCTTTATCGCGCAGTTCCGCTTCGGCTTCCGGCAGGGTCTTGCCGAGCATCAGCGCCTGACTCTGCGACAGGCAGTTGGCGTACAGCCACTGGTGGTGGTCGGAGACCGGGTTGAAGCTGACGATCGGCACGATGAAGTCGGCCGGGATCAGCTGGGTGCCTTGGTGCAGCAGCTGGTGGTAAGCGTGCTGACCGTTGCAGCCGACGCCGCCCCAGATCACAGGGCCAGTGTCGGTCGACACTGCGGTGCCGTCCTGACGCACGCTCTTGCCGTTGGATTCCATGTCCAGCTGTTGCAAGTGCTTGGTGATGTTACGCAGGTAGTGGTCGTACGGCAGGATCGCGTGGCTTTGCGCGCCCCAGAAGTTGCCGTACCACACGCCGAGCAGGGCCAGCAGCACCGGCATGTTCTGTTCGAACGGCGCGCTCTGGAAATGCTGGTCCATGGTGTAGGCACCGGACAGCAGTTCCTTGAAGTTGGACATGCCGATGGCCAGCGCGATTGGCAGACCGATGGCCGACCACAGCGAGTAACGACCGCCGACCCAGTCCCACATCGGGAAGATGTTTTCTTCGCGGATACCGAAGGCCACGGCTGCCGCGTTGTTGCTCGATACCGCGATGAAATGGCGATACAGCTCGGCTTCCGAACCGCCCTGAGCCAGGTACCAGGCGCGGGCGGCCTGGGCGTTTTTCAGGGTTTCGAGGGTGTTGAACGATTTCGACGAAACGATGAACAGCGTGGTCTCGGCGCGCAGTTTTTGCGTCAGTTCGTGGAATTCGCTGCCGTCGATGTTCGCCAGGTAATGGCAACGCACGCCTTTCTGGGCGTAGGACAGCAGGGCTTCAGAGACCAGCTCCGGGCCGAGGAACGAACCACCGATGCCGATGTTCACCACGTCAGTGATCGGCTTCTCGGTGTAACCGCGCCACAGACCGTCGTGGATGCGGCCCACGAGATCGGTGATCTGGTTCAGCACCTTGTGTACTTCAGGCATCACGTTGACACCGTTGACCGACAGCTTGTCGCCGACCGGGCGACGCAGGGCGGTGTGCAGCGCCGGGCGGCCTTCGGAAGAGTTGACGATTTCGCCGTCGAACAGCGCCTTGATCGCGCCCTTGAGATCGACTTCATTGGCCAGACCCACCAGCAGGTTGCGGGTCTCGGCGTTGATCAGATTCTTCGAATAGTCGAGAAACAGTCCGCAGCTGCTGAGGGTGAACTGATTGAAGCGCTGCGGATCGGCGTTGAAGGCTTCGCGCATGCTGAAATCCTGCATGGCTTGGCGGTGATCTTTCAACGCTTGCCAGGCAGGCAGAGCGGTAACGTCATGAGGAGTGCGGTAGTACGCCATCGCTGCGGTTTTCCTTTTTACTTGAACGGCCTTTTGAACTCTGAAAAGACCTCCCCGCCATGTTTGGGCGAGGGGGCAACTGCGTCGACACGATTACTTTGGCGCAGGGCGAATACAGTAAACCCAGCGCCGCGATCTGTCTTGGCTTTGTCTGACCTGTTTTCGGTACTTTTTTAACATTGATAACAGTCGGAGCCGACAGACGGCGGGTAATGCGAGCAAGTCCCTGCTTATCGCGTGGAGTCGAACGTCGGGCAGTTTGCCCGATGGTCAGGTGCTCAGCAATACGACTTGGAAGGGGATGTAACACGAATGCGGGAGCGAACAGGTTCGCTCCCGCATGTTGATGTTGCGGTGTTCAGGCGGGGGTATCGAGATTCAGATGCAGGTTGTCGATCAACCGCGTGGTGCCAAGGAATGCCGCGACCAGAATCACCAGATCACGATCTTGCGCCGTTGCCGGACGCAGAGTCAGGGCGTGGCGGATTTCCAGATAATCCGGACGCAGCCCGGCGGCTTCCAGTTGCTGGCGTTGCGCCTGGATCAGGGCAGGGAAGTCGCGTTTACCTTGCTTGATCGACTCGGCAATGCTGCTCAGGGTGCGATAGACCACCGGCGCCACGGTGCGCTGTTCTTCACTGAGGAAACCGTTGCGCGACGACAGCGCCAGACCGTCTGCTGCGCGTACGGTCGGCTCGCCGATGATCTGGATCGGCATGTTCAGGTCGTGCACCAGCGCGCGGATCACTGCCAGTTGCTGGAAGTCTTTCTGGCCGAAGATCGCCAGGTCCGGCTGGACCATGTTGAACAGCTTGCTGACCACCGTCGCCACGCCTTCGAAGTGCCCCGGACGGCTGGCGCCGCACAGGCCTTCGGAGAGTTGCGGCACGCTGACCCGGGTCTGACCGGCCATGCCGTCGGGGTACATTTCTTCAACGGTCGGAGCGAACAGCAGGTCGCATCCGGCTTCCAGCAGTTTTTCCTGATCCGCCGCCAGGGTGCGCGGGTATTTGTCGAGGTCCTCGCCGGCGCCGAACTGCAGCGGGTTGACGAAAATGCTCGCAACCACGAAGTCCACGCGCTGGGTGGCCTTGGTGATCAGGGCAATGTGGCCGCTGTGCAGGTTGCCCATGGTCGGCACGAAGCCGATGCGCTTGCCCTCACTGCGGGCGCGCGCCACGGCGGCGCGCAGTTCACGTACGGTTTTGACGGTGTTCATGCAGAGAATCCGTGTTCGATCCCGGGGAAAGTGGTGGCTTTGACTTCACTGACGTAAGCCTTCAGCGCGGACTGGATGCTGTCCTGACCCTGCATGAAATTCTTCACGAACTTCGGCACGCGGCCGCTGATCGACAGGCCGAGCATGTCGTGCAGTACCAGCACCTGACCGTCGGTGTCGCTGCCGGCGCCGATGCCGATCACCGGAATCTTCACGGCCTGGCTGATTTCAGCCGCCAGTTCGCTAGGCACGCATTCGAGCAGCAACATGGCTGCGCCTGCCTGCTCCAGGGAGATCGCGTCGGCGCGCATCTGGCGTGCCTGGTTCTCGTTGCGACCTTGAACTTTATAGCCGCCGAGAATGTTCACGGCTTGCGGGGTCAGGCCCATGTGGGCGCAGACCGGTACGCCGCGTTCGGCGAGCAGGCGGATCGAGTCCGCCAGCCACAAGGCGCCTTCGACCTTGACCATGTGCGCGCCGGCCTGCATCAGCAGGGCGCTGTTGGTCATGGTTTGTTCAAGGGTGGCGTTGGCCATGAACGGCAGGTCGGCCAGGATCAGGGCATCAGAGTTGCCACGCTTTACGCTGGCGACGTGGTAGGCCATTTCTGCGGTGGTCACCGGCAGGGTGCTGTCGTGACCCTGCAGGACCATGCCGAGGGAGTCGCCCACCAGCAGCACTTCGACACCGGCCTCGTTGCAGGCGTGGGCGAAGGTCGCGTCATAGCAGGTCAGCATGGTGATCTTCTCACCTTTCTGCTTGAGGCTCTGGAGCGTGGTCAGGGTGATGGCTGGCATGTAAGAAATCCTCGTTCAGGCGCTCTGGAAACTACTGCGAGTAACGCGCGTGATTCGTCATCTATTCAGGCGCACGCTCTTTTGTCGTGCTTATAAGGCCTGGATTGCGCCCTTGTATGCCGGGTTGGCGGCAGCGGGACGCCTATAGTCGTGATGAGACCTCAGGAAGTCAATTGCATGTGTTACCGCATTGTTACGAGGGGAGTGTTACCGGCGTTACTGATGCGATTCAGCGGGCCGGCGGGCCTGATCTGCGGAGTTTTTGTCCTACAAAAGCCCCTGTGGGAGCGAGCTTGCTCGCGAAAGCGGTCAGTCAGCCAATGCAGATATTGACGGTCAGATTGCCTTCGCGAGCAAGCTCGCTCCCACAGGGTGTGGTATCAGTTTGAGGTAATGCGTTCGAGGCCGACGAACGGGCAGGCTGCGAGCAGATCGGCAAGGGTGCGGCCATCGGCCAGGCGCAGATCTTCGGGGGCCAGTTCGGCCAGGGGATAGAGAACGAACGCGCGCTTCTGCATGTGGTAATGCGGGACTTTGAGGCGCGACTCGTCGATCAGGCGTTCACCGAACAGCAGAATGTCCAGATCCAGCGTGCGCGGGCCCCAGCGCTCCAGGCGCTCGCGGCCCTGATCGTTTTCGATCGCCTGCAAGGCATCGAGCAGATCCAGCGGGGCGAGCGTGCTGTCGAGCGCGGCGACCGCGTTGGTGTAACGCGGTTGGCCCGGCAGCAGCGAGTCGCTCTGATAAAACGCGGAGACCCCGACCAGTTCGGTGTCGGGCAATTGCCCCAGCGCGTCGACCGCGCTGCGCAGTTGTTCGGCCGGGTCAGCCAGGTTGCTGCCCATGCCGATGTAGATGCGTTCCATAGCTTATTCGCCCGTGGCGCTCGGTGCGCTGGCGCGTTTGCGCTTGGAACCACTGCTGCGGCGACGCTTGCGCGGTGCGCCACTGGCGTCATCACCCTTGCCGCTGAGGTCGCGGATCATGTCGCGACGTTCGCTGTCGTTGGCGTCCTGATAATCGGTCCACCATTCACCCAGGCCATCGGTCTGCTCGCCAGCGCTTTCACGCAGCAGCAGGAAATCGTAGCCAGCGCGGAAGCGCGGATTGTCCAGCAGCAGGTCGGCGCGTTTGCCGCTGCGACGTGGCAGGCGCTCCTGCATGTCCCAGATCTCGCGGATCGGCATGGTGAAGCGCTTTGGAATCGCAATGCGCTGGCACTGTTCGGCGATCAGTTCGTGAGCGCCTTCCTGCATCGCCGGAATTGGCGGCATGCCGCGCTCTTGCAGACGCAGCACGCGGGCCGGCAGGGCAGGCCACAGCAGCGCGGCGAACAGGAATGCCGGGGTCACCGGTTTGTTCTGCTTGATCCGCAGGTCGGTGTTGGTCAGTGCTTCGCTGATCAGCGTGTGGGTGTATTCCGGGTTGTGTTCCAGCGCATCGGCACTGGCCGGAAACAGCGGTGCGAACAGTTGCAGGTCGACCAGCATCTCGAAGGTGATCGCGCCGTGACCGGAGAGGAACAGCTTGAGCACTTCCTCGAACAGGCGGGCCGACGGAATCTCGCGCAGCATCGGCGCCAGTTCGCGGATCGGCTGGACGGTGTGCTTCTCGATACCGAAATTGAGCTTGGCGGCGAAACGCACAGCCCTCAGCATCCGTACCGGGTCTTCCTGGTAGCGTTGCTTCGGGTCGCCGATCAGGCGGATCAGGTGGTTGCGGATGTCGTGTACGCCGTTGGCGTAATCGAGGATGCGCTCGCTGACCGGATCGTAATACAGGGCGTTGATGGTGAAGTCGCGGCGTTGCGCGTCTTCTTCCAGGGTGCCGTAAACGTTGTCACGCAGAATGCGCCCGCTCTCGTTGCGCGAAGACTGGTTGCTGTCTTCGTCGTCTTCGTTTTGCGGGTGATTGGCGCGGAAAGTCGCGACTTCAATGATTTCGCGGCCGAAATGGATATGTACCAGCTTGAAGCGGCGACCGATGATCCGCGCATTGCGGAATTCGGCACGGACCTGCTCGGGGGTGGCGCTGGTGGCGACGTCGAAGTCTTTGGGCGTGATGCCCAGCAGCATGTCTCGCACGCAACCGCCAACCAGGTAGGCCTGGTAGCCGGCGCCCTGCAGACGTTCGACGATGTTGACCGCGTAACGGCTGAATTGCGCCTTCTGCAGCGAATGTTGGCCGCTGTTGAGGACTTCAGGCGTGCTACGGATGTGTTGCGTACGACGCAGGGGAGTTCGGAATGACTGGAACAGCTTCTTCAGCATGGGATGCACTGTTTGAAGGAATGTTCGGCCATACCAGAGAATGACCGCATGATGGGCCGGGATTCTAGCATTTAGTCGAGGGATGGTGTAGGACGCTGCCGATTTGCGCTGCAAGCCGCAGGCTAGAGGGGGTGAAGATGCGTCAGAAGGGGGGATTTGCCGTGAAGGAGAAACTACAAGGGGAGCCGAAGCTCCCCAAGAAGTAGTTGCGTGCTCTTTTTATTATTGATTCGGGCTTCTTGTTTTTGTTGAGTGCCCTCGCCATGAAGCTTTTCCTTCATGACCCTCCCAATCGGGAGCCAAGAGCAAACGGATTGCTTTGGTCGCTGTGTTGCAGTGATCTTGCGATCCAACCAGTACAGGCTCTGTCTTAAGACAGTTTTTGTTGTTCTCGGCCTGGTCGTGGGGCTAGCCCCAAATACAACGCCTCTCCAAAAGAATCAGTTAGCTGCGCCTCTCGCCGTCTTGTTTTTATTGTGCGTGAGTCGATTCGTCTTATTTTTATTGTCTTGTGCATTGCTTGTTATTGTTCTTGTACCAAACATATAGCAGGTGGCGTGCCAACTTTTGCGAACCCCAATAAAACAAGGGGTTAGGTCGATATAACCGTTTTCGCGGGGCGAAAAAAAGCCGGGGTTTCGTTACCGATAACCCCGGCTTCTGTTACGTGAAAAGACTGAGGTAACAGTTTTTTCACTTCTTCAACGGTAACCCGCACACTCGACAGGTAACGTTCAGCTCTCGCTGGCGACCCCGGTCTTGCGCCGTGGAATGCCCAGACGCTGGCGACGTTCCCACAAGCATTTGCGGCTGACGCCCAGTTTGCGCGCCAGTTCGGTCTCGGTCATGTGGTCCTGATGCTCGAGTACGAAATGCTGGAAGTAGTCCTCCAGTGACAGATCTTCGGTCGGCTCGTGGCTGCTGTTGCTGGCGTTACCGGGCTGTTGAGCCGGCAGGCCGATGAATTCGTCGTCCTCCAGGTCGCCCAGCTCGATGTCGATGCCCAGCAGGTCGGCAGAGATTTCCGGGCTTTCGCTCAGAATCACCGCGCGCTCGACGGCGTTTTCCAGTTCCCGCACGTTACCCGGCCAGGAATAGTGCCGGATCGCCTGTTCGGCATCGGCGGCAAATTTCAGGTCGGTGCGGTTGATGCGTGCGCTCTGGCGCGCGAGGAACGCATTGGCGATTTCGTTGACGTCGGCGCCACGCTCGCGCAGGGCCGGCAGTTTCAACGCGATCACGTGGAGGCGGTAGTACAAGTCCTCACGGAACTGGCCGATTTTCGCCAGGCTCTTGAGGTCCCGGTGGGTTGCAGCGATCAACCGGACATCGACCTTCTGCGACTGGACCGAGCCCACCCGGCGAATCTCGCCTTCCTGCAACACGCGCAGCAAACGAGCCTGGGCCTCAAGTGGCAACTCACCGATCTCGTCGAGGAACAGGGTGCCGCCGTCCGCCGCTTCCACCAGACCGGCGCGACCGGCGCTGGCACCGGTGAACGCACCTTTCTCGTGACCGAACAGTTCGGACTCGATCAGGCTTTCCGGAATGGCCGCGCAGTTCACCGAGATCATCGGTGCCTTGGCGCGTTTCGACAGGTTGTGCAGGGCGCGGGCCACCAGTTCTTTACCGGTACCGGACTCGCCCTGGATCAGCACGTTGGAATCGGTCGGGGCGACTTTACGAATCTTGCCGTAAAGATCTTGCATCGGCGGGCAGGAACCGATGATGCCGATTTCGCCATTGCTGTTGTCGATGGCGGATTTACCGCTGCCATTGGCTGATTTGGCGGGAGCTGCTTCGCTGGCTGCAGGCGCCGACTGGCGATCGCGCAGGATCCGCGCGACGGCCTGAAGCATTTCATCGTGGTCGAAAGGCTTGGCGATGTAATCCACCGCGCCCATCTTCATCGAGTCGACCGCCGAGCGCAGGCTGGCGTAGCTGGTCATGATCAGCACCGGCGTACCCTGGCCGAGCTTGATCAGCTCAGTGCCCGGAGCACCCGGCAGACGCAGGTCACTGACGATCAGATCGAATGTGGGAATACTGAAGCGTTCTTGTGCTTCCTGCACTGAACCGGCTTCGCTGACCTGGTACTGGTTGCGTTCCAGCAGGCGGCGCAAGGCGGAGCGGATAATGGTTTCGTCTTCGACGATCAAAATGTGCGGCATTGATTCGATACTCTCGACGGTCTCAGTTCACAGCGGACGTCGCTTCGACATGGCGCGGCAATGTCACCCGGATACGGGTGCCGCGCTGGCTCTGAACATCAGCCGGGCTGTCGATGGTGATTTGTCCATAATGCTCTTCAACGATGGAATAGACCAGTGCAAGGCCCAGACCGGTGCCTTCGCCAGGATCCTTGGTGGTGAAGAAGGGTTCGAACAATCGATCCATGATGCTCGACGGAATACCGCTGCCTTCGTCTTCGACGATCAGATCGACCGTGTGTTCGCCGGCTTCGCTCTTGACCCGCACCGCACTGCCGGCAGGCGAGGCATCACGGGCGTTGGAGAGCAGATTGATCAGCACCTGGGCGAGCCGCTGCGGATCGCCTTCGACCCAGTGATCGGGATCGCACAGGTTGTAGAACTGGACTTCGAAATTGCGTCGGTTGAGCGCCAGCAGGCCGATGGCGTCCTGGGCGACTTCTGCCAGACAGACGGGCTCGTCGCTGTGCTGATGGCTGCCGGCGTGGGCGAAGCTCATCAACGACTGGACGATGCGTGACACGCGTTTGGTCTGTTCGAGGATCTGGCCGCTGATTTCCGTCAGCTCACCATCCTCTTCGCGCTCTTCCCGCAGGTTCTGCGCCAGACAGGCGATACCGGTAATCGGGTTGCCGATTTCATGGGCCACCCCCGCCGCGAGTCGGCCGATGCTGGCCAGGCGCTCTGAGTGCACCAGTTTGTCTTCGAGCATCTGGGTTTCGGTCAGGTCTTCCACCAGCAGCACCAGGCCGCTATTGCCCGGTGCCAGCGGTTCATCGATGGCCGCTTTGTGCAGGTTCAGCCAGCGGGTCTGGCCGTCGAGGGCCAGGTGCTGTTTGTGCAAGTGCTCGTCGGGCAGGTGGATGAAGCCCTGCAGCAGATCTTTCCACGGATTGGCGATGGTGCTCAGGCGCGAGCCGACCACTCGCTGGGCGGCGATTCCGGTCAGCTCTTCCATGGCCTTGTTCCACATCAGGATCTCCTGATCCTTGGCCAGCGAGCAGACGCCCATCGGCAGTTCCTGCAAGGTCTGGCGGTGGTAGCGGCGCAAGGCGTCGAGCTCGGCCGCCAGACCTGTCAGGCGAGAGTGGTAATCCTCAAGGCGGCTTTCAATGAAGTGGATGTCTTCGGTGACGTAGTTTTCGCCGCCGGCCTTGTACGGCAGAAAGGTTTCCACCATGTCCTGGGCGACGCTCGGGCCCATCAGTCCGGACAGGTTGGCTTCGATCCGGTCACGCAGGCGGCGCAGGGCGTAGGGGCGACGTTCGTCGAACGGCAGATAAAGGTCGCGCAGGGCCTGCTCGACTTCTTTCTGCGCAGCCTTGGCGCCCAGCGGCTTGGCCAGTTGCGTGGCGAACTCTTGCGGGGAGGCTGCGTGCAATTCGCGGCGTTGCGGACGGCGCACGTTATCCACAGCGCAGGCTTCGGCAGCGCTGGCCTCTTCCGGGCTGGCATTGGTGAACAGCGAAATCAGCGTGAACATCAGGACGTTGGCCGCCAGCGAGGCGATGGCCGCCATGTGCCAACTGGTGTCGTCCAGCACGTAGATCATGTTCAGCAGCGGAATATAGAAACCCTGCAGATTGCCGACCAGCGGCAACAGCATGGTCACGACCCACACCACGATCCCCGCCAGCAGACCGGCGATAAAGCCGCGGCGATTGGCGGTCGGCCAGTACAGCACCGACAGCACACCCGGCAGGAATTGCAGGGTCGCAACGAAGGCGACGATGCCGAGGTTGGCCAGATCCTGCTCGGCGCCCAGCATCAGGTAGAAGCAGAAACCGGCCATGATGATCGCGACGATCAGCGCCCGGCGGGTCCATTTCAGCCAGCGATAGATGTTGCCCTCGGCCGGTGGCTGATAGAGCGGCAGCACCAGATGGTTCAGGGCCATGCCCGACAGCGCCAGCGTGGTGACGATGATCAGACCACTGGCCGCCGACAGACCGCCGACATAGGCCAGCAACGCCAGCGACTTGCTGTTGGCGGCGATGCCGATGCCGAGGGTGAAGTATTCCGGATTGGTGGTGGCGCCGAGTTTCAGGCCGGCCCAGAGAATCAGCGGCACCGCCAGGCTCATCAGCAACAGGAACAGCGGCAGGCCCCAGCTCGCGCTGACCAGAGAGCGCGGGTTGAGGTTTTCGGTGAAGGTCATGTGATACATGTGCGGCATCACGATCGCCGAGGCGAAAAACACCAGCAGCAACGTGCGCCACGGGCCTTCCTGCAACGGGGTGTGCAGGGCGGCGAGGGCGGTCTGGTTCTGCAACAGCCAAAGTTCAAGCTGTTGCGGGCCGTCGAACACGCCGTACAGCGCGTAGAGGCCGACACCGCCGAGTGCTGCCAGTTTGATCACCGATTCGAAGGCAATCGCGAATACCAGCCCTTCGTGCTTTTCACGGGTGGCGATATGACGGGAACCGAAGAAGATCGTGAACAGGATGATCAGCGCACAGAACGCCAGGGCCACGCGATTCTGCACCGGTTCGCCGGTGAGGATGCCGATGGAGTCGGCCACGGCCTGGATCTGCAACGCCAGCAACGGCAATACGCCGATCAGCATGAAAATCGTGGTCAGCGCACCGGCCCAGGTGCTGCGAAAGCGGAAGGCGAACAGGTCTGCCAGCGACGACAGTTGATAAGTGCGGGTGATCTTCAGAATCGGATACAACAGCACCGGCGCCAGCAGAAAGGCGCCGGACACCCCGAGATAACTGGACAGAAAGCCGTAGCCGTACTGATAGGCCAGACCGACCGTGCCATAGAACGCCCACGCACTGGCGTAGACCCCCAGCGACAGGGTGTAGGTCAGCGGATGGCGAATGATCGCCCGCGGGATCATGCCCCGTTCACTGATCCACGCCACCCCGAACAACGCGGCCAGGTAGGCGGCGCTGATCAGCAGCATCTGGGTCAGGCTAAAGCTCATCGGCATCTTTTTGGCTCTGCAGGATGAAGGTCACGACAATCAGGATCAGCCAGAGCAGATAAGGGCGATACCAGGCGCCCGTAGCGTCGATCCACCAATCCATGATGGCGGGAGAAAACAGGTAGATCCCCACGACCAGAAGCAGGACCAAGCGATAGATGTACATCCCGGCCTCTCTTTTTTATGCACGTGCCCGAAAACGTGCGGCGATGGTAACGGATGGGCGCGCCACTGCAAGTGTCGTCACAGCAGTTGCGCTTCGGGCAGGGTCAGTGTGCGCGGGATTTTCAAGGCATCCCAGTGGGCGCTGCCCCAGTTCAACAGTTCTTGCGGCGAGGCGTGGGCCAGTTCGGGCCCCGGGTTTTGCCCCAATGCGCGCAGGGCCCGCAGCAACAATGGCGTGGCCTGATCGGCTTCCAGCGGTGGCGAACGATAGGACTTGCCGAGCTTGTTGCCGTCCGGCTGGGTAATCAATGGCAGGTGCAGATAACGCGGCTGGCGCAGGCCCAGCAATTCTTGCAGGTAGAGCTGACGCGGCGTCGAGTCGAGCAGATCAGCGCCACGCACAATGTCGGTGATGCCCTGCCAGGCATCGTCCAGCACCACCGCCAGTTGGTAGGCGTAGAGACCGTCGCGGCGGCGGATCACGAAATCCCCTACATCGCGGCCCAGGTGCTGGCGATATTCGCCTTGCACCCGGTCGATAAAGTGATATTCCAGCTCCGGCACGCGCAGGCGGATCGCGGCGTCTTCCTGAACATGGCCGGCATTGCGGCAAAGTCCCGGATAAATGCCGTGATACGGCTCCAGTTGTTTGCGTGAGCAGGTGCAGGCGTAGGCGAGGCCGTGATTGAACAGGCTGTCGAGCACTTGCGCGTAGGCTTCATGCCGTTCGCTCTGGCGAACCATCTCGCCGTCCCATTCGAAACCATAGCTTTCCAGCGCTTTGAGAATCGCCGCTTGCGCGCCCGGCTCTTCCCGGGGCGGATCGAGGTCTTCCATGCGCACCAGCCAGCGACCGCCCACCGAGCGTGCGTCCAGATAAGAAGCCAGGGCGGCGACCAGCGAACCGAAGTGCAGGTGCCCGCTGGGGGTCGGGGCAAAGCGGCCAATGTAGGCGGGGGAGGTGTTGGCAGTCATGGGGGCGATGTTACTTGAGAGTCAAAGAACAGCAGAAACAAAAACGGAGCGTTCGCACGCTCCGTTTTTCGTTCAGGCCGGGATTATTTGCCGACCTGCTTTTCCTTGATTTCCGCCAGGTTCTTGCAGTCGACGCACATGTCGGCAGTCGGGCGGGCCTCGAGGCGCTTGACGCCGATCTCGATGCCGCAAGAGTCGCACCAGCCGTACTCTTCGTCTTCGATCAGTTGCAGGGTCTTGTCGATCTTCTTGATCAGTTTGCGCTCGCGGTCACGGGCGCGCAGCTCAAGGGCGAATTCTTCTTCCTGGCTGGCACGGTCGGCCGGATCAGGGAAGTTGGCTGCTTCGTCTTTCATGTGATCAACAGTGCGGTCGACTTCCTGCATCAAGTCCAGTTTCCACTTTGTCAGGATCTTGGTGAAGTGCGCGCGCATGGGCTTGCCCATGTACTCTTCGCCTTCCGCCGGAACGTAAGGTTCGAAACCGCTGATCGCCTGTTGCTGCTGTTGCTTTGCTTGGGTGGGCATGAAATGGACCGCCTCTACTCTTGTAATCCATTGCGCAGGATTGCTCCATCACCGACACCTGCCGGCCCTGCGGCTGCAAGCGGGCGAACTTACCAGATCAATTCGGCCCGCGCTACTCCCGGATGTCGAGCCCGCGGCCGGTGGTGCCTGCAAATGTTTGCCAAGCCATGTCTGGTGGTGCTGGAGACCTGACAATCAATCATTTTAGTCAATCCTGGAGCGTACGCTTATGTCGTTACAGTCCAGTGTTCTTGAGGCTGTGACCGCTGCGGGTTCTCGCTCGTTCCGGCAGATGGGTAGAATCGTTTCTTTTCCCTCGTTGAAGGAAGGCCAATGGCTCAGCCCTACAGTGCGCGCAGTCGTGCGATCGAACCGTTCCATGTCATGGCGTTGCTGGCGCGGGCCAATGAATTGCAGGCCGCCGGCCACGACGTGATCCACCTGGAAATCGGCGAGCCGGACTTCACCACCGCCGAGCCGATCATCCGCGCGGGCCAGCAAGCCCTGACGGCGGGGAAAACCCGCTACACCGCGGCCCGTGGCATTCCCGAGCTGCGCGAGGCGATTTCCGGTTTCTATCAAACGCGCTACGGCCTGAACATCGATCCCCGACGGATTCTCATTACTCCCGGCGGTTCCGGCGCGTTGCTGCTGGCCAGTGCGTTGCTGGTGGATCCGGGCAAACACTGGTTGCTGGCCGACCCCGGTTATCCTTGCAACCGGCATTTTCTGCGACTGGTCGAAGGTGCGGCGCAGCTTGTACCGGTGGGCCCGGACGTTCGCTACCAACTGACGCCGGACCTGGTGGCGCGCCACTGGGATCACGACAGCGTCGGTGCGCTGGTCGCCTCGCCGGCCAACCCGACCGGTACGATTCTGACCCGCGATGAGCTGGCCGGGTTATCCAAAGCCATCAAGGCGCGTCACGGGCATCTGGTGGTGGACGAGATCTATCACGGCCTGACTTATGGCACCGACGCGGCCAGTGTGCTGGAAGTGGATGACAGTGCATTTGTCCTCAACAGTTTCTCCAAATATTTCGGCATGACCGGTTGGCGCCTCGGCTGGCTGGTGGCGCCGGATGCGGCGGTCAGTGAGCTGGAAAAACTCGCGCAGAACCTCTACATCAGCGCGCCGAGCATGGCCCAGCACGCGGCGCTGGCCTGTTTCGAACCGGACACCATCGCGATTCTCGAAGAGCGCCGCGCCGAATTCGGCCGCCGTCGCGACTTCCTGCTGCCGGCACTGCGGGAGCTGGGCTTCAACATCGCTGTCGAACCGGAAGGTGCGTTCTATTTGTATGCAGATATCAGCCAGTTCGGCGGCGATGCCTTCGCGTTCTGCCGGCATTTCCTTGAAACCGAACATGTAGCGTTCACGCCGGGGCTGGATTTCGGCCGCTATCAGGCCGGTCATCATGTGCGGTTTGCCTACACGCAAAACCTCCCTCGCTTACAGGAAGCGGTGGAACGCATCGCCCGTGGCTTGAAGAGCTGGCAAGGCTGATGCGCTTTCATCCTCCTCTCGAAGAAGGTCGGTTGATCCGCCGTTACAAGCGTTTTCTCGCCGATATCGAAACCGTTGGCGGCGAGTTGCTGACCATTCATTGCCCGAACACCGGCTCGATGCTCAATTGCCAGGTCGAGGGCGGGCAGGTCTGGTTCAGCCGCTCCAATGACCCCAAGCGCAAGCTGCCCGGTACGTGGGAAGTCGGCGAAACACCGCAGGGTCGGCTGTTTTGCGTGAACACCGGACGCGCCAACGCACTGGTCGAAGAGGCCTTGCTGGCGGGCGTCATCAGAGAGCTGAACGGTTTTACCGGGCTCAGGCGCGAAGTGGCGTACGGACAGGAAAAGAGCCGGATCGATTTTCGCCTCGACTATCCGACTGGCCCGGCGTACGTGGAAGTGAAAAGCGTCACGCTGGGTTTCGACGGCACGGCGGTGGCGGCGTTTCCCGATGCAGTGACAGAGCGCGGCGCCAAGCATTTGCGTGAGCTGGCGCATCTGGCCCGGGACGGGATTCGCGCGGTGCAGTTGTACTGCGTCAATCTCACGGGTATCGAAGCGGTGCGGCCGGCAGAAGAAATTGACTCGGCCTACGCCGCTGCGCTACGTGAGGCGGTGGCGTGCGGGGTCGAAGTCCTGGCGTATGGTGTGCGTTTGAGCCATGAAGAGATGGTGATCGACCGGCGTCTGGACGTGCTGCTCAACGGTTAAACGTCGATCCACAGCCCTTGCGCGTCTTCACGGCAAGGGATGGCCGTCAGCGCTTGCCCGGCGCAGGGGCCGGCGACGCATTCTCCGTCCTCGATCAGAAACAGTGCGCCGTGGGTGGCGCACTGGATCAGGCTGTTGCTCGGGTCGAGAAACTGGTCGGGGTGCCATTCCAGGCCGACGCCCCGATGTGGGCAGCGATTGACATAGACGTAAGCCTGCCCCGCGCGGCGCACGGCAAACAGTTTTTTTCCGTCGATATCGAAACCGCGACTGCCGCCCTCAACCAGATCGGCACCCGCGCAAAGAAACTTCATGGCTATCCTCAAATGTCGGCTCGTGTCTGGATATGTCCGAGCTTGACGTTCAAATGCAAACAATTATCAAATGGCCGCCTTCACCCGTGGCGAGGTGACCGCTGCCGAGGATACTTGGCCTGCCGTTCCGATGCCCGGGAAAACCTTTCAAGGAAGCTGTCTATGCGCCTGAGTACCCGCGTTGCCGTGCTGTGTGTCGGACTTTTGGTCAGCCACCAGGCTGCAGCGGCCGAGTTGCCGCAACGTTGGGTCAGCGCCGGCGGCGCCTTGTCGGAGTGGGTGAGTGCCCTGGGCGGCGAAGCGAAACTGGTGGGCGTCGACACCACCAGCCAGCATCCGCAATCCCTCAAGTCCCTGCCGAGCATCGGCTATCAGCGCAGCCTGTCGGCCGAAGGCATACTAAGCCTGCGCCCGGATATTCTCATCGGCACCGAGGAAATGGGCCCGCCGCCAGTGATCTCGCAGGTTCGCAGCGCCAAGGTCCAGGTGGAGTTGTTCTCGGCTCAGCCGGATCTGCCGACGCTGGAAAAAAACGTCACTCATCTCGGGCAACTGCTGGGCGCCGAAAGCCAGGCCGCGCAATTGCTGCAAAGTTATCAACAGCAACTCGAAGCGCAAAAAGCGCGCGTGGCTGAGGCGCAGACCAAGCAAAAAGCACCGGGTGTGCTGTTGCTGCTCGGCCATGCTGGCGGCAAGCCACTGATCGCCGGCAAAGACACCGCCGCCGACTGGCTGCTGCAACAGGCGGGCGGGCATAACCTTGCGACCCACACAGGTTACAAACCGTTTTCCGTGGAATCCCTGGCCAGTCTCGATCCTGAAGTGCTGGTGTTCGCTGACCGCGCGCTGACCGGCGAGGCGGCGAAAGCGGCGCTGTTCAAGGAAAACCCGATCCTCAATTCCAGCCGTGCGGCCAAGACCGGACGCGTGCTGGAGCTGGACCCGACGCTGCTGGTGGGCGGGCTCGGGCCGCGTTTGCCGGCAGCGCTGAAGACCCTGACTGACGGTTTCTATCCGGCCCAGAGCGGCCAATGACCACGCTGGTCAAACCCCGTGGCTTGTTTATCGGCCTGATCCTGCTGTGTCTGCTGGCGATCTGGCTGTCGCTGGCGTTGGGGCCGGTCAGTCTGCCGTTGTTCGATACCTTGCGCGCGGCGCTGCGCATGATTGGTGTGCCGCTGGCGCCGGACGGGCTGGAACAGGCTGAACTGATTCTCGGGCAGATTCGTCTGCCGCGTACGTTGCTGGGGCTGGCAGTCGGCGGTGTGCTGGCACTGTCCGGGGTGGCGATGCAGGGGCTGTTTCGCAATCCGCTGGCCGATCCGGGGCTGGTCGGCGTCTCGAGCGGCGCGGCGTTGGGCGCGGCGGTGGCGATTGTCGGCGGTTCGTTTTTCGGCGGTCTGCCGGAGTGGTTCGGGCCTTACCTGTTGTCGGTTTGCGCGTTCCTTGGCGGGCTCGGCGTGACGGCGTTGGTTTATCGACTCGGTCGCCGTAACGGGCAGACGAATGTTGCGACCATGCTGCTGGCGGGGATTGCGCTGACGGCGCTGGCCAGCTCGGCGGTGGGGCTGTTTACCTATCTGGCCGACGACGCGACGTTGCGCACGTTGACGTTCTGGAACCTGGGCAGTCTTAACGGCGCGAGTTACGCGCGGTTGTGGCCGCTGCTGATCATCACTGTCGGTGTTGCACTCTGGCTTCCACGTCGGGCCAAAGCGCTCAATGCGTTGTTGCTTGGCGAATCGGAAGCCGGGCATCTGGGGATCGATGTCGAACGGCTCAAACGCGAACTGGTTTTCTGTACGGCGCTGGGTGTCGGCGCGGCGGTGGCAGCGGCGGGCATGATCGGCTTTGTCGGGCTGGTGGTGCCGCATCTGGTGCGTTTGCTCGCGGGGCCGGATCACCGGGTATTGCTGCCGGCATCGGTGCTGGCGGGGGCCAGTCTGTTGCTGCTGGCGGATCTGGTGGCGCGGCTGGCGCTGGCGCCGGCGGAGCTGCCGATCGGTATCGTCACGGCATTCATCGGTGCGCCGTTCTTCCTTTATCTTTTGTTGCGAGGGCGTGCCTGATGCTGCGTGCGCACAATCTGCACATCCGCCGTGGCCGCAAGACCGTTCTGGCCGATGTCAGCCTGCAACTCGAACCGGGCGAAGTGCTGGGTGTGCTGGGGCCGAACGGCGCCGGCAAAAGCACCTTGCTCGGCGCGTTGTGCGGTGAGTTGAGCGCCAGCGACGGTGAAGTGCTGCTGGATGGTGAGGCGTTGAGCGATTGGAGTGGCACTCAGCGCGCCCAGCGGCTCGCGGTGTTGCCGCAGGTGTCGACCCTGGACTTCGCCTTTCGTGTTGAGGAAGTGGTCGGTATGGGGCGGCTGCCTTATCAGAGCGGACGTTTGCGCGATGACGAGATCGTCGCTGCCGCATTATTGGCGGCCGATGCCGGGCACCTGAGTGGCCGCAGTTATCTGGCGCTGTCTGGCGGCGAGCGTCAGCGGGTGCATCTGGCGCGGGTGCTGGCACAGCTCTGGCCGGGTCAGGCGGGGCAGACGTTGCTGCTCGACGAGCCGACCTCAATGCTCGATCCGCTGCATCAACATACGACGCTGCAAGCGGTGCGCGAATTTGCCGATCGCGGCGCGGCGGTGCTGGTGATCCTGCATGATCTGAACCTCGCGGCACGCTATTGTGATCGCATCTTGCTGCTTGAACGCGGACGCCCGGTGGCGCTGGATACGCCGCAGCAAGTGTTGCGTCCGGAATCGCTGAAGGCGGTTTTCGGTCTGGAAGTACTGGTGCAGCCGCACCCGGAGCGCGGGCATCCGCTGATTATCGCCCGCTGATTTCGTCATCGAGGTGAGGGCATGCGCAGGATTTTGCTTTTAGCGGTGTTGTGGCTTGCGGGTTGCCAGCATGTGGCGCCGCCGCCGGTCGTGGGCGAAATCCGTGATCTGCGCAGCGGCGAGAGTCTGACGGCGCAGCAATTACTGACGCAACTGAGCAGACCGTCGAGGCTGATCATTGGCGAACAGCATGACAATGCCGATCACCACGCCCTTCAATTGTGGTTGTTGCAGAACCTCGAAGAAGCGCGCCCCCAGGGCAGTCTCCTGCTGGAAATGCTGACGCCCGATCAACAGTCGCGGGTCGATGACGTGCGCCATGCCGCAACACCCCCGGTTGATCTTCCCGCTGCATTGGCTTGGCAGGACGGTTGGGACTGGAATCTCTACGGCCCGATTGTGCGGTTCGCCTTGACGCAATCCTGGCCGTTGCTGGCGGCCAACCTCGATAACATCGAAATACGCGCGTTCTATCGCGATCCTCCGGTTTTGAGCGGTGAGCGCAGCAACGCCAAATCTGTGAAAGAGACGCTGTTGGCGCAGATCGGCGATTCTCACTGCGGCTTGCTGCCGTCATCACAGATGCCGGCGATGCTGGCCGTTCAGCAACAACGGGATCGGCGAATGGCCTCGCGTTTATTGGCGGCGCCCGCGCCTGCGTTGTTATTGGCGGGTGCGTATCACGCGCGCAAGGATGTGGGTGTGCCGCTGCATGTGCTGGATCTGGGCGCGCCCGACGCGCCGACGGTGCTGATGCTGGCGGAGCAGGGCAGTCAGATTACGGCGGCGATGGCTGATTATGTCTGGTTTACCCCGGCCACACCGAAACCGGATTATTGCGCCGAGATGCGTAAACAGTTCGGCAAGCAATGACTTTTCCACAGGCAAAAAAAGACCCGGTAAAAACCGGGTCAAATAACCGTGATTAGCCTGATGAGGAGATAATCTGAGAGTCCGAACCAAGGGCTTTTCAGAATATCGACTGATCTCGCGACCAGTTGTGATAATCATAGCGATTCTCATTACCAAGTCAACTGCTGTTTTTCCATTTCTGTCTTTTTGTCCCGGCAATGGCGTAAACGCCCCGTGAATGCGGGCCTCAGGTCTGGCTGCCAAATGCTGTTAGCTGCTTGTTGAGCTGGTCGATACGTCGCGCCATGCTTTCGATCAGGCTGTGGGCGATTTTCGGATTGGTGCGGGTCATGGTCAGAAACTGATCGCCGGGAATCAGCATCACGGTGCTTGCTTCCCGGGCAATCACCGTGGCATTGCGCGGTTCGCCTGTGAACACAGCCATTGCGCCGAATATTTCATCCTTGGGCACGTCGCCTACCTTGTGCCCGTTAACAAACGCTTCGGCGTGCCCTTCGATAATCACGAACACATGATCGGCGTCATCACCCTGGCGGATCAGAACGTCCCCGGCTTCAACCCGCTTGAAACCATTGGTGCTGCGAAACTCGCGCGGCTTGAACTCGGCGACTGCGTGCGCCAGCAACGCCATCTGCCCGAGCAGGTAGCGCACAAACTGCTCAGAGCGCGACGTTTCGCCGTACACATGTTGAAACAAATCGCTTCGACGATAGGGTAGTAGTGTCAGCGGGTAATCCGTGTGCAGCGTGCAATCCGCCCACTCCGACCCCTGTTGCAGACCGATCAAATCTCCCTCATGCCAATAGAACAGACCACGGCCACCCAGTCGGCCGGTGATGACACCCTGCGTCAGCAAGAACAACTGCTCGTCCGGCAAACTTGCCAACAGATCATCCCTGGCTTCCAGTTCCAGGGCCGGCCCGCACGGCGCCAGGCCTTCAAGCCATTGCGCAGGCAAGCTCTGCAAGTGGTTGATCAATGCATCGGCCTGAGCCGATTGTTCCCCGAGCAGGTACATGACGGTCTATGCCCGTTAGTTCTTGTGGCGGGATGAAATGGCTTCCAGTTGCTTGTTCAGCGCATCCTTGCGTTCGGCGGGAATGTCGTTCCAGTGCACATCCATTAACGCCCCTTCGATCGCATACAACAACACCTTCGACGCCCGGAACCCGCGCGTGCGCACGGCCCGATAGGCATCCACGGCGCCCAGGCGACGCAGATCCGAGGCGCTGTGGATGCCCACGGCATGCAGCCATTGCGCCGACGTCTTGCCAAGATTCTTCAGGTGTTGCAGTTCATCATTCATCAAGCCTCCTTGCGACGGCCGAATGGTGCGTGGGCGATCTTCTCAGGAGTGTAGCCATCAGTAGGAAAAGCGTGGTTGTTTGGTCGGATTCGACGCAAACGCTTCTAAGAAACGCCAGTTTCCGCTGATGAATCAGGATGGGAGGGCGAGAGCGAATGACCCATAGCACGCAGTCCAGCGCAAAGCGGGGGCGCTGGACGGTTCAGTTTTTTAAAGACTCAGCGGGTGCGATAGCGCAGGCGCGTACCGAAATTCATCGACATCAGGATTTCGTCGGCACTCAGTTCCGGCGGGAAGTAGGCCCCGGAAATCTGCGCATGGGCCAGGCTCGCCCCTTCCAGCGAGGCGTTGCGAAAGTCGATGCCGCGCAGGTCGGCGGAACGGAAGTAGGCGTCCCGGAAATCCACGCCATCGGCGTTCAGTTCACGCAGGTCGAGGCCGCGGAAGTCGCCGCCGATCATGTCGATCGGGCCGTCTTTCGGCCGTTCATTGTTGAAGCCTGTGATGTCGTCTTTGTGCAGCAAGGCATAAAGCGGGGTGTCGAGAAGTTTCGGCTGGCTCATGTCAAATCACCTGTTGGTTTTATGACGCCAGTATAGTGCCACTATTTGACGGCCGTGAAGCAAGCGAGGGCTTCACGGCCGAAATAGTTTCTTACAGACCTGGCAGGCGCTGGCGGATCTGCGCCACAACAGTGTCGAGGGTGCCGGATTCGTTGGTCTGCACGCGTTTGCTGCGCAGGATTTCTTCCGGCGTCAGGGCTTCGCGGTTGGCCTGTTGTGCTTCGATCACGGCGAGGGTCGCGTCGGACGGATCCTTCTTGTCTGCCTGACGAATCGCCAGCCAGCTCTCGATCACTGCCTGCGGAGCGTTGCAGTCGAGGATCAGGAACGGCGTGCCAGTGGCTTCGGCGATCTTGGCGGCGTTGTCGCGTTGCTCGCGCTTGAGGTAAGTGGCGTCGATCACCACCGGGAAACCTGCGTGCAGGATCACTTCGGCGATTTCATGCAGGCGGGCATAGGTTGCAGTGCTGGCATCGGCGCTGTAGATCCCGGCCTGAACATCATTGGCAACGGTTTGCTCGCCGAACAGACGCTTGCGCTCGACATCGGAACGCAGGCGGATCGCGCCCAGCGCTTCGACCAGACGCATGGCCACATGGCTTTTGCCTACAGCGGACACACCGTGGGTAATTGCCATGAAACGCGAAGGAATGGTGCTGTAGCTTTCCGCCAGGTTGGCGTAGTTGCGGTACTGGCGCAGTGTAGTCGCGCGCTGCACCGGAGTGGCGTCGGCCGGCATGCTGAACAGCGCAACCTTCGCACGCACCAGTGCGCGGTAGGCCTTGTAGAAGTTCAGCACTTCCAGGCCTTGATAGTCGCCGGTCAGTTCCAGGTATTGACTGATGAAGCGACGGGCAAGGGATTTCAGGCCACGGTCTTCCAGGTCCATTGCCAGGAAGCCGGTATCGGCCCAGACGTCGGTGAAACGGAACGGTTCGTTGAATTCGATGCAGTCGAAGATCACGACTTTGCCGTCGATCAGCGTGGCGTTGCCCAGGTGAATGTCACCGTGGCACTCGCGAGTGAAACCGTCAGCCTTGCGCTGCGCGAACAGCGGTTTCAGGCGATCAAAGCTGCTTTCAGCCCAGGCTTGCAGGGCATCGAGCTGCAGCAGGTCGTTCTTGTCGCTGAGGAACGGCAGGATCTGTTCGAAGTTCTGGCGCACCGGCGCCATGACGCTTTCAGGTGTGCCGGCATCGTGCTCGGCCGGGACTTTCGGCGCGTTGAGGTGAAAGCGGGCGATCTGTTCGGCCATCGCGTCGATGTGTGCGGTAGTCAGCTCACCGTTGGCTTGCAGGGTGCTGAGCAGGCCGGTCTGCGGGAACTGGCGCATTTTCAGCACGTATTCGATGGCCGGGCCGTCGCCGCCCAGTTGCGGGGCTTCGGCGCTGCCGGTCACTGGAATCACTTCCAGATACAAATCTTCGGTCAGGCGCTGGTTCAGGCGCAGCTCTTCACCACAGAAATGTTCGCGGGAATCCAGGCCGGTGAAATCAAGGAAGCCGAAATTCACCGGCTTCTTCACTTTATAGGCGTAAGGACCGGTGAGCAGTACCCACGAGATATGGGTTTCGATGACCTGGAACCCTTCGACGGGATGCGGGTAGAGGGCCGGGTTTTGCAGGGCAGCGATCAGGGACTGGCTCACGGACGATCCTTCAGGGACTGGGGAAAATTCAAGGCGCTCATTATGGCCGCTCGCCAGCCCGACGCAAACCTCGGAGCGCTCCTGTTGAGTATGAATAAAGTGCGTATAATCCGCCGCCATGACTCGTACTCGATCCCCCCGTACCCCTAAAAAACCAGCTTCCCGGGGCCTGCGCCCATGGTTGGGCTGGGCCCTTAAACTCAGTCTGGTCGGCCTTGTGGTGCTGGCCGGCTTCGCCGTTTACCTCGATGCGGTGGTGCAGGAGAAGTTCTCCGGCAAGCGCTGGACCATCCCGGCCAAGGTGTACGCGCGCCCGCTCGAGCTGTTCGTCGGACAGAAGCTGAGCAAGGACGATTTCCTCACCGAACTCGATGCCCTGGGCTATCGCCGCGAAGCCGTGAGCAACGGTCCCGGCGCAGCGGCGGTCAATGGCAACACGGTTGATCTGAATACCCGAGGCTTCCAGTTCTACGAAGGCCTTGAGAAACCGCAGCCGGTGCGCGTGCGTTTTTCCGGCGATTACGTGGCCGAGCTTTCTGCGACCAACGGTTCGAAGCTCTCCGTGGTACGCCTGGAGCCGCTGATGATCGGCGGTATCTACCCGAAAAACCTCGAAGACCGGATTCTGATCAAGCTCGATCAGGTACCGCCGTATCTGCTGGAAACCCTGGTCGCCGTGGAAGACCGGGATTTCTACAGCCACTGGGGCGTGTCTCCGAAATCGATTGCCCGCGCAGTCTGGGTCAACACCTCGGGCGGCAAGATGACTCAGGGCGGCAGTACGCTGACCCAGCAACTGGTCAAGAACTTCTACCTCACCAATGAGCGCAGCCTGACCCGCAAGCTCACCGAAGCGATGATGGCGATGCTGCTGGAGCTGCATTACGACAAAAAGGAAATCCTTGAGGCTTACCTCAACGAAGTCTTTGTCGGGCAGGACGGCCAGCGCGCGGTGCATGGTTTTGGTCTGGCGAGCCAGTTCTTCTTCGCCCAGCCCTTGTCCGAGTTGAAGCTGCATCAGGTCGCGCTGTTGGTCGGCATGGTCAAAGGTCCGTCTTATTACAACCCGCGTCGCAACCCGGAGCGGGCGCTGGAACGACGCAATCTGGTGCTAGACGTGCTTGAGCAGCAAGGTGTCGCTTCCGCCGAACAGGTAGCCGCTGCGAAGAAAATGCCTCTGGGCGTGACCACGCGCGGCAAATTGGCCGACAGTTCTTTCCCGGGCTTCATCGATCTGGTCAAGCGCCAATTGCGTGAAGATTACCGCGACGAAGACTTGACCGAAGAAGGCCTGCGGATCTTCACCAGTTTCGATCCGATCCTGCAGATGAAAGCCGAAGCCTCGGTCAACGACACCTTCAAGCGCCTGTCGGGTCGCAAGGGTTCCGACGATGTGGAAGCGGCGATGGTCGTGACCAATCCGGAAACCGGTGAAGTTCAGGCCATGATCGGCAGCCGTCAGGCGAGTTTTGCCGGGTTCAACCGGGCACTGGATGCCGTGCGGCCGATCGGCTCGCTGATCAAGCCGGCGGTTTATCTCACGGCACTGGAGAAACCGAGCCAGTACACGCTGACCAGTTGGCTGTCGGACGACCCGCTTTCAATCAAAGGTGCGGACGGGCAGGTCTGGAAACCGCAGAACTACGACCGTCGCTCCCACGGTACGGTATTCCTGTATCAGGGGCTGGCACATTCCTACAACCTGTCGACCTCGCGTCTGGGGCTGGCGGTCGGCGTTCCGAATGTCCTCAAGACCTTGGGCCGCCTGGGCGTGACCCGCGAGTTCCCAGCGTTCCCGTCGATGCTGCTCGGCGCTGGCGGCATGACCCCGATCGAAGTCGCGACCATGTACCAGACCCTGGCCAACGGTGGCTTCAATACGCCGATGCGCGGGATCCGCAGCGTGCTGACTGCCGACGGCGAGCCGCTCAAGCGTTATCCGTTCCAGATCGAGCAGCGTTTTGATCCGGCCTCGATCTACCTGATCCAGAACGCCATGCAGCGGGTCATGCGTGAAGGTACCGGCAGTTCGGTTTATAACGTGTTGCCAAGGACCCTGACACTGGCGGGCAAGACCGGTACCAGTAACGATTCGCGCGACAGCTGGTTCGCCGGCTTCAGTCAGGATCTGCTGGCGGTGGTCTGGCTTGGCCGTGACGACAACGGCAAGACGCCGTTCACCGGGGCCACCGGTGCATTGCAGGTCTGGACCAGTTTCATGCGCAAGGCCGATCCGCTGCCGCTGGACATGCCGCAGCCGGACAACGTGGTGCAGGCCTGGGTCGATTCGCGTACCGGCCAGGGCTCCGATGCCAACTGTCCGGGCGCCGTGCAGATGCCGTATATTCGCGGCAGCGAACCGCCACCCGGCGCCTCCTGCGCGGGCGAAAGCCCGGCATCGGGCGAGTCGGTGATGGATTGGGTCAAGGGCTGGATGAATTAAGCAAAGAGGGTTTCAAGTGAACAAGTGGTTGATTCCAGCGGTGACCGCCGTGGCTTTGCTCAGCGGCTGCTCCACCGTACAGCGTGGTTCGATTCCGGTTGTGGACTCCGGCACCGCTGTGTCCAACAGCGAGCGCATTTCGGCCAATGGCGGTTTCCGTCAAACGACGGTGAAACGTCCTGCACAGGCACAGACCCAGGCGATCCCGCAAGGCGATACCGGTGTGGTGGTGATGGTGCCGGGCGGCGCAGCGGCTTCGGCACCGATCAGCACCTCGCCGATCGTTCCGGGCCCGGCGTCTGGCGGCATCACGCCGGGGCCGTACAACCCTTCGCCGGTCGAGTCGGCGCCGATCAACGCCGGCAGCTACAGCATGCCTTCGACGCCGAGCGGCATTCCTTCGGCCAGCAGCAGCAGTGGTGGTCTGTCTGCCGATGAACAACTGGACGGCCCGGTCCTGGCACTGTTGACCACTGCACAACAGCAGCAGGCCGGTGGCGACCTCAACGGTGCGTCCTCCAGTCTGGAGCGCGCCCAGCGTGTAGCGCCGCGCGAGCCGCAAGTGCTCTACCGTCTGGCGCAGGTGCGCATGGCCCAAGGCGATGCGCCACAAGCCGAACAGACCGCTCGTCGTGCACTGACCATGGCCAATGGTCGTCCGGACTTGCAGGCCAGTCTGTGGGAGTTGATCGCCCAGGCACGTGAGAAACAGGGTGATTCCGCCGGCGCCACTCTGGCCCGTCAGAAGGCCAAGGTTTCGCTGTGATGGACAGTCGTTTCTCCAAAGTCGCCGATCAATTGCTGTTGATCGAGCGTGAACTGCGCGCCCAGGGCTGGTGGGATGACGTCCAGCCTTCGGTTGAAGCCTTGAGCAGTGTCGAGCCGTTTTCGGTCGACACCCTCGATTTCGAGCAGTGGCTGCAATGGATCTTCCTGCCGCGCATGAAGATGATCCTCGAACAGGATCTGCCATTGCCCAATGCCTCGGGCATTCAGGAAATGGCCGAGATGGTATTTGCCCAGCGCAACCTGCAGGGCAAGGATCGGCAGCTTCAGGTCTTGCTCAAAGAGTTCGACCTGCTGATCACCGCTTCGCGATGAACCGGAAACTGCCAGTGGTTACTGGCAGTTTTCCGCAATCTGTTTTTGTGCCTCCGCAGTACGTTGCTGGCGCTGGTCGTCGCTCAGCCGCCGCAATTCTCCCTCTACTTCCTCCCTCAAGCGCGGATTGTTCTGCAGTTGCGCGAGATTCGTCCGCGCCTGTTCGCAAAATGCCTTGAGTTGATTCTGTTGCTCGGCCACTTGCTTCTTGACCGTGTCATCAATGGCTTTCTGATCGCCCAACGCGCCGCCGCCTGGTAATGGCGCCGGTTTTGGCGCGGGTGAGGAGGGCGACTCCATGGCGGTGGATGACTGCCCTTGTGGTGGCTGTTGATCGAAATGGGTGACGCCCTGGGCATCGACCCATTTGTAGATCTGACCAGCCATGCACCATGGGCTGGCGCTGATTAGTAGAGTCAGGAGAAGCGTTCGCATGCTGATTCCTTGGCAAAACTGCGCAATTGAAGCTAACAGAGTAGCGGTTTCCAGGTTTTTTCTTGCGTTCTCATGTGCTTACCCACAATTAAGCACATTGACGGCTTGACTTGGAGAGGGCGAAACAGAAGAATCCAAAGTCCGCTGTACAGGGACTGCCAGAAGCAGACCCTCTCGGCAGATCATGAGGCGCATATCCGCGTCGACCTGTTACACCCGCAACGCGTTACCTCGCGCTGGGTGGGAAAGGCCCGCAACACTTGGGACGATCCCAATACTTGCTCAGTCAGTGCTGACGTAGTCGGCGACCACCGTCGCTCATGCTCTGCCGAGAAGTAAACCTATTAAGACCCGTTCGCTTTTTTGTGGACGGTATTCTGGCGTTTTAGAGGTGAACAACGTGGAGCTTTTATCTGGCGGTGAGATGCTCGTCCGCTTTTTGCGTGACGAAGGCGTCAAATATATCTACGGGTACCCGGGTGGTGCTCTCCTTCATGTTTACGATGCCCTGTTCAAAGAACCGGAAGTGACCCACATCCTGGTTCGTCACGAACAAGCGGCTACCCATATGGCTGACGGCTACGCCCGTGCCACCGGTAAAGCCGGCGTGGTATTGGTGACTTCCGGTCCAGGCGCCACAAACGCCATCACCGGTATCGCCACTGCCTATATGGACTCGATTCCAATGGTGATCATTTCCGGTCAGGTGCCAAGCACCATGGTCGGCACCGACGCGTTCCAGGAAACCGACATGATCGGTATCTCCCGGCCGATCGTGAAGCACAGCTTCATGATCAAGCACGCTTCGGAAATCCCGGAAGTCATGAAGAAGGCCTTCTACCTGGCGCAATCCGGTCGTCCGGGCCCGGTCGTGGTCGATATCCCGAAAGACATGACAAACCCGGCCGAGAAGTTCGAATACATCTTCCCGAAGAAAGCCAAACTGCGTTCCTACAGCCCGGCCGTTCGCGGTCACTCCGGGCAAATCCGCAAGGCGGCAGAAATGCTCCTGGCGGCCAAGCGTCCCGTGCTGTACTCCGGCGGTGGCGTGATCCTCGGCAACGGCTCCGCGCCGCTGACCGAACTGGCGCAAATGCTCAACCTGCCGGTGACCAATACTCTGATGGGCCTGGGTGGCTACCCTGGCACTGATCGTCAGTTCATCGGCATGCTCGGCATGCACGGCAGCTACACCGCCAACCTGGCGATGCACCATGCCGACGTGATCCTGGCAGTCGGTGCGCGTTTCGACGATCGCGTGATCAACGGCGCGCCGAAGTTCTGCCCGAATGCCAAGATCATCCATATCGACATCGACCCGGCTTCGATTTCCAAGACCATCAAGGCCGACGTGCCAATCGTTGGTCCGGTGGAAAGCGTCCTGACCGAAATGGTCGCGATCCTCAAGGAAATCGGCGAAACCCCGAACAAGGAAGCCGTTGCCAGCTGGTGGAAGCAGGTTGATGAATGGCGCGGTGATCGCGGCCTGTTCCCTTACGACAAGGGCGACGGCAGCAAGATCAAGCCACAGACCGTGATCGAAACCCTGTGCGAAGTGACCAAGGGCGACGCCTTTGTGACCTCCGACGTGGGCCAGCACCAGATGTTTGCTGCGCAGTACTACAAGTTCAACAAGCCGAACCGCTGGATCAACTCCGGTGGCCTGGGCACGATGGGCTTCGGTCTGCCGGCCGCGATGGGTATCGCGCTGAGCTTCCCTGACACCGATGTTGCGTGCGTCACCGGTGAAGGCAGTATCCAGATGAACATCCAGGAACTGTCGACCTGCCTGCAATACGGTTTGCCGGTCAAGATCGTCATCCTGAACAACGGTGTTCTGGGCATGGTTCGTCAGTGGCAGGACATGAGTTACGGCAGCCGTCACTCGCACTCCTACATGGAATCCTTGCCTGACTTCGTCAAGCTGGCTGAAGCCTATGGTCACGTCGGCGTGCGCATCACCGAATCGAAAGATTTGAAGTCGAAGATGGAAGAAGCGTTCGCCCTGAAGGATCGCCTGGTCGTGATCGACATTTCGGTCGACACCAGCGAGCACGTCTACCCGATGCAGATCAAAGACGGCTCCATGCGCGATATGTGGCTGAGCAAGACGGAGCGTACCTAATCATGCGGCACATTATTTCCTTGCTTCTGGAAAACGAACCCGGTGCTTTGTCTCGCGTAGTCGGCCTGTTCTCGCAGCGCAACTACAACATCGAAAGCCTGACCGTGGCGCCAACCGAAGACCCGACCCTGTCGCGTCTGACGCTGACCACTGTTGGCCACGATGAAGTCATCGAGCAGATCACCAAAAACCTGAACAAGCTGATCGAAGTGGTCAAGCTGGTGGACCTGTCGGAGAGCGCTCACATCGAGCGCGAACTGATGCTGGTCAAGGTCAAGGCCACTGGCGCCCAGCGCGCCGAGATCAAACGCACCACCGATATTTACCGTGGACAGATCGTCGACGTCAGCGCCAGCGTGTATACCGTTCAACTGACCGGTACCAGCGACAAGCTCGACAGCTTCATTCAGTCCATCGGCACCGCATCGATTCTGGAGACCGTCCGCAGCGGCGTCACCGGTATTGCCCGCGGCGACAAAGTACTCAGCATCTAAACCAAATTAGCGAATGGCCTGAACGGCCTGGATATAAAGGGGAAATTCATGAAAGTTTTCTACGATAAAGACTGCGACCTGTCGATCATCCAGGGCAAGAAAGTTGCCATCATCGGTTACGGTTCCCAGGGCCACGCCCAGGCGTGCAACCTGAAAGATTCCGGTGTCGACGTTACCGTCGGTCTGCGTAAAGGTTCGGCTACCGTTGCCAAGGCTGAAGCCCACGGCCTGAAAGTGACCGACGTGGCTGCCGCTGTTGCCGGCGCCGACCTGGTCATGATCCTGACCCCGGACGAGTTCCAGTCCCAGCTGTACAAGAACGAAATCGAGCCGAACATCAAGAAAGGCGCCACCCTGGCCTTCTCCCACGGCTTTGCGATCCACTACAACCAGGTTGTTCCGCGTGCCGACCTCGACGTGATCATGATCGCGCCGAAAGCCCCAGGCCACACCGTACGTTCCGAGTTCGTGAAAGGCGGCGGTATCCCTGACCTGATCGCGATCTACCAGGACGCCTCGGGCAACGCCAAGAACGTTGCGCTGTCCTACGCCGCCGGTGTGGGTGGCGGTCGTACCGGCATCATCGAAACCACCTTCAAGGACGAGACCGAAACCGACCTGTTCGGCGAACAAGCCGTTCTGTGTGGCGGTACCGTTGAACTGGTAAAAGCCGGTTTCGAAACGCTGGTTGAAGCTGGCTACGCGCCGGAAATGGCCTATTTCGAGTGCCTGCACGAACTGAAACTGATCGTTGACCTCATGTACGAAGGCGGTATCGCCAACATGAACTACTCGATCTCCAACAACGCTGAGTACGGCGAGTACGTGACCGGTCCGGAAGTGATCAACGCCGAATCCCGTCAGGCCATGCGCAACGCCCTGAAACGTATTCAGGACGGCGAATACGCCAAAATGTTCATCAGCGAAGGCGCAACCGGCTACCCTTCGATGACCGCCAAGCGTCGTAACAACGCCGCTCACGGTATCGAAATCATCGGCGAGCAACTGCGCTCCATGATGCCGTGGATCGGTGCCAACAAGATCGTCGACAAAGCCAAAAACTAAGTCGTCGAACCTTGTATGAAAAAACGCGGCCTCGGCCGCGTTTTTTCGTATGGGCTGGCGGTTCTGGTATAAAGCTGCATCGTTTGTGGCCGAACCGTCGTCCCAGACACCTGTCGAAAATGTCCAATCCGTTGCAAGGTACTGTCCATGAGCGAACGTCACGAAGAGCCGAACCAGGCTTCCGACGCCGAAAGCCTGCTGCCCATCGATGAGCACATCGAAGAAGGGCATGATGCAGAAGGCCGTAAAGTCCGGCATCGCGGTATCTATCTTCTGCCGAATCTGTTCACCACTGCGAACCTGTTCGCAGGGTTCTATTCCATCATCAACTCGATGAGCGCTCAGGCAGCGTTGAGCGCCGGAGACTCGGCGAATGCGAGCAAGTATTTCGCTTTCGCGGCTATCGCGATCTTCGTTGCCATGGTGCTCGACGGTCTCGACGGCCGTGTGGCGCGCATGACCAACACGCAAAGTGCGTTCGGCGCCGAGTACGACTCGCTTTCGGACATGGTTGCCTTCGGCGTTGCTCCGGCTTTGCTGGCTTTCGGCTGGGCGCTGGGTGACATGGGCAAGGTCGGCTGGATGGTTGCCTTCATCTATGTGGCGGGGGCGGCATTGCGTCTGGCGCGCTTCAACACTCAGGTGGGTACCGCCGACAAGCGCTACTTCATCGGTCTGGCCAGCCCGGCTGCTGCCGGTGTGGTTGCGGGGATTGTCTGGGCGTTCAGCGATTACGGAATCCAGGGTTCGAAGATGTCATTCCTGGTCGCGCTGATGGTGGCGGCTGCCGGCATGCTGATGGTCAGCAACATCAAGTACAACAGCTTCAAGGAGCTGGACTTGAAGGGCCGCGTGCCTTTCGTGGCGATCCTTGCAGTGGTGCTGGTCTTTGCCGTGGTGTTCAGCGATCCGCCTCGCATTCTGCTGCTGGTGTTCCTCGCCTATGCCGCGTCGGGTCCGGTGCAGTATCTGTTGCATCTTCGTCGTCACAAACACGCCGAGTGATGTAATTTCCCTCATACTCCGCAGTCTATGGTGCATCTGTCCTCCAAAGCTGCGGAGTTGCCATGCTGATCAAAGTCCCCAAAGCGTCCGACTGCCATGAGTCGGACGTCACGCCTGAATCCATTTATCTCTCTCGCCGACAATTGCTTGGAGCGACCGCGGCCGGTCTGGCCATGAGCAGTCTGCCGCGCTGGGCCAGTGCCGAAGAGGCTGCCCGCTATGCCGATGTCGAAGCCGGAAAGGCGCCCGCCTGGTTTGCCGAGAAATTGCCCTCTGTCAAATGGGGAGGGGTGAACGTCAAGGATGAGGCGATCACACCTTTCAAAGACGCGACCCACTACAACAACTTCTATGAGTTCGGCACCGATAAGGGTGATCCGGCGGCCAATGCCGGTTCGTTGAAAACCGAGCCGTGGAGTGTGGTGGTGGACGGGG